>NZ_JBHVRK010000030.1:0-5483 GCF_042885845.1 Kitasatospora sp. NPDC058032 | reverse complement strand
GCGCTTCACCCCCGCCCCCGCCCGGCCCCGCCGCGGGCCCGGCCGGCCGCGGCCGACGCCCCGGGGGGGGCGGGGGCCCCCCCCCCCCCGCCGCCCCCCCCCCGACCGGGGACGGGGACGGGGCGGGCGGGGACCACGAACGGCCTCGCCCGCGACGAACTCTGGGACGATGAGGTCCGCCGTCGACCTCGCGGAACGCGCGGCCGCGGGGTTCGGCCTGCTCCGACGGAGTCCACGGGACAGGCCCCGGCCGGACCGACACGCCCTGGAGGCACATCGTGGAGCGGACACCGGGGGAGCGCTGGGTCGCCGGGGTCGACGTCGGCGGCTCCGGGACCCGGCTCGCGCTGGCGCCCGCCCGGTGGCCGGACGGGCTCGCGGGGGCGCGGACGGCCGAGGTGGCCGCACCCGCCCGGGTGTCGGCCGCGGCCGGCGGCCAGGACGCGCGGGCGCTGCTCGACCACCTGCTCCCCGCGCTCCGGGGCCTCGCCGCCGGGCTGCCGGACGGCGCGCGGATCGGGGCCGTCGCGGTCGGCGCCACCGGCATGGCCCTGCTCGGCCGTGACCTCGCCGCCCGCCTGCCCGATCCGCTCGCCCGGGCCACCGGGGCCCGGCACCTGGTGCTCGCCGGGGACGCGATCACCGCCCACGTGGGCGCGCTGGGCACGGACGCCGGAGTGACGGTGGCCGGCGGCACGGGCCTGGTCGCCATCGGCTTCCACCCCGGAGCCGGCTGGCGGCGCGCCGACGGCTGGGGCCAACTGCTCGGCGACTGCGGCAGCGGCGGCTGGCTCGGCCGTGCCGGGCTGGAAGCCGCCCTGCGGGCGTACGACGGCCGTCCCGGCGGCTCGGCCCCGCTGCTGGCCGCCGCCGAACGCCGCTACGGCCCCGTGACCGGCCTCCCGGCCGCCCTGCAGCCGCGCCCCGACCGCGCCGCCCTGCTCGCCGCCTTCGCCCCGGACGTCGCCGCCGTGGCCGAGCAGGGCTGCCCGGTGGCCGCCGGACTGATCCGCCGCGCCGGCGAGGAGATCGCGGCCGCCGCGACCGCAGCCGCCGCGTCGGCCGGCCTCCCCGCCCCCGACCTCGTCCTGACCGGCGGCCTCTTCCGCCTCACCGCCCTGCACCGCGCCACCCTCGACGCCCTCGCCGCCCGCCTGCCCGCCGCCCGCCTCCGCACCCCCGACGGCCCACCCCTGCTCGGCGCCCTCCGCCTCGCCGTCACCGCCCCCGACCTCCCCTGGCCCGTGCACCCGCCGCTGCTCTCCCTGCTGGAGCGCGGGCCCCGGAAAACGGCTTGAACGGGGGACCGGAGCCTGCCTAGCGTGGCGGGCATGGAGAAGATCACCGCCCCCGACGACTGGCTCGCGGCCAACCGCGCCAATTGGGACTGGCGCGTCCCGGTGCACGTGGCCAGCGAGTTCTACGACGTGCCCGGCTTCGTCGCGGGCAAGGAAGTGCTGCGGGACTTCGAGCTGGCCGAGGTCGGCGACGTGTCCGGGAAGTCCCTGCTCCACCTCCAGTGCCACTTCGGGCAGGACACCCTGTCCTGGGCCCGGCGCGGGGCGACCGTCACCGGGCTGGACTTCTCCCGGCCGGCCGTGGAGGCCGCCACCGGGCTGGCCGGGCGGATCGGCGCGGATTCCGCCCGCTTCGTCGTCTCCGACGTGTACGACGCGGTGGACGCGCTCGACGGACAGCGCTTCGACGTCGTCTACACCGGCCTGGGTGCCCTGTGCTGGCTGCCGGACATCACCCGCTGGGCGCGCACGGCGGCGGCCCTCGTCGCACCCGGAGGCTTCCTCTACCTCGCGGAGTTCCACCCCTTCGCCGACAGCCTGGGCGAGGACGGCCGGACGGTCGAGTACGACTACTTCCACCGCGAGGCCACGGTCTGGGACGAGGCGAGCACCTACACCGACGGCGAGCCGGCGCCCACGGCGGCGACCGTGACCGTCGAGTGGCAGCACGGCGTCGGCGAGGTCGTCAGCGCCCTGGCGGCCGCAGGCCTGCGGATCGAGTTCCTCCACGAGCACGACTTCACCGTGTTCGCCCGCTTCCCGGTCCTGGAGCACGACCGGGTCTTCCGCTACCCGGACGGGCAGCCGGGCGTCCCGCTGATGTACTCCGTCCGCGCGAGCAAGCCGGCGTAGCGCTCTCCGCCGGGGTCACGGCTTGCGGGCCACCGCACCGTACATGCTGACCCGGTCGGCACCCGAGGGCAGGGCGCCGTCGGGGCGCCAGAGGGGGACGGTGACGACCCCGGGGTCGAGGACCTCCAGGCCGTCGAGGAAGGCGCGCACCTGGTCCCGGGTGCGGCCGACCAGGGGAGCGGTGGCCTTGCTGTAGACCCCCGTCACCCGGTCGCGGACCTCGGCGGGGAGGAAGTCCGCGGTGCCGTGCGACAGGATCAGGTGGCTGCCGGGCGCGAGGGCGTCCAGCAGGGTGCGCACCAGCGCGTAGGGGTCCTCCTCGTCCCGCACGAAGTGCAGGACGGCGGCGAGCACGAGGCCCGTCGGGCGTTCGAGGTCGAGCAGCTTCTCGGCCCGGGCGTCGGCCAGCAGCTCGACGGGGGAGCGCAGGTCGGCCTGGATGACGGTGGTGCGGCCGACGGCGCTGCCGCCCATCAGGGCGCGGGCGTGGGCGAGCACGATCGGGTCGTTGTCCACGTAGAGGACCCGGACGCCGGGATCGACCGCCTGGGCGATCTCATGGGTGTTGCCGGCGGTGGGGATGCCGGTTCCGATGTCGAGGAACTGGTCGATGCCGAGGCCGGCCACACAGCGCACCGCCCTGGTGAGGAAGCCCCGGTTGGCGCGCGCCGTGGACCGGAACTCGGGGTTGGCCGAAAGGGCGCGCTCGGCGGCCTCGCGGTCGGCCGGGAAGTTGTCCTTCCCGCCCAGGTACTTCCGCAATGCATAGGGAGTGCGGAAGATGGATCACATGCTGACGAGCGACTACTGCGGATGCGGTCGTTGCTTGGTGGGGGTGTTGCGGCTCAGCCGCAAGACGGATTCGACGTTCAGCCCGGAGAAGCAGCGGGGGCAGATCCTGGGGTCAGCGGCGGACGTCGGAGCCCACATCATCGCGTGGGCCGAGGACCTTGAAGTCTCGGGAGCGACCGACCCCATGACCCGTCCGAAACTGGGGCCGTGGTTGCGAGGGGAGATGGGCCCCTACGACGGGATCGCCGCTGCCTCCGTGGACCGGGTAGGACGGAACGTCCGCGACACCCTCAACACGCAGGACATGCTCACGAAGGCGGGACAGATCATCGTCACCGCCGATCACCGGGGGGTGTGGGACTTCTCCAACCCCGCCGACGAGAACGAATGGATGATGAAGGCTTGGGCGTCGCAGATGGAACTGCGAGCCATCCAAAAGCGGAACGTCGACGACACGGCATCCGCGCGAGCCACCGGCCGACCGAAGCAAAAGCCGTCCTACGGCTACCACTTCATCCGGCTGTTCCCCACGAGCTCCGTTGATCACGTCGAGATCGACCAGGTGGCAGCCCAAGTGATCCAGAACGTTGCCGAACGGATCCTGGCGGACGAGACAGGCACGATCACGTGCTCCACCGAGGCCGCACGGCTCAACCGGGCCGGTGTCCCCTCGCCATCCGATCGACGGGCACAGATCTACGGCCGCCCCCTGAAGGGTCATCTGTGGACGCCCAAGACCCTTCGCGTGATCCTCACCAGCGAGGCCGCTTTGGGGTTGTTGATGCACCAGGGCAAGCCGGTCATCGGCCAGGACGGCCGGCCGGTAAGGCTGGCGGACCCGCTGTGGGACCGGCCTACCCGTGACGCGCTGATCAAGAAGACGAACCCGAAGGCGCCCAGCACCAACCGGGCCCCGATGGGGGTCCGTCGGCTCTCCGGAGTCGGTTGGTGCGGGAACTGCGGGATCCGCCTCTACATCGCCGGCCGAACAAATGAGCTGGCCTACGGCTGCACAGGCCGTGTTCGGGGTGTTCCCGCATCGGTGAACTGCGAGCCGGCACCGTCAATGGCGATCAGCTTCCTGGACCAGGCCGCCGAAGACTGGTTCCTCAGCCGCTACGGAAGCGGCCAGGTGATGCGGAAGATGTACGACCCGGGAACCCGGTACGCCGCCCGGATCAAGGAACTTCAGGCCGACCGCAAGCGCCTTCGCAACGACCGCGCGCGAGGCCTGTACAACGACGAGGACGACGCGCAGTGGTACACGGAGACCTATACGGCCATCGGCGCGGAGATCGAAGAACTCAAGCAGCGCCCCGAGCGCCCGGCGGGCATGAGGCTAATGCCCACCGGCCGCACGGTCGCCCAGGAATGGCACGCGGCCCCCGACGACGCGGCGCGGCGTGAAATCCTGAACGAGTTCGGCGTGCGCGTTGTGCTGTTCCCCGAAACGGCCCCCCAGCGATACGTGATCACCGCCGGTCTCAACCCCTACACACAGGCCGCATAGGCGCCGCACCACAACAGAGCCCCGGACAGTGACACTCAACTGTCCGGGGCACCGATCATGTACACAGGGTCAGGCAGGGAACGGGGTAACGGACGATCCGCCCGCCCAACGTCCTGACGTCCTGAGCGGTCACTTCCAATTCCGCGACCACAGCGGCACTCTGCGCCATGAGCGCTTCCACGACCGAGACCCCCAGCACCTCAGCCAGGCTCCAGGCACCGAACCGCAGCGCGAACGCCCCCAAGCCCGGCGCGCACGCCAGCCGAAAAGGCAAGGTGTCGGCCGTGCAACCGCCGGCGATCTCCACCCGCAGTACCGACGCGTAGGTGATCAGGCTCCAGGAGCCGTTTGCGTCTTGTTCGGGCACACCGCCGACCGCAGCCGACAAGTCCCGGGCGATGTCACCGGCCGCCGTCGTGAACCCCCACACGGCCGGACCCACGTCGGGACCATGGGCGAACGCCCACCCGGAAAGATCACTCATCGGAGCCCCCGTCAGCCGGCGACCGTGAACCCTCAGCCCCACCACCGCGCCGCCGCGCCCCACCCACCCACCCGGGAGGCAGGTAGTCCCGGGTGATCTCTCGGGTCCGCTCAAGGTCGAGGGCGATTCCCTCAGCGATCACGGCCTCTCCCGGCCGGTACCCCGTTCCGGCGAACCGCCAGGAGCCCACGGTCACCTCACCCTCGGGAGCAGGCACGCCACGAACGTAGTCCCCCCGCTCCGCCCGCAGACTGCGGTACGTCGTCGAGTAGGACCGGGTCTTGGTCAGACAGTGCCCCCGGAAGCCGAGCATGTGAGCCCAGGCCCTCAAGCGCAGGTGCGCCAACTCCGGCAGACCACCCAACCGCCAGCAGGCCCCGACCAGCGCCCGCATGTGCGCCGACACCCGCAGAAGCCGGATCTCCGCCGCACTCGTCACCCGCCGGTCGACTGCGCCCGCAGCCTCAGCACCCTTCGTGGTGTACTTCGCCACGTAAGCGGCCACCCGTTCACCCGTCTCCGGGGAATCCACCTCACCGCGGAGTTC
>NZ_JBHVRK010000029.1:0-92505 GCF_042885845.1 Kitasatospora sp. NPDC058032 | reverse complement strand
TCGGCGGTCGGGTGACAGCCATACCCAGCACCCCTGGGTGCCCCGATCCTACGAATGACCGGAACGGCCCACGACGAACGGTATGGATCGGGTGATGTGCTGGCGTGGGCGGAGCGTCCGGGGGAGCAGTCGTGCCAGTGTCGATAGGTTCGCTGCGCGGGCCCCGGGGGTCGGGACCCGTCGGAGGTGGACGATGAAACCGAGGGTCCTGGTCAACGAGGTGAAGGGTGAGGGGCCACCGGTCGTCCTGGTGCCTGGCGGGCTCACTGGATGGGTGTCGTGGACGCCGCTCGCGGACGCCCTGTCGGCGAGGCGGCGGACCGTCAGGGTGCAGCCGATCCACAATGAGCTCGGCTCGGCCGGCGAGCGCGGGGACGCCGGGTACACCGCGGCGATCGAGCGTGAATCACTGCTCATGACGGTGGACGCCCTCGGGGTCGAGACGGCCGACTTCACGGGGTGGTCCGGCGGCGGACGGGCCCTCGTCGAGTTCGCCCTGGCCCATCCGGAGCGGGTGAGGACGCTGACGCTCGTGGAGCCCGCCGCGTACTGGATCCTCGACGGCCTCGGCGAGTCCGCCCCCGAGGTCGCACGATTGAACCAGTTCCTGCACGCGCTGGCCGGACAGGACGTGAGCGAGGATGACCTGGCCGAGTTCCTCGAACTCGCCGGACTCGCACCGTCGAAGGAGCAGGCCCGCGACCACCCCGCCTGGCCGCGCTGGGTCCCGCACCGGATGGCCCTGTCCTGGAGCTCGGCGCAGGCTGACCGGCCGGACCGCGACGTCGCCGAACTCGCCGACATCCGGTGCCCTGTCCTCCTGGTCCACGGCTCCGCGACCACCGACTGGCTCAAGAGGGTCGTCGCCGTCCTCGACGAACGGCTTCCCGATACCCGGGTTCTCGAACTGCCCGGCGACCACGCCTGCCACCTCGAGAACCCAGACGCATTCCTCGCCGCGTTGGAGCGACACCTGGCTCAGTGAGCCGAGGCCGGCCGCACGGCGCCGAGGAGCACTTCAGCAGCCCTTCACCGGCTCCAGCACGCCCGGGCGCGGCGGCAGTGGCTTCCGCTTCGGCGGCACCGGCGACTCCAACGCCTGCTTCACGGTGCTCCGCGACACCTTGAACCGCGTGGCGGGCTCCCGTCCGGACACTCCCTCCCGGTGAGCCCGGCGGATCCTCTCGAACAGCACCTCACGCCACCTGTTCATAGCGGTCTCCCCTGACCTGGACCATGATCAACTGGCGCGGTGTGACGACCTAACGGCCCACAAGCGTGCTGATTACTCCAAAAGCGGCATGTCGCACGCCATCACACCAGCTGGCTCCCGAACTCACCGGAGAACCACCGGCTCCCGAACTCTGTGGAGACGCGGCTCCCACCAACCCCGGAGAAATCAATAGTGCCGAAACTTCCTATCAGGAGCCGTGAGAGCGCTGTCATCGTCGGGACATGATCCTTGTTACCGGTGCCACCGGCACCATCGGCAGTCACGTCGTCCGCCTGCTGACCGAGCGCGGCCTACCGTTCCGGGCGATGTCCCGCCGCGAGCGGCCCGGCGGGGTGCGGGCCGACTTCGACGACCCGGCGTCGCTGGCGCGCGCAGTGGCCGACATCGACACGGTCTTCCTCGTAACCGTGCCCCCCGTACCAACAGCGGACCAGGACGTCGCCCTGGTCACGGCCGCCCGGGCGGCAGGCGTCCGTAAGATCGTCAAGCTGTCCGCCATCGGCAGCGGCGAGCGGTTCGACGGGGCGACCGTCGGCGCGTGGCACCTTGCCGCGGAGGAGGCGATCGAGGCCAGCGGGCTCGTGTGGACGATGCTGCGCCCGCCGAGCTTCGCCTCGAACGTCTTGTGGCATCGGGCGCTGATCCAGGCCGGAGAGCCGATCCCGAACCTGACCGGTGACTCCCGGCAGGCCATCGTCGACCCGAGGGACGTGGCTGCGGTCGCCGTCGCCGCCATGACCGGCGATGCGCATGACGGGCAGCGGTACGACCTGACCGGGCCGGAGCTGCTGACGTTCGCGGACCAGGCGGCGATCCTGGAGGGCGTGCTGGAACGGCCGGTCAGGATCACCGACACGAATGCGCTCGACCAGTTGCCGGCCGGGATGCGCACCGGCGTCGGCTGGGCGCGCGCCGGCGGTGCGGCCTACGTCACCGATCACGTGCCGCGGGTGCTCGGCCGGCCGGCGGGCACGTTTGAGCAGTGGGCACGCGACCATCGGGAGGCATTCGAGGCGATGCCGTAACCGACCGCCGCCGACGGCCTCCAGGGTCCTGGTAGTTCAAGGGATACAGCTCGTTCTCCTTTGGTGCTTCGCTGGAGCTGGTGAGAACTCGGGCCCTGTTTGCCCCGGTCGACCGGTGAGTGTCCGGCGGCTTCTCCGCCTCCGGGTGCTTTGGTGATCGACCCATCGATGGCGATCTGGTCCAGGACGAGCCCGACGATGCGGTCGTACGCCGCCAGGGCGATATGCGGGAGCCGGATGAAGACTGCGAGCCGGATCCACTCGTCACGGCGGTTGCGGATCAAGGCAGGCACAGGTCTCCTGGTGATCACAGAGCGTCGCCGCCCCGTGATCACCAGGCCCTGTGTCTCTTCTTCTCCCGAGGTGCCCCATCGCGCCTGTCTGCGCGACCTCTTAAGCTCAGCGGTCAGATGGCCCAGGCTCAACCACGAGAAGCACCATGACCAGCGGCGACACGTTCAACGTTTCCAGACCGGGCCCAGCACGTTCCGGGCGGCCTGATCCCCATCACGCCGAACTGCGGTGATCGGGTTCTCGAAGCCCCTGGCCCTCCTGGTGCACACCGCGGTGCCACTGCGCTGTTCGACGAGAGCGCCATCGCGCCGGACGCCGCGATGGCGGCCGAACCGTTCGCGGATGCCGATGGAGCGGAAACCGTGGGCGCCGGTGCAGGGCGAGGCCGGTGGTGTTCTCGGGGAAGCTCGCGGACTGAACGGTCCAGATCCCGGCCGGCCCGGTCGAGGTGATGAGTGCCGAGAGGGGGGTGGGAGCGGTGCCCCGGCCGCGGGGCGGCCGGGGCACCGCACAGACGGAGCACTCCGATGCCGCCGGTGTACGCGCAGCGGTCGGAGATGCGCGACATGACCACCCGCCCCAGGACGTGGCGGTCGCGGCCGTGCCGAAGGCCTCCGCCCGCACCAGGAGGCGGGCCCTGCGGATCAGTGCCGGTCGGCGAGCAGGGCGGCCATGGCGGCAAGGACACCGGGCTCGACCCGGTAGTAGACCCACGTGCCGCGCCGCTCGGACGAGAGGAGGCCGGCATCACGCAGCTTCTTCAGATGGTGGCTCACCGTGGGCTGCGAGACCCCGACGTCCTGGATGTCGCACACGCAGGCCTCACCGTCCGGATGGGACGCGACCCGGGAGAAGAGCCGCAGTCGCACAGGGTCGGCGAGAGCCTTGAACATGGCGGCCATCGTGATCGCGTCGGCCTCGGAGAGGTCGGCGGAGGTCAGCGGCGGGCAGCACGGCACCACCTCGGCCGCTTCCGCCAGCGGCAGCGTCTTCACATTCGACATGCATCAATATTGACACTTGTTGAATCAGGAGGGAAGTGGAGTCCTTCGAGGCGGGCGGTCGGTGAGGCGAGAGTCCGATGCGCACCGCGCTCCGGCCCGGGTGGAGTCGCACCGCCGTCCGGATGGGCGGTGGCGGCGTGCGCGGGGTGGACTGCGGCGGTGTCGGGGCTTCCGGCCGCCGGAGTCGACCCTTGATTTGATGAATGCCTATGTTGACGCCCATCGAAGCAAGATGCCATGCTGGCAGCACAACAGGTCATCGACAGATGTCGAAGCAAGGGAGAACTGCTGTGAATGCCTCCGCTGCCGGGTCCGAGCTGCCCGTCGTCGTCATCGGGGCCGGCCCGATCGGCCTGGCCGCCGCCTCGCACCTGATCGAGCAGGGCATCGAGCCCCTCGTCCTGGAAACCGGGCCCTCGGCCGCGACGGCGGTACGCGAGTGGGCCCATGTGCGGCTGTTCTCCCCGTGGGCCGAGGTCGTCGACCCGGCCGCCGAGAAGCTCCTCGCCCCCACGGGCTGGGTCCGCCCCGACGGCGCCGCCTACCCGTCCGGCGGCGACTGGGCGGAGCTGTACCTCCAGCCGCTCGCCGACGTCCTCGGCGAGCGCGTGCGCTACGACTCCCGGGTGACCGGGGTGGCACGCGCCGGGCGGGACCGCATCGTCGACTCCGGCCGCGACGAGCAGCCCTTCACCGTCCACATCGAGCACGCCGACGGCCGTGAGGAGCGCGTCCTGGCCCGCGCCGTCATCGACGCCTCCGGAACCTGGTCCACCCCCAACCCGCTCGGGGCCGACGGCCTGCCCGCCCTCGGCGAGCGCGCCGCGAGCGGCCGGATCTCCTACCGCGTCCCGGACCTCAAGGACCCCGTCGTGCGCGCCCGGTACGCGGGCAGGCGCACCGCGGTCGTCGGCACCGGCGCCTCCGCGTTCACCGCCCTCGCCTACCTGGCAGACCTGGCGCAGGAGGAGGCCGGCACGCACGCCGTGTGGGTGCTGCGGCGCGGCATCACCGGCTCCACCTACGGCGGCGGCGAGGCCGACGAGCTGCCCGCCCGCGGCGCACTCGGCCTGCGGGCCAAGAAGGCCGTCGACGACGGGCACGCCTCCGCGCTCACCGGCTTCCGCACCACAGCCGTCGAGCCGCGGGGCGAGCAGCTGGTGCTGGTCGCCGAGGACGGCCGCCACAGCGAGCCCGTCGACGAGGTGCTGGTGCTGACCGGCCTGCGCCCAGACCTGTCGTTCCTCTCCGAAGTCCGCCTCGGCCTCGACGAGCGCCTCCAGGCTCCGGCCGCCCTCGCCCCGCTGATCGACCCCAACCAGCACTCCTGCGGCACCGTCTACCCGCACGGCGCCGCCGAGCTCGCCCACCCGGAGAGCGACGTGTACCTGGTGGGCATGAAGTCCTACGGGCGGGCCCCGACGTTCCTCGCGATGACCGGTTACGAGCAGGTCCGCTCGATCGCCGCCGCCCTCGCCGGGGACCACGAGGCCGCGGCCCGCGTCGAGCTCACCCTTCCGGAGACCGGAGTGTGCGGCGGCGCCGGCCTCTTCGACCAGCCCGAGGACGAGCAGGCCGGCGGTGGCTGCTGCTCGGTCCCGGCCGCGCCCGAGGTCCTGAGCATCGGCCTCGGCGCGCCCACCCAGCCCTCGACCGGCGGCTGCTGACCCCGGAGCCCACCACCCGCCTCGGCGGGGCCGCGACCGGGACCTCGGCCCCGTCACGGCCTCGCGCCGCGCTGCCGGCGCTGTGCCTGGCCCAGATCACCGGCTAGGGCATCCTCTACTGCGCCTTCCCGGTCCTGTCCTCCCGCATCACCGAGACCACCGCGTGGTCCGCCGCAGCGGCCACGGCCGCCTTCTCGGCGGCCCTGCTCGTCTCCGCGCTCGTGGGCATCCTCGTCGGCCGGCTCCTGGCCGGGACGGCGATGGCGGCCACCTTCTACCAGCCGGCGTTCGCCGCGCTCACCCGGTGGCGCCAACCCGACCATGTGCGGGCGCTGACCACGCTGACCCTGGCCGGCGGGCTGGCCTCGACGGTGTTCGCGCCGCTGACGCAGGCCCTGTCCCAGCATCTCGGCTGGCGTGCCACCTACCTCGTCCTGGCCCTGCTGCTCGCCGTCGTGACCGTGCCCGCCCACGCGCTCTCCCTGCGCGCGCCCTGGCCCGAGGCTTACCGGGCGCCGTCGGCCGTCCGACGCCAGCCTCAATGACGGTGCGCCGGTCATCGTCCACAAGTGCAACTACCCCGGCTCCGGGGTGCGCAACGACCTTTTCACTTTGTAGCGCGCCGATACGGCCGTGCCATCTTGTACCGAACCGGCGTGAGGGCTCGGGCAGACGATCTGCCCGAGCCCTCACGTTCTCTGCCCCGCCCCTCTTGCTCGTGCTGCACTCCGGTGCCCGGAGCGCGACTCCTCCGGAGCCTTCCGGCCGCGGGCCCGGTCCCGCAAGCGGCGAACCGGCCGTTCCCGATCAACGGTCACGGCCGGTCCGCCGGCGGTCCCGGGTGGTGTGCCGGGTCAGGTGCCGATGCCGACGCTCAGGTGGAAGATCTGGGGGATGGAGGTCCCGAAGGTCAGCACGGCGGTGGAGCCGAGCAGGGCGAGTGTGCTCAGGGTGAGCGCGGCGGCCGCGGTCGCGGCGCGGCGGGTGGTGTTCACGGGGGCGGGTCCTCCCGGTGCCGTGGGTGGTCGGGTGGTCAGAGCGGGGTGATGAGGGGGCCGAGGGCGTTGAGCAGGTCGATGATCGCCTGGGTCAGGGTCATGGAGTGCTCCTTCACGGTGCGGATGCGGGATCGGGTTCGGGCGTGTGGGCGTGCGCGCAGCGGCAGGGCGGCTGTGCGGCGTGCTGCTGTTCGAGGTGGCGCAGGCGGCGGGAGAGTTCCTGGACGGCGGCGATCAGGACGCCTTGGGAATCGACGACGTCGATGGTCGTCTCGCGCCGGCCGTAGCCGAAGGCGGCCCGCCAGTCCTGGGCCATGGGGCCGATGTGCAGGGTGTCGGGGTCCCAGTCGTAGCGCCATTCGCTGACGGGCAGCTCGTCCAGGAGGGCGAGGATCTGGGCGCGGGTGAGGGGCTGGTCCCGTTCGGTCCTGGGCGGCCGGGGCCGAAGGAACGTCGAGGCCATCCCCCGGAGCAGGGCGGTGAAGCGCACGGTCCTTCCGCTTCGTCGCAGTGGGCGGGTCAGGAGATCGGCTTGATGGCGTGCTTCACGTCACGGTTGCTGGTGATCAGCGGCACGATGATCGGTTCGAGGGGGGTGATGATCTTCAGGACGGCGTCCAGCCAGTTCACGGGAACTCCACGATGCAGAAAAGGGCCTTGGTCGCCGGTCATTCCATCAGCCCGCCCGGCCGTGCGCGGGGAAAGATCGAAACTGACCGATCCCGACGGATCGCGAGCATCCCGCGAGGCGGACGAACCGGCCCGCCACCTCATGGGTGGGGCAGGCCCCGGGATCGGCCGAAGCGGCCCTGTCATCAAACTGTGTCCATGGAGAACCGGGCGTCGTGACCTGGCTCGGCTGGTGGGGCAGCGTCCTGAACTACCGCGCACCGGTGCGGCGCTGGGTGCGGTTCGTCCCCGTCTCGATGCTGGTGGTCGCCGTCCTGGCGGTGAACTACCCCAACCTCGCCGACCAGCCGGCCTCCCTGGTGCTCGCCCTGGTCGCGATGACCGCGCTCGTCGGCATCGGCGAGGAGCTGATGTTCCGCGGCATCGGCGTCCAGGTCTTCAAACGCGCCGGACTCAGCGAGGGCAAGGTCGCCCTGTGGTCCTCCGTGGTCTTCGGCGTCGTCCACGTCAGCAACGCCTTCGGAGAAGGTGCCCAGGCCATCCTCCAAGCCGTGATCGTCTCCACCTCCGGCTACTTCTTCTACCTGTGCCTGCGCGTCGGCGGCGTCCTGCTGCTGCCGATGCTCGTCCACGGCCTGTGGGACTTCAGCCTCGTCTCCAACGCGGTCGGCACCGACCCCAAGGCCTCCCCCGGCATGGTCCTGCCGATCGTGCTCCAGGTCGTCCTGATCGTCCTCGTGATCGCCAAGCGCCGCACCGTCGAACCCCCGGCCAACACCGGGGCCGGCGCCCCGTCCGCGCCGACGGCCCACCGCACCGCCGGCCACTGACACGGCCGATCCACCAGTGATGCCCCCGCCCACCCGGGCGGGGGCATCACTCGTTCGCACGGCGCCCTCCGCCAGCCGTACCCCGGAGGAGAACAGCAGGTCGACGAAGGCCCCGTTACGGTCGGTCATCTGCCCCGCCCACCCCGGCGCCGGCACACCATCGGCACCGAACCCGAGCAGCCCGGCCTCCACCCAGCGGCAGAACGCCCGCGGCGTCAGCCGGCGCACCTCGCTCGCCCTCGCGTTCTTCGCCGACGCCGCCGGTGCCTGGCCACGCCCGCCGCTCCGACCGGGCACCGACCGCATGACCACCGGGCTGGCCGGCATCAGATCGTGCTGCACCGCCCACTCGTACAACCGAGCCAGCGCCGCCAGTTCGCCTGGCGCGCCCTGGACGCCGGGTGGGGCATCGACTACCGGGCGGACCTGGTCCTCCAGCACCCCCGTACCGATCCGGCCCGCCACGCCGCCTACTACCGCATGACCGCCCGTAACCGCGTCTGGCTCGCCAAGCGCTACCTGCCCGCCGCGCTCGTGCCCGTCTACCTCACCTCCTGGATCGCCTACACCCTGCTGCGCCGCCCACCTATGGACGGCTTGAAGGCGTGGTGGGGCGGGTTCTTCGAGGGAGTGCGGGTGTCGTGCCAGCCGAGGAGGCCGATGCGGTGGAGCACCGTGGGTGAAGATGGCGAAGCTGGGCCGGCCGCCGGTCTTCTGACAGCCGGGCCCAGTCGCCGGTCAGGTGCGGACGGCGTGCAGTTGGACGTCGGCTCAGGTTGCCAGGACGGCCGCGGCGGCAGAGTCGGTGAACCAGTCGGGGGTCGCGCCGGGCGTGCTCCTGAGCCAGGCCACGTACCGGTCGAACTCGCCCAACGCGCAGCCGCCACCACAGGACGGCGGATGCCCGCTGCCGACCGCACATCAAGGAACCGTCAAGGGGACGGTAGGGTTCTGCCCGGTGTGCCGGGAAGTCTGGTCGGCGGGTAGTGGAGCGGCCCCCTACGCTCCTCGTCGACATGGGGTGAGCTCCTGTGCTGTCCGTCGTGTGCTTCGAGCCCGTCCTGCCACCCGGGGCAGCCCCCCGGAGCGCCGAAGAGGGCGTCGTGCCCGCTCCGGGGCCGGAGCAGGCCCGATGACGGGGAACGGCGGCCTGCCCACCGGGCTGGTCCGCCAGTACGTGGAACTGCTCGCGGACGTCTCCCGTTCGGGCCGGCAGCTCCGGCGTCCGGAGCTGGAGGGGCTGCGGCAACTCGGTGAGCACAGTGCGGAGGCGGGGCAGGGGCTGCGAGAGGTGGTCGCGCAGTGCCTGGGGGCGACTCGTGCGCAGTGGCAGGCCCTGCCGGGGATAGCCGGGGCCACCACGCTCGGCGAGCTGCGCCGGGCGGGGGAGGCGGTCCTCGCGGCGACGGACGCCTCGCTCGCCGCCCTGGGCGAGGGCCACGAGCGGGCGCAGCGGCTCGCGGTGCGTCAGGAGGAGTCGCTGCGGCGCGAGTTCATCGACGACCTGCTGTACGGGCGCAGCGATCCGGGGCTGCTGGCGGAACGGGCGGAGCGCTTCGGGCTGCGGCTGGCCGGCGCGCACGCCGTCGCGGTGGCGGTCGGGGAGGAGCCGTACGGCGACGTGCACCCGGTGGTGCGGAGGGTGGAACGCGAGCTGGTGGGCCGTTTCGGCGAACGGGACGTGCTGCTGGCGAGCAAGGACGGCCGGCTGCTGTGCGTCGCTCCCGACAGCGAGCGCGCGGTGCTGGACTTCTTCACGCAGTTGGTGCTCGGGCCGGGCGTCGGCTACCGACCGGCCCGGCGAGTGGCCGTCGGGCGGCGTCACTCCGGGGCGGGTGGGGTGGTCCGCAGCTACGAGGAGGCCCTGGGGGCGCTGGACTTCGCCGATCGGCTCGCCCTGCCGGCCGTGTTGTTGCGGGCGGAGGAGCTCCTGGTGTTCCCGGTGCTGATGCGGGACCGCGCGGCGATCGCGGATCTGGTGCGCAGCGTGCTCGGCCCGCTGGGCGGGGCGCGGGGCGGGGCGGGGGCACTGCTGGAGACGATCGCGGTGCAGGCGGAGGCGGGATACGTGAACGCGGAGGCCGCTCGGCGGCTCGGGGTGAGCGTGCGGACGCTGTCGTACCGACTCGCGAGGATCAAGTCCTTGACCGGGTACGACCTTTCGGATCCGCTGCACCGCTACACCCTGGAGACGGCGGCGATGGGAGCCCGCCTGCTGGGATGGCCCCAGCAACCGCTCTGAGTCGTGCCCGCCTGCGCGACCCAGGGTGTTAACGCGGCATAAAGATTGCCTGGTCCTGGCAATGTGCGAACAGGCCTTCGCTCGCAAGGATTGCCGTGGCACCGAACGGTGCCGCGACGCGGGGCGACGGGGGTGGAACGGGTGCCGGGATTCGTGGAGGTCGCTCTGGGCTATCCCACGGCGCTGTTCAGCTTCGCGTTGCTGGTGGTCATCGGGTACTGGGTGCTGGTGCTGCTCGGTGGCCCGGGTGTCGACGCCCTGGACGGGGGAGAGGGTGTCGACACCCGCGGGGGAGTCCTGGCCGCGCTCGGGCCGGGCGGCGTGCCGGTGACGGTCACGGGCTCGATGCTCGTCGCCATTGCCTGGTTCGTGAGCCTCTCCGGTTCGGCGCTGACCGCCGGGGTGCCGGCGCGGTCCGTCGTCCTGGTGGTCGCTCTGGCCGCCGGCTGGGTGGGGACGAGGGCGGTGCTGCGTCCGATCGCCGACCGGTTGCCCCGTGAACGGGCACTGCGGCGCCATGACTTCGTGGGCCGGTTGTGCGTGGTGCGCACCGGCCGGGTCACGGACGACTTCGGGCAGGCGGAGGTCGTCGCGGAGGACGGGTCGAGCGCGGTGGTCCAGGTGCGCTCCCTGACCGGGGAGCCCGGGCTGACGGTCGGCCGGACCGCGCTGATCTTCGACTACGACCCCGCGGGCGAGTGCTTCCTCGTGACCGCGTTCGACTCCGGTCCGTTCGGCGGCTGACCCGTTCGCCGCCCCGTTTTCGGACTGCCTTTCCACACAAGGGATTCGTGATGGACACCATCGCTGTCGGCTTCGGCGTGCTCATCGCCGTCGTCCTGCTCGTCGCCCTGGCGCTGCTGCTGTTCACCAGCCGCCTCTATCGCAAGGTCGAGCAGGGCAAGGCACTGATCATCTCAAGGGCGCGGAAGGTCGACGTGACCTTCACCGGTGCGGTCGTTCTGCCGGTGCTGCACCGCGCCGAGCAGATGGACATCTCGGTCAAGACGATCGAGATCTCCCGCACCGGCCGCGACGGCCTGATCTGCCGGGACAACATCCGCGCCGACATCCGGATCTCGTTCTTCGTGCGGGTGAACAAGACGGTCGAGGACGTCATCAAGGTGGCCCAGGCGATCGGCACGGCCCGGGCCAGCGACCAGGCGACGCTGCAGGACCTGTTCGCCGCGAAGTTCTCCGAGGCACTGAAGACGGTCGGCAAGCAGCTGGACTTCACCGACCTGTACACCCACCGGCACGAGTTCCGCGACCAGATCATCGCTGTGATCGGCACCGACCTCAACGGCTACAGCCTGGAGGACGCGGCGATCGACCACCTGGAACAGACGCCGCTGAAGCAGCTCGACGCCGACAACATCCTCGACGCGCAGGGCATCCGCAAGATCACCGAGCTGACGGCGATCGAGCACGTGCGCACCAATGAGTACCAGCGCACCGAGGAGAAGGAGATCACCCGGCAGAACGTCGACGCCCGCGAGGCCGTCCTGGAGCTGGAGCGCCGCCAGGCGGACGCGGAGATCCGCCAGCGCCGCGAGATCGAGACCCTCCGGGCGAAGGAGGAGGCGGAGATCGCCAAGGTGCAGGAGGAGGAGCGGCTCGGGGCCCAGGCCGCCTTCCTCAGGACCGAGGAGCAACTCGGCATCCAGCGGGAGAACCAGGCCCGCGAGGTCGCCGTGGCGCAGAAGAACCGCGAGCGGGTCATCGCGATCGAGGCGGAGCGCATCGAGAAGGACCGCCTGCTGGAGGTGATCGGCCGTGACCGCGCGACCGAGCTCGCCCGGATCGCCAAGGACAAGGAGGTCGAGGAGGAGAAGCGGCAGGTCGCCGACGTGGTCCGCGAGCGCGTCGCGGTGGACCGCACCGTCGCCGAGCAGGAGGAGTCGATCATGACCCTGCGCACGGTCGAGGAGGCGGAGCGCCGGCGCCGCGCCGTGGTCATCCAGGCCGAGGCCGAGGCGCAGGAACAACTGGTCAAGGACATCAAGGCCGCCGAGGCCGCCGAGCAGGCCGCCGACCACAAGGCGCGCGAGTCCCTCGTCCTGGCCGAGGCCCGCCGCCAGACCGCCGAGCTGGACGCAGCCGGCAAGATCCGCCTCGCCGAGGGCATCCAGGCGGAAGCCGCCGCCGAAGGCCTCGCCCAGGCGCGGGTGCGCGAACAGGAGGCCGTCGCGATCGAGAAGGTCGGCCTGGCGGAGGCCGCCGTCCTCGCGGAGAAGGCGTGCGCAGCGGCGCTGGAGATCGGCGCGAAGCTCAAGGCGGAAGCCGAGGGACTGACCGAGAAGGCCGCCGCCATGGCCGCCCTCGACGAGGCCGGCCGCGGCCACGAGGAGTACCGGCTGCGCCTGGCCGCCGACAAGGACGTCCGCCTCGCGCACCTGGACACCCAGCGGCAGATCGCCGAGGCCCAGGCCGCCCTGGTGGCGGCCGGACTGGAGAAGGCCACCATCGACATCGTCGGCGGCGACTCGGTGTTCTTCGACCGCCTGGTGCAGTCCGTCTCCGCGGGCAAAGCGGTGGACGCGTTCGTCGCCAACTCCGATACCGCCCGTACCCTCGCCGGACCCTGGCTGGACGGCAGCGCCGACTTCACCGCGGACCTCACCCGGGTGCTCTCCTCCGTCTCGACCGCCGACGTGCAGAACCTCACCGTCTCCGCCCTGCTGATGAAGCTCATCGGCGCCGGCGGGGACCAGACCGGACCGCTCACCCAACTGCTCGCCTCGGCGAAGCGGCTCGGCGTCGCCGAAACCCCGCTCGCGGTCCTCGACGGCACGAAGAAGTAGAAAGGGCGGCACAGGTGAGCGAGGACGTCGTCGACGCCGACACCTACGAGGTACTGCGCGCCCGCCTGACCCGGGCCGCGGCCGACCTGGCGGAGCGCGCACAGGCGCTCAACGCCCGCCGGGTCGCGGAGTTCGGGGGCGGCGAACCGGCACTCGCCGGCACCGGACGGCTCACCACCACCGAGCCCCGCGTCCTGCGGGACGCGGTGGCGGTCGGTGGCCTGGTCCTGGCCGGCTGGCAGCACACCACCGGCCCCGCGCCCGGCCTCGACGACATCCTCACCCTCCACCACCCGGACCTCAGCGCCGCGCCCGTCACGGCCGTACCCGGCCTCCTCGACGACCCCCGGCTGCGGCAGGACTTCGAGGAACTGCACCGGTACTACCGCGACGCCCGCCTCGAACAGCTGCGACTCCTCGGCGCCAGGCTGCTGGCCGTCTTCCGCACCGGCCCGGCCCGGGGAGACCTGCGGGTCCTGCGCTGGCACCTCGCAGCCGACGGCACCCCCTCCTACCTGGACGCCCGGGGCGAGCGCGACCACACACCGGCCGACGGCCCACAGCTCCGCTGGACCGCGATCACCGCGGAGCACGACCTGCCGGGCCGCCCGCCGGCCGTGTCCCTCGACGGCGAACTCGTCCTGACGACGGAGGGCGGCACGCTGCGCCTGGCCACCCCGGCCGGGCGCACCGTCCACGAGGAACCGCTGGACGAACCGCACCAGACCCGTGCCGACGCCGACATCGCCTACGGACGCCTCGGCACCCTGCTGCTGCTCCGGATCAGGCCCTACCGCGAGCGGACGTTCCGCCACCTCGTCTGCCACCTGCCCACCGGCGGCACGGTGCGCGTCGACGCCCTCGGCCAGTCCTGCCTGCTCCTGCCCGCCGACCAGGGCCTGGCCTTCCCCGGCGGCTACGTCCTCACCGACGGCACCCACCGGGCGTTCGACCAGCCGACCGAGGGCCTGTGCCACGAGCGGACGATCACCTCCCCCAACGGCGAGGACACCCTCTTCACCTTCCGCGACCCCACCGACGGGCGCACCCTGCTGCTCCCCTACAACAGCGTCCGCCAGGAAGCGACCTCACCCCTCCTCAGCCAGGGCCACGCGCTGCTCGGCGACGGCACGCTCATCGCTCCCCGCACGACGGACGAACCAGCCCGCCTGCACCCCGCACAGATCTGGCGCACCCCGTTCACCGACGAGGCGCACACCACCACCCGGGCGGCCGGGCACGGCCCGCTCGCCCGGATCGGCAACCCCGACCTCGTCCGCGGCCTGGCCGACTGCCTGGCCCTCGCCCGTCTGGCCGCCGCACCCACCGAGACCGCCGCCGGCCACCAGGCCGTCCTCGCCGCGTGCGCCCGCACCACCGACCGCCACCACTGGCTGGCCGATCCCGGCCTCGGCGACCTCCACCAACCCCTGACCGCCATCCGTGAAACGGCGCGGCAGGCCATCACCGAACACGGGACCGCCACCCGGCTCACCGCCCACGCGGAGGCCGCGGTCGCCACGACCAGCGACCACGTCGAACACCTCCTGCGCCCCGTCCACGACAGCGTCCCCGCCTCCGCCGCCGACTGGATCGCCCGACTCGCCGAACTGCGCCGCGCCCACGCACAGGTCGAGGCCCTGCGCGCGCTGCGGCGCGTCGACACCCACCGCGTCGACCGGCTCGCCGCACACCTCGCGGAGGGCACCGCAGAGGCCGCACAACGGGCCGTAGCCTTCCTTGCCGAGCCGGACGCCTTCAGCGACCAGCACCGGCAGGCCGCCGACCTCACCGTCGCGGCCGAAGCACTCACCACGGCCGCCGACGCCACCCCTCTCGCGGACCTGATCGCCGAACACACCGAGGCGCTGCAGACCGTCTCCGAACTGGTCACCACGCTCGACCTCGCCGACGCCACCGTCCGAACCGCCGTCCTGGACCGCCTCACCGACGTCCTCGGACTGCTCAACCGCGCCCGCACCACCCTCACCGTCCGCCGCCGTGAACTGCGCACCCGCGAAGCCGCCGCCGAACTCGCCGCCGAGTCCGCCCTGCTCGCCCAGGCCACCACCACGGCACTGGCCACCGCCGACACCCCCCGGCGCTGCGACGAGGAACTCACCCGACTGCTCCTGCGCATCGAGCAGCTGGAGACCCGGTTCGCCGACGCCGACCCCGTGCTCACCGAACAACTCGCCGGCCGCCGCACCGAGATCCACGACACCCTCACCGCCCGCCGCCAGACCCTCCTCGACGAGCAGGCCCGTCAGGCCGACCGCCTCACCGCCTCCGCCGACCGCCTCCTCCACGCCCTGCGCCCGCGCCTGGCCGCCCTCGGCTCCCCGGCCGACATCGACACCGCGCTCGCCACCGACCCGATGGCCGCCAAGATCCGGCAGCTGGCCGAGCGACTGGCCGCACTCGGCGACCCCGTACGCGCCGAGGAAGTCGCCGGCCGCCTGCACGCGGCGCGCGAGCAGGCCCACCACGCCCTTCGCGACCGCGCCGCCCCGGCCACCGGCGGCCCCGGTACGGTACGCCTGGGCCGCCACCTGTTCACCATCGCCACACAGCGCCCCGAACTCACCCTCGTCGCCCGGCGTGGCTGCCCGACCTTCGCCCTCACCGGCACCGACTACCGCGCGCCTGTCACCGACCCCGCCTTCGCGGCCACCGAACGGTTCTGGGACCAACCCCTCGTCTCCGAGACCCCGGAGGTCTACCGGGCCGAACTCCTCGCCGCGAGCCTGCTCCTCGACGCCGAAGCCGACGGCCTCCAGGGCCTCCGGGCCGCGGCCGCGACCGGCGCACTGTCCGACATCGTCCGCCGGGCGGCCGAACAACGCCACGACGAAGGACACCAGCGCGGCGTGCACGACCACGACGCCACCGCGATCCTCCGCACCCTGCTCGAACTGCACGCCGCCGCCGGCCTGCTGCGCCACCCCGCCGCCGCCCGCGCCGTCGCCCAGCTCTTCTGGACCCACGGCGCCGACGAGACGGCCAGGACGATCTGGACCGCCCGGGCCCGCTCGCTCACCGCCGTCCGCGCGAGCTTCGGCGCCGTCCCCGCCCTCGGCCTGCTCGCCGACGAACTCGACCGAGCGGTCGACGACTTCACCGGGCGATCAGGGCTGCCACAGGCCCGGGCCGGCCACTACCTCGTCGACGAACTCGCCCACCGCACCGCGGGCTTCGTCGCACAACCCGCCGCCACCGCCCTGCTCGACGGCTTCCACGCCACTCCGGGCGCCCAGCACCTCGGCGAGGCCCTCGCCACGATCCCCGACGATCCCGACCGTCTGGCCGTCCGCCACCAACTGGCAACCGCCTGGCTGGAGGCGTTCACGGCCGCCACCGGCCACCCGGCGGATCCCGGCGACCTCGCCGAGGCAACAGCCGCGCTCCTTGCCCCGAACCTGCCCCGCTACCGCGTCGACGGCCCCGTCGCGACAACCGTCACCGGCCTGCGCGGCGACCACCCGCGTGTCCACGGCGGCACCCTCGTCCTCCGCCTGGACGAACTCCTCACCCGCACCGGTGACTTCCGCAGGGACACGATGCCCGCGTACCGCGCCTTCCAGCGGGCGCGCACCCGCGTACTGGACACCGAGCGCACCCGGCTGCGCCTGGAGCAGTACCGGCCCGCGCCCCTCAACGGCTTCGTCCGCAACCGCCTCATCGACGAGGTCTACCTCCCCCTCGTCGGAGACAACCTCGCCAGGCAGCTCGGCACGGCCGGCGGCACCGCCCACACGGACCGCAGCGGCCTGCTCCTGCTCGTCTCCCCGCCCGGCTACGGCAAGACCACCCTCGTCGACTACCTGGCCGACCGCCTCGGCCTGCTCCTCGTCAAGGTCAGCGGCCCGGCTCTCGGGCACCGGGTCACCTCCCTGGACCCGGCCGACGCTCCCGACGCCACCGCCCGGCGCGAGATCGAGAAGGTCAACTTCGCCCTCCACGCCGGCAGCAACGTCCTCCTCCACCTCGACGACGTCCAGCACACCTCACCCGAACTCCTCCAGCGCTTCATCCCGCTGTGCGACGCCCAGCGCCGCATCGACGGCGTCCGGGACGGCCGGGCCCATGAGTGGGACCTGCGCGGCAAGCGCTTCGCCGTCGTCATGGCCGCCAACCCCTACTCCGAATCCGGGCGGGCCTTCCGCATCCCCGACATGCTCGCCAACCGCGCCGACGTGTGGGACCTCGGCGACGTCGTCGCGGGCCGCGAGGACCTCTTCGCCCTCAGCTTCATCGAGAACGTTCTGACCGCCAACCCCCACCTGGCACCGCTGGCCACCGCCGAACACGCCGACCTGGAGACCCTGCTGCGCCTGGCCGCCGGAGAACCCGCGGGGCGGGCGCTCTCCCGGCCGTGGTCCGCGGCCGAGACCGAGCGGATGACCGCGGTCCTGGCCAAGCTGCTGCGGATCCGCACGACCGTCCTCGCCGTCAACCGCGCCTACATCGACTCCGCCGCCCGGACCGACAGCAGCCGGACCGAGCCGCCGTTCCTGCTCCAGGGCTCGTACCGGAACATGGCCAGGATCGCCGGGCGCGTCGTTCCCACCATGGACGACACCGAAGTCGACGCCCTCGTCACCGACCACTACCGCGCCGAGGCCCGGACCCTCGGTGCCGCGGCGGAAGCCCAGCTCCTCAAGCTCGCCGAACTGCGGGGCACCCTCACCGCCGACGAGGAATCCCGTTGGGAGACACTCCGAACGGGAAGCCCGAACGCGCACTGACGCCACCGCCGCGCGGGACGGTGGTGGTATCGGGCCGGGGCCGGGGACGACGTACCGGCCCCGGTGAGGAACCGGTCCGTGCCGTCAACTTTGCCTCCGGTGAACTCACCCGCACAGGTGAATCGCCGTCGGTTCCGGCCCGGCGGCCAAGCCGGGGCGGGGAGGGTGCCGAAGGCCGGGAGGAAGCGGTCCGGCATTCGGCCGGGCCGCCGAGCCGAGACGGGACATGATGGCCAGCGAGCACATCGACACCCGGCTGCTGGAAGAACTCACCGAGCAGTCAGAGGACTTGAACAGCGAAGCGCTGCGGGTCACCCGCGCCGCGCTGACCGACTTCGGGCAGGGCGCCGCGCCGACGCGCCGCTGGTGGCAGCGCGGCGCCGCGCTCGCCGGACTGGCGGCGATCCCGGCCGAGCGGCGGTGGGTCAACCCCGACTGCGGCCTGAAGACCCGCGGCTGGGCGGAGACATGGGCCTCTCTGGAGAGCCTGGTCGGTGCCGCCCGCCGCCTGCGGGAGGAAGTCGCCGGCTGACAGACCGGCGTGAGCGCGAGAGGGCGGGCGCGGTACGAGTACCGCGCCCGCCCCAGGCGCCTCCCATCTCCTCATGGACGATCGCGGGGAAGCGCGTTTCCGCCGTGAGGAAGGGGGCCCTGCATGAGCAGGAGACCAGCAGCGCGCCGCTTCCGCATCAACGGGCAGGTCCTGACCGTCCTCACAGACCGGGAGTACGAGAGCCTGCCGGCCACCCGGCGACAGCTCGGCGTGAGTAGCGCACGCGTGCGCGTGCTGCAACAGGCGCCGCCGGAGGCGCCGGCCGGGCCCTGCGCGCCCGCCGGGTGCCGGCCGGTCAGTCCTCGGTGCGGCGGAGCAGGTAGGTGTCCATGATCCAGCCTTTGCGCTCGCGGGCTTCCCGGCGCCGGCGGGTGATCTCCGCGGCGGTCTCGTCGAGCGGACCAGAGACCAGGATCTCGTCCGGGGCGCCGAGGTAGGCGCCGTAGTGGATGTGCACGCCCTCGGGGTCGATCCGGTCGAAGGCGGCCTGGCCGTCGAGCATCACCACGGTGTCCTCGCTCCCAGGGCCGAAGCCGTCCTCGGCCAGGCGGCGGCCCGTGGTGATCCGCAGCGGGTGGCCCACCCGGGTGAGGGTGGTGCGGTGCTGTGCGGCGAGCACCGAGACGCTGCTGATCCCGGGCACGACCTCGTAGCGGAACGCGCCCGGGTCGGCGGTCAGGACCTCGTCGAGGACGGCGGTCACGCTGTCGTACAGGCTCGGGTCGCCCCAGACCAGGAGCGCGCCCGTGCCGTCCGGGCCGAGTTCCTCGGCGACGAGCCGGCCGACCAGCTCGGCCCGACGCCGGCGCCAGTCCTCGACGGCCTCGGTGTAGGCCGGGGTGGTCCGGTCGCGCTCGGCGTCCGGTACCTCGACCACGCGATGACCGGGCCGGGCGTGCTCCTCGATCATCCGCCGCCGCAGGCGCATGAGGTCCTGGCGCTGCTCGTTCTTGTCGAGGAGGAGGAAGACGTCGGTGCGGGCGAAGGCCTTGACCGCCTGCAGGGTGAGGTGGTCCGGGTCGCCCGCACCGATGCCGATGACGATGATCTGCCGCATGACCGCGATTCTGCCGGATCCCGGACCCGGTGGTCGCCGGCGTCGGCCGCGACCGGACACCTCCCCGCGGGCCGCGCCACCTGCGGATTCCTCGTAGGGAGCGGGTGGGTTCCGGCGAATTCGGCGAACCGGAGGCAGTGATACGTTCGCGGATACGGGCGGGGGAGGAACGGCTGCGGATGCTGCGGGCCGCTGGAATCCCCGGCCGCCCCGGCCGGCGGCCACCGCGCGCCCGAGAGCCGGGGGAGGGCTGGGCGGATCCCGAGTGCCGAGAGGTGAGTACCACGGACAGCTTCGTGCCGGAGCAGCGGCCACCCGTCGTCCTGCGGCGTGCCCGGACGGAGGACGGCTCGTGCCGCCACCAGTTGGTGTGGGAGGCCGGCCCGGGGTGGCGGATGGTCAGCAGTGCCGTCCTGGGCGGGGGGCTCGGCGAGCGCGCTTGGGTGCTGAACGCCCAGGTCAGGTCCGGCTACTCCCGCATGGACCCCGATCGGCACCTGGCGGAGCTCGCGGCGGCCGAAGGCCTGAGCGGGCCGGGCGTCGGCCTGATGACCGCCGCCGAGGTCGACGACTGCACGTGGAGCGAGGACGGTGGCGTCGTTGCCCTGGTGACGACCGGCATCGGGGTCCCGACGTGGGCCGCTGACCCCGCCGCGTCGGTGCCCGTCCTGTTCGCGCCGGGCGCGTTCGTTCCCGGAACGATCAACATCCTCGCGGTGGTGCCGGCCCAGGTGACCGACGGCGGTCTGGTCAACCTGCTCGCGACGGCCACCGAGGCCAAGGTGCAAGCCCTTTTGGAGGCCGGGTACGACTGTTCCGGGACGCCGTCCGACGCGGTGTGCGTGGCCGTCCGCACACCGGACACGCCTGCGGCGGCCGACCCGTTCGGCGGCCCGCGCTCCGTGTGGGGGTCCCGGCTGGCCCGTGCCGTGCACCGAGCCGTGCTCGACGGGGCTGAGCGCGACCGCCGGCGGCGGGACCGTGGACCTGCCGTACCCCATCAGGGGCCGAGCCCCGAGTGCTGCCGCGAGAACGTCCTGCACGCCGGCCGGTGAGCGGGGTGGGTGATGAGCCGTCCGCAGGAGCCTCAGGACGACCGGCCGGGGTGCGCCACCCAGGAGCCGTCGAAACCGGCTCGGCGACCACCAGCACCCGGCCGCCCAGCGCGGCCGCCGTGCCGTCCAGCCAGGCGCCCACCCGGGCGCAGAACTGCCGCACGGACTCGCCGCCGTGCGGCGCGGCCGCCGGGTCGGGCACGTTTCTCAAGTACCCGGCGATGCCGCCGGCGGTCGGCAACCCGGACACCATCGGGAAGCGCACCGCGCTGTTCTTCCTGATGATCGCGCTCAGCGTGCTGATCGGCGTCGCCGCGGTGATCCTCGGCAAGCGCCTGGCTCCGCGTCTGGGCACCTGGAACGCCGTCGTCGCGGCCGGCCTCGGCTACGCCGTGGTGATGGCCGTGCTCGCCCTCGTCCTGCCGGACAACGTCGTGCTCGGTCGCGTTGCGGGGCCGCTGCACCGCTCGGTGGGTTCGGTGCCAGAGGTGGGGCAGGTCGCCGGGGTCTGCGCACCCGCGGCGGTCACTCGGGGGTGCCTGCTCCGCGCGCCGAGCGGCGGATGGGTGAACGAAGTCATCGCTGCGGCACGGGACTTCGACCGCGACCCGGGGGTCGGCTGCCTGCTGATCACCGGATCCGAGAAGGCCTTTGCGGCCGGCGCGGACATCAAGGAGATGCGGTCGCTGGAGTTCGTCGACGCCTACCTCGGCGACTGGTTCGCCGCCTGGGACGAGCTCGGCCGTCTCCGCAAGCCGGTCGTCGCCGCCGTCGCGGGCTACGCACTGGGCGGCGGCTGCGAACTGGCGATGCTCTGCGACATCTTGCTCGCCGCCGACACCGCGAGGTTCGGCCAGCCGGAGATCAAGCTCGGCGTCATCCCGGGCATCGGCGGCTCGCAGCGCCTCACCCGGGCGGTCGGCAAGGCGAAGGCGATGGAGCTGTGCCTCACCGGCCGGATGATGGGCGCCGAGGAGGCCGAACGGGCCGGCCTGGTCTCCCGCGTCGTCCCGGCGGGCGAGTTGCTCGCCGAAGCGCTGGCGACGGCGGAGAAGGTCGCCGCGATGTCCGCCCCGGCGGCGATCATGATGAAGGAGAGCGTCAACCGCGCCTTCGAGACCACCCTCGCCGAGGGCGTCCGTTTCGAACGCCGCCTCTTCCACGCCACGTTCGCCACCGCCGACCAGAAGGAGGGCATGGCGGCCTTCGCCGAGAAGCGCCCGGCCTCCTTCACCCACCGCTGACGCCCGCCGCGGTGCGGCGCCCGGTAGAGGGGCGCCGCACCACGGTCGTGGGACGTCCGGGACCGGTCCGGTGCTTCCCGGAGGTCGGTCGTCGACGACCTGACGGGTCCTCCCGCGATTGGTCGTACTGGGCTCTTGACCCTCGTTTCACGCCTCGTCATGATGGGCCGTCATGTTCCGACTCCGCCGTCGGGGGAAGCCGGTCCGAATCCGGCGCTGACCCGCAACGGTAGGCCGTCGACCCCGTGTCGGCGGCGAGCCCGAGTACCCGTCGGCGGAGATGTGTCGTCCACTCCTCCCGTCGTGGTCTGCGGGCCGGAGCTCCGTGGGCTGCCCCGGCACGCGCCGACGCTCCCTCCGGGCCCCTGCGTCCAGGCCCGGAAAGGAACCTCGTGACCACGCTCCGCCGCACCCTCGGACTCCTCGCGATACCGGCCATCGCCTTTGCCACTGCCCTTCCGGCGGTCGCCGCACCGGTCGGGGCGGACTCGCCCACGATCCGTCCGGACACCGCCGCAGCTGGATGGCTGGCCCGCCGGCTCGTCGACGGCGACCACTTCGAGTCCGTCTTCGACGGCACCGCCTACCCCGACCAGGGCCTCACCATCGACGCCGTCCTGGCCTTCGCGGCCTCCCGCAGCGCGGACACCGCCGCCGCCAGGGCGACCGCCTGGCTCGCGCAGCCCGCGATCCTCACCGGCTACCTCGGCGACGGCACCACCGAGGCCTACGCGGGCGCCACCGCCAAGCTGTTGCTCGCCGCGGAGGTGCGCGGCGCGGACCCGACCGCGTTCGGCGGCGTCGACCTGCCCGCCCGGCTGCGCTCGCTCCAGGCCCCGAGCGGCCGCTTCTCCGACCGCTCCCAGTGGGGCGACTACAGCAACGCCTTCGGCCAGTCGCTCGCCCTGATCGCCTTGCACCGCACCCCCGGTGGCGCCCCGGCCGCCGCCGTCGACTTCCTGGCCGGCAGCCAGTGCGCGGACGGTGGCTTCCCGGTCTCCTTCGGCCAGGCCGCCTGCACGAGCGACACGGACGCCACCGCCCTCGCCGTCCAGGCGCTCGCCGCCACCGGCCGCGCGGCCAAGGCGGCCGCCGGGCTCGGCTGGCTGACCGCCCACCAGAACGCCGACGGCGGCTTCTCGGCCGCCGGGTCCACCACGTCCAACGCCAACTCCACCGGTCTCGCGACCCAGGCGCTGCTCTCCAACGCCCGCTTCGGCGCCGGTCTCAAGGGCTGGAGCCGCCTGGTCAAGTTCCAGCAGCGCTGCGACGCCGACCCGGCCGTGCGCGGCGCGGTCGCCTACGACGCCTCCGGCTTCAACCCCGGCAACGCGGCCCGGGCGACCGGCCAGGCCGTCCTCGGCCTGGCCGGCACCCCGCTGGCCACCCTCTCCGCCGCCGGTGCGCGCCAGGACGCGCCCACCCTGGCCTGCCCCGCGCCCGCCACCCCCTGACCGCCCGCGACCGCACGAGGAGAGACCTGATGACCGAGCACCTGACCCGCCGCACCCTCGGCTCGCTCGCCGCCGTCGCAGCGCTGACCGTGAGCCTCCTCGGCGCCGGCGCCGTGCACGCCCCCGAGGCCCGGGCTGCCGCCTGCACCGGCACCACCGGCGTCACCGTCGTGGTCGACTTCACCGCCGTCGGCGGCGGCATCCAGACCGGCTGCGCGCCCGGCGACCCGGCCAGCGGACTCGCCGCGCTCACCGGCGCCGGATTCTCGTACACCTTCCACCCGCGCTACCCCGGCTTCGTCTGCACCATCAACGCCCTGCCGACGACCTGCACCAACCCCACCGGCAGCGCGTACTGGTCGTACTGGCACGCCCAGCACGGCGGACCCTGGTCATACAGCAGCCTCGGCGCCGCCAGCTACAACCCGGCCCCCGGCGATGTCGAGGGCTGGGCCTTCGGCGCGGGTGCACAGCCGGGCATCACCGCCCCCTGACACCCGTTCGCACAGCCGGTGCCCCGGTCCTCCGCGACGGAGACCGGGGCACCGGCGGTTCCAGGGGTGGTCAGGCCGTCCGGTGCGGCCGGTCCCGGATCAGCTGCCGAAGCGCAGCGAGACGGTGTCGCCCACGTGGACGATGGTGGCCCGGGTGGCGGCGGTGGCGGTGGCGCCGTCCAGGCTGACCTTCCAGGTGGAGGAGCCGCTGTTGGCGGTGCCGTTGAGCGCGGTGATCGTCCCGCCGCCGGTGGCGGGGGTGACGGCGGTGACGCAACCGCCCGGGGTGGCGGTGGCGGCCGCGTCGAGGACGTCGCCGAGCGTCGCGGTCGTGCCGGTCGGGTTGACGGTGACGGCGCAGACCTTGAGCGCGCCGGTGCCGTCGTCGACGACCAGGGCGAGCCTGGCGGCCGTCCCGGCGGTGAAGCTCGTGGTGGCGGACCAGGTCGGCTCGCCGGCGGTGGCCGGTGCGGGCGGGGCGGCGGTGAAGCCGGCGCCGGCGACGGCGCGCAGGCCGTCGACGGAGGCGTAGGGGGAGGGGGTGGTGTCGGTGGGCTGGTACTTGAAGCCGCCGCCGGGCTTGAACTGCTGGGAGATCAGGAAGTCGATCGGGGTCTTGCCGGTGCCGCTGGTGAAGTCGGCGCCCTGGGGGTTGATGCCGCAGGCGTTCAGGCCGGAGACGGCCCAGCCGTTGGAGTCGGTGTTGACGCCCCACATGGCGTTGAACGCCCCGGAAGCCAGCAGCTTGCCCTTGAAGAAGTTCTTGGCGGCGACGACCGCCGGGTCGGTGTTGGGGACGCCGCCGACGCACAGGGAAGCCATCGCGGCCCCGGTCATGTCGATGTCGCTGCCCGTACCGAGCTCGGTGGGGTCACCGGCGGCCTTGGTGTAGTTCCAGCCACCGTCCGTGTGCTGGTTGGCCCGCACGGCCGTGACGGAGGCGTCCAACAGGGACTGCGGGATGCGCTGGGCACCGCTCTGGGTCCTGGCGCCGCCGAGGGCGAGGAGACCGAACACGGTGCCGTTGAAGTTGGCGGACGGGCCCCAGTAACCGGGTTCGGCGGTCTGCCAGTACGAGACCGCGTCGGCGATCAGGTTACGGCCCGGGCCGACGCGGGCCGGGTCGATGCCGGCGGCGTAGGCGTTCAGGGTGCCCCGCTGGTAGTCGGTGGCGACCGGCGAGGTGCCCGGCCAGCCGGCGGCCGCGAGCTGGTTGCGGTAGACGAGGCGGGCGTTCTTGGTGATGTCGCCGCCGGGAGTCACGTCGGCCGCCGCCGTGCCGGCCGCGGCCAGCGCGCTGAAGGCCCACTCGTTGGAGAGCCCGCCACCGGTGACGTAGCTGCCGTCGGCGGCCTGGAGGGACTTCAGGTAGGTGACGCCGGTGCTCTTGGAGGTGGCTATCTGGGCCGGGGTGGCGGTCGCGTGGGCCGGAACGGCCGACAACAGCAGCGCCCCGGCCGCCAGTGACACGGTCACGGCGGAGGTGAGGCGGGAGGAGGTGGTGCGGGGCGTCGTGAGGAAGGTCACGGAACGGCTCCTTGGGGTGGCGGGCGCCGACCCGGCCCCGACCCCGGCGCTCCCGAGGAGCGCGACGGCCGGAGCGGCCGCCGCCCGGATCGCGTGGGCAGGCTTTCGCCGTGGTTCTCGGCCGGGCGGGCATTCGGGCTCGGGGTGCCGTAGGACACCACCCCACACCGCTGCGCGTCAGCCCCGGATTCGCACCGGGTTCCCCCGCTCGGCCACCGCGGACGCTACCGCACCATCGGACGGTCGACGAGGTGGGGAAGGCGACATGACGCACCGTTGACTCCCGATCCGCAGACGTGGTCTGATGAACCGGTTTTTCATCCTCGGTATCAGGGGAAGCCGGTCCGATTCCGGCGCTGACCCGCAACCGTAGATCCGCCCCAGCGGCGGATGAGCCGGAATGCCTGCACCGAGGCCTTGTCACAGAAGTGCTTGCGTCGTCGTGGACTGCGACGCGGTCGGGGCGGTTCCTCATGGGGGGAGCCGTCGGCTGCGCCGTGCGGACCCGATGACCGATCGGGGAGTCGCCAGTGAGGGCCAGGAACAGCCGTACGAGCCGCGGATTCAGAGGGCTCACGTCCCTTCTCGCCACCGGTGCCGTCGCGGTTGCCGCGGGCGGCACTCTTCTGCTGGCCCACCCCGGCCGGGCCGCCGCCGACCCGATCGAGGAATGCACGGCCACCGCCGGCGCGATCGTCGCCGTCGACTTCGGTCACTGGGGCGGCGGAGTCGTGCGGGGCTGCGACGCCCGTCCCACGACCGGGATGAACCTGCTGCACAACGCGGGCTTCAGCACCGCCGGTACCGAGCACGACGGACCGGCCTTCATCTGCCGGCTCGGCAACGGGGGCTTCAACGGCGGTACCCAGTACCCGACACCCGCCGAGGAGCCCTGCACCAACACCCCGCAGGCGACGGCCTATTGGTCGTACTGGATCGCCGAGCCCGGTCAGGACACCTGGTCCTACAGCCGGTTCGGCGCTGCCACCCAGAAGCCCAAGCCCGGCGAGGTCGAGGCCTGGGTGTACGGCGGCACCGACATCGGCGGTACCAGCGGGAAGCCGACCTTCACCCCGGACTCTATTCGCGCCAAGAATGGTGGACCGTCGCCCACCGCGACGCCGACCGCCTTCCCGAGCCCGACCGCCCCGACGTCCTCCGAGGGCGACCCGAAGGCCGCGGCGTCCTGGCTGGCCGGGCAGCTGGTCGACGGCGAGTACATGGGCAACTGGGCCTTCGAGGGCCCCGACTTCCCCCGGACCTCCCTCACCGCGATCGCCCTGGCGGCTGCCGGCACCCAGGACCCGGCTCTGCGCAAGATCGTCGCCTACCTCGCGGCGCACGCCGACGCCTTCCTGTACCCGGACGGACCCGCCGGGAAGCCCGACGCCAAGGCCGCCGCCCTGCTGGCGCTGGTCGCCGAGAGCACCGAGGGCGATCCCCGGGACTTCGGCGGCCGCGACCTGATCGCCGCCCTCACCGACCACGTGTGCACCGGGCAGGGCGAGAACGGGAAGTGCACGGCCGCCGGGGACTTCCACGGCGCCGCGTCCTCCTGGGCGCAGGCATGGGCCGTGATCGCCCTGCGAGGTGCCGGCGTCACGCCGCCTCCCCAGTCACTCGCCCGCTTCACCGTCCTCCAGTGCGCCGACGGCGGGACCGCCGGTTCGATGATCGTGGCCGGGGGCTACTGCGAGTCGGACCCGGTGGCCACCGGCCTCACCGTCCTCGCGCTCCGTGGCACGGTCGGGGGCGAAGCCGTCGCGCAGAAGGCATCGGACTGGCTCGCGGCGAGCCAGCAGGCCGACGGCTCCTACCTCCCCTACGTCGGTGCCGCCGGGGACACCGTGAGCACCGCTGCTGCGGCCCAGGTCCTGCGGGCCACCGGCCAAGGGGCCAAGGAGACGGCCGCCAAGGCATGGGTGAGCGCCCGGCAGAACGAGGACGGCGGCTTCGGCCCCGACGAGTCGACCACCGAGTCCGGTCCGGCCTCCACCGAACAGGCCATTCTGGCCCTGACCGGCACCGACCCGACCACCGTCCGCCACAACCCGAACGGCGCCACCACCGCGCCGACCACGCCCACCGGCCGGACTCCCGACCTGACCAAGGGCAGCGCGTACCTCACCGCCCCGGCGAACCTGATCGGCGGCCACTACTACGAGGGCTTCCCGGACTTCGCGGACTTCGGCCTCACCATCGACGGAGCCTTCGCGCTCGCCGCCACCGGTACGGACGACCCGGCCCTGCGCCGAATCGTGGACTTCCTCGACCAGCAGGGCAAGGACGGCGCCGAGCGCACCGTCAATGACTGGACCGCGATCGGCACCGAGTTCGCCGGAGGCGGCTCCATCGCCAAGGAGGCGCTGCTCGCCGAGGCCGTCGGCCGCGACCCGCGCGCCTTCGGCGGACACGACCTGATCGCCGCCCTCGCCGCGGCCGTCTGCGCCAAGGCCGACGCGGCCACCGGCTGCGCCGGCCCCGGCAACTACACCTATGCCACCTCGGTGTTCTCCCAGGCGCTCGGCATCATGGCGCAACTGCGCGCCGGCGACTCCGCCAACGCCGACTCCGCGGTCGCCTACCTGAAGAGCCTCCAGCACGCCGACGGCTCCTGGCCGAGCCTGATCCCCGCCACTGGGGACTCCGACGTGGACAGCACCGCGATGGCGGCCATGGCGCTCGCGCTCGTCCCCGGCACCGAGGCCGCCCAGGCGGTCGACAGGGGCGTTTCCTGGCTGGCGGGCCGGCAGCTGCCGGACGGGGGCTTCCCCGGCGCGGCCGGCAACTCCACCAACTCGGCCGCGCTCGCCGTCCAGGGCATGAGTCTGCGCCAGTCCGCGTACGCCCCCCGGATCGCGAAGGCGCTCGACTTCCTCGCCGGACAGCAGAACGGCGACGGCGGCTTCAACGTCGCCTCCGAGGGCCAGCGGGGCTCGGACGTGCGGGCCTCCGCCCAGGCGGTGGGAGGCGCCACCGGGATCTCCTTCGGCACCCTGCGCCGGGACCTCGGCGGTTCCCCCACCTCCACCCCGACCTCCACCACCACCGCGACGCCGACCGGTTCTCCGACCCCCACGGCGACCTCGACCCCGACCGCGAGCGGCAGCCCTTCGGCTTCCCCGACAGCCACCGCCTCCCCGGCACCGACCGGAACGTTCGCCGACGCCACCACCCCCGGGGACGTCCCCACCAGCGCTCCGGTCCCGGATGACGGAGGTGGCGGAGGTGGCGCAGGACGCGGCGGCGCGCCGATCGATGCCACGCGGGCCGGGACGGACACCGGAAGCCTGGCACGCACCGGAGCCGAGACGCTGGGTCTGGCGACCGCCGCGGCCCTGCTGGCCGCCGTCGGAGCGGGCGCGGTCCTGATCGCCCGCCGCCGCGCGGGATCGACCCCGGGGCGTCACCGGTGACCCGGCGGCTCGGCCGGCTGTTCGGAGCCGCCGGCGTGACGCTCGCCCTCGCGTCCGGCGGGCTCGGCACGGCCGCGACCCCGGCGACTGCGGCGCCACTGCCCATCGAGCAGTGCACCACCAGCTCCGGTGTGGTGCTCGCCGTGGACTTCGGCAAGTGGGGCGGGCCGCTGCTGCGCTCCTGCGGCACGACCCCCACCACCGGCTACGCGCTGCTCAACCAGGGCGGCTGGAAGACCACCGGCACCGGGCACGACGGTCCGGCGTTCATCTGCCGGATCGGCTACAGCGGGTTCCAGGGCGGCAAGCAGTTCCCCGCCCCGGACCAGGAGAAGTGCGTCCTGACGCCCCCGGCCACGGCCTACTGGTCGTACTGGCACGCGGACCCGGGCCAGAACGAGTGGTCGTACAGCCAACTGGGCGCGATGAGCTACCAGCCGAAGCCGGGCAGTGTCGACCTGTGGATCTTCGGGGGGACGAACATCGAGGGCACGGAGGGGCGGCCCACCTTCTCGCCGGACACCGTGCGCGCCCACAACACGGTGCCCGGCGGTGGAACGGCCACCACCCCCGCCCAGCCCTCGCCATCGACCGACCCCGGAAGCGGCAGCACCGGCGGTTCCACCAGCGGTTCCAGCGGGGGCAGCACCGGTGGCTCCACCGGCGGTGCGGCGGCCGGCGGTGGTACCTCGTCCGGCGTGAGCGGCTCGTCCGGCAGTGGCAACCCGTCCGGCGGTGGCAACTCGTCCGGTGGCACCGGATCCACCGGAGGCACCGGTTCCACCGGCGGCTCGACGTCCTCCGGCGGTGGCACCGGACCGGGCGGATCCTCCGGCGGCGGCAGCGCAAGCGGTGGAGGTACGGCGCCGAAGCGGCCGACCGCGGCCCCGAGCGCCACCTCCGGCGCCGCTCCTCCCCGGCCGACGACCCCGCCGGCCGAGGTGCCGACCGCAGTGGTGCCGCTACCGGAGACCATGGAGCCCCCGGCCCCGAGCGGCGAGAGCACCGAGCCGCCCGCTCCGGCGCCGTCGGAGACGCCTGCGGCCGTCGAGACCGCTCCCGCGCAGGAGTCCCCGACCGAGACACCGGCCCCGTCGGCGTCCGTGAACGCCGCAGGTCCGCTCGTGGTGGACGCGGCCCCGGCGGCCGAGGCTCCGCACGATGCCGGGTCGATGGTCCCCGCCGTGGTCGGCGGTGCCCTCCTGGTGCTCCTGGGGCTGGTCACCTTCGGCGTCGCGCGCCGACGCCGCCGGGCCGAGTGACCGGGTGACCATGCCCGGCACACACGACATCGGCCTCCCCCGACCCGCCTCCGGGCGCACCGGGGGAGGCCGGCGCAGCCCGCGCGACCTTCACCCCCTGGCCTGGTGGACCTGGGCCCTGGCCCTGGCGACCGCCGCGAGCCGCACCACCAACCCGCTGCTGCTCCTACTCGTCCTCGCCGTCCTCGGCTACGTCGTCACCGCCCGCCGCACGGAGGCTCCGTGGGCCCGGGGCTTCAAGTACTACCTGGCGCTGGCGCTCACGGTGGTGGCGATCCGGGTGGTGTTCCGCTGCGTCTTCGCCACCGGCATCACCCCGCACGACCACCTGCTCTTCTCGCTGCCCCACATTCCGACCCCCGCCTGGTACGCGGGCATCCGGATCGGCGGCCCGGTCTCCCTGGAGGCCACCCTCTCGGCGGCCTTCGACGGACTGCGCCTCGCCTGCCTGATCTGCTGCATCGGCGCCGCCAACACCCTGGCCAACCCCAAACGCACCCTTCGTGTTCTGCCCGGCGCGCTCTACGAGCTCGGCGTCGCCGTGACGGTCTCGCTCAGCGTCGCCCCGCAACTCGTGCAGAGCGTCCAACGGGTCGCGCGGGCGCGGCGGTTGCGGGCGGGCCGGGCCAAGGGCGTGCGCGCGCTGCGCAGCATCGTCGTCCCGGTCCTGGAGGACGCCCTGGAACGCTCGCTGCACCTGGCCGCCGCGATGGACTCGCGCGGCTACGGACGCTCGGGAACCGCCACCCGCCGCTCCCGCCGGACCACCGGAGCCCTGATGCTGCTCGGCATGTGCGGCCTGTGCGCCGGGGTGTACGGGCTGTTGGACGGAACCGCTCCGGCCGCGCTCGGACTGCCCGCCTTCGTGGCGGGTGCCGGGCTGTGCGTGGCCGGGCTGCTGCTCGGGGGACGGCGGGTACGGCGCACCACCTACCGCCCGGACCGCTGGCGTGCCGCCGAGTTCGGGGTCGCCGGCTGCGGTGTGGCCGCCGCCGTCCTGCTGTTCGCCACGGTCGGCTACGACGTGACCGATCTCAACCCCTCCCTCTATCCGCTGAGCTGGCCGACGCTGCCGCTCGTGCCGGTGCTCGCCCTGCTGCTGGCCGGCGCCGCCGGCGTGATCGCACCGCCACCCGGCCGCCCGCCGGTGCCCGGCGCCGTGCCCCGTCCGCGTGCCGGGACGGCCGCGCCCGCCCGCACCGACAGCACCGACCGCTCGTCCACCGAGGTGACCAAGTGATCCGTTTCGACCAGGTCGGCGTGGTGTACGACGGTGCGACCGCTCCGGTCCTGCGCGACGTCGACCTGCGCGTCCCCGAGGGCGAACTCTGCCTGGTGGTAGGCCGCACCGGCGTCGGCAAGTCCACCCTGCTCGGCGCCGTCAACGGCCTGGTCCCGCACTTCACCGGCGGCACGCTGCGCGGCCGGGTGACCGTCGACGGCCGGGACACCGCGCACCATCCGCCGCGCGAACTGGCCGACGTGGTGGGTGTGGTCGGGCAGGACCCGTTGGCCGGCTTCGTCACCGACACGGTGGAGGAGGAACTCGCGTATGTCATGGAGCAGTTGGCGGTCCCGCCGGAGGTGATGCGCAAGCGCGTCGAGGAGACCCTCGACTTGCTGGGCTTGGTCGACCTGCGGCACCGCGCGCTTCACGAGCTCTCCGGCGGCCAGCAACAGCGGGTCGCCATCGGCTCCGTACTCACCGCACACCCCCGGGTCCTGGTCCTGGACGAGCCGACCTCCGCGCTCGACCCGACGGCCGCAGAGGAGGTGCTCGCCGCGATCACCCGCCTGGTCCACGACCTCGGCGTCACCGTGCTGCTCGCCGAACACCGTCTGGAGCGTGTCGTCCAGTACGCCGACCGGGTCGCCTACCTGCCCGGTGACGGCACCCTCGTGCACGGCCCGCCCGCCGAGGTCTTCCGGGGCACGACGGTCGCGCCGCCCGTCGTCGACCTCGGCCGCCTGGCCGGCTGGCAGCCGCTGCCGCTCTCCGTCCGCGACGCCCGCCGCGCCGCCGCGCCGCTGCGCGAGCGGCTCACCGAGGTGCGCGTCCCCCCGCCGCGCCCGGCGGTCACGACGGGGGAGACCGTGCTGGAGGCCCGCAAGGTGGTCGTCCGCCACGGTCCGGTGACCGCTGTCCGGGAGGCCGGACTGGAGCTGCGGGCCGGCGAGGTCACCGCCCTGATGGGGCGCAACGGCTCCGGCAAGTCGTCCCTCCTCTGGGCCCTCCAGGGCTCCGGGCCCCGGCAGGGCGGCAGCGTGCGGGTCGCGCGGATCGACGGAGAACAGCCCAAGGACCCCAAGCGGGGCTCCGCGGCGGAGGCCCGCCGGCTGGTGGGACTCGTTCCGCAAACCCCCACCGACCTGCTGTACCTGGAGACGGTCGCCGAGGAACTCGGCCAGGGCGACCGCGAGTCCGGCCGTGCCGCCGGGGCGACCGCACGGCAGATCCTCGACCGTCTCGCCCCCGGAATCCCCGACGAGAGCCATCCCCGCGACCTCTCCGAAGGCCAGAAACTCGCCCTCGTCCTGGCGATCCAGCTGGCCGCGGCACCCCGGGTGGTGCTGCTGGACGAACCCACCCGAGGGCTCGACTACCACGCCAAGGAGGCGCTCGTCGGCATCGTCGACGCCCTGGCCGCCGAGGGACGCACGGTCATGGTCTCCACCCACGACGTCGAGTTCGTCGCCTCCGCCGCCGACCGGGTGGTGGTGATGGCCGAAGGCGAGATCGTCGCCGACGGCCCCACCGCCGACGTCATCGTCGCCTCACCCACCTTCGCCCCGCAGACCGCCAAGATTCTGGCGCCACTGCCCTACCTGACGGTGGCCCAGGTGGCGGAGGCCCTGGAGCCCACGGAGGCCGCCCGATGACCGCCGTCCGGATCCCCGGCCGGGCCCGCGTCGTCGTCGCCCTCGCCGCCTTCATCGGCCTGGTCGCCTTCACCTGGCCGTTCGTCGTCGCCCCCGGGAAGTTCGGCTCCAACTACGCCCCACCGCTGATCTTCGGCGCCCTGCTGGTCCTGGTCCTCGCCGTCGTGATCGCCGAGATCGCCTCCGGCGGCATCGACGCCAAGGCCCTCGCCATGCTCGGTGTCCTCTCCGCCGTCAACGCCGGACTCCGCCCGCTCGGCGCCGGCACCGCCGGAGTCGAGACGGTCTTCTTCGTCCTCGTCCTCGCCGGACGCGTCTTCGGGCCCGGCTTCGGCTTCACCCTCGGCTGCACCTCCCTGTTCGCCTCGGCCCTCCTCACCGGGGGCGTCGGGCCGTGGATGCCCTACCAGATGTTCGGCTGCGCCTTCGTCGGCCTGCTCGCCGGGCTGCTCCCGCGAACCAGGCGGCGCTGGGAGGTCCCGATGCTGGCCGCCTACGGGGCCTTCTCCGGCTACCTCTTCGGGTTCCTGCTGAACCTCTCCTTCTGGCCGTTCTCCACCGACCCGAACAGCTCCATCGCCTACCTCCCCGGTCTCCCCTTCACCGAGCAGTGGCACCGCTACCTGCTCTTCGACCTCGCCACCTCCCTCGGCTGGGACACCGGTCGCGCCGTCACCACCTTCACCGCCGTCCTCGTCGTCGGCCCCGCCGTCCTCACCGTCTTCCGCCGCGCCGCCCGCCGCGCCAACTTCGAACCCACCGTGCGCTTCGAGAAGCCGGAGGCCACCGGCCGGCCGGCCGCGGAACCAGTCCGTTAACCGGAAAGGGTCATCACCATGCCGAAGGCCGGGAAGCCCTGGACAGCGACAGTGGACGGGGTGCGGGTCGTCGTCCTGTCCCCGGAGCAGTACGACGGGCTGGAGGCCAACCGGCGGCGGGTCGGAGGACTGCAGACCCTGGTCGCCCGGATGAAACAGGAGCTGCGCCACGGGCGCAGGCTGCTGAGCGAGGTGGAGCAGTTGCTGGCGGAGCTTCCCGCCGAGCTGCTCGCAGACCTGGAGGATCGGATGGATCCGGGTCGCGGGCTCTCCGAGCTGCTCGACGACGTCCGTGCGGCACTGCCGGCCGGTGCCGCGTCGTCCGGCGGTTCCGACGTGCGCGGGGAGTGACGCCGCGTGGCCCCGCTGTCGGAGCAGGAGCGGCCGGGACTGCGTTGACCACCGGTGATACGGCTGTCGCATGTGGTACTGCCGGACGGCGGTCTTTACGGACGGGCTGCGGCTCGCCCACCCCGGAACGGTCGACGAGTCGTGCGGGTCTCGGGCCGTGAGGGACGGATGTCGAAGGGTACCTCGGGGGAGTACTGGACCGCGCCGGCGCTGCCCAGCCGGTTCAAGCACGACCTGTTGAGCCGGTACATACCGAAGTTCGGCGGAATGACCGGCTCACCGGGAGGTGAGGTGGTCCACCTGGACGGGTATGCGGGAGAGGGGCGCCATCTCAACGGCGAGTCCGGGTCGGCCGACCGTGTGCTCAGGGTCGCGGCAGCGCACCAGGGCCGAGGACTGGTCCGCTGGACGTGCTTCTTCGCCGAGAGGTCCGCCGACTCGTTCGTCCAACTCGAAACACCGGTGAACGAGTACCGGTCCCGAGGGGCGGATGCCCGGGCGTTCCACGGCGACGTCCACGGGCTGGTGGACGAGGTCCTCGCCGCTGCGATCGGCAGGCCTCGTGGAGCAGTTCACCCGTGTCAACCCACCGCCGGGCAGTGACCAGGCGAGTGGCCCCCCGTCGGCGACGACCTCACGAACCAGCAGAATGTGATCCCCGGCCCGCAGCAACCCGGCCACCACCTGTACATGGGGCCGGACCTTCGCCGCTGTGTCGGGATGCATCCCGCGCCAGAGGCCAGCAGGTGCGGCAGGGCGGCTCGGGTGGCACGGACGGCGGTCAGGAGGTTGACACTCAGGGCCCAGCCCCAGTCCTCGTCTGTCACGTTCAGGAAGCCATCCACCCTCGGGCGCACTGCTCCGACATTGTTCACCAGCACGTCGATGGGTGACGCCGGTGGTCGGGTGGACGGCGTCGGCCCCAGTTCCAACAGGACCACGGCAGTCCGAACCCGCAGACGGAGGCGGAAGGAGCAGCGTCGCGGCCGGCTGCGACGAGTCATAGCATGGCTACCTGGTGTAACCGGATCATCATGGCTCGATGACGACGAAATGAGGAACCCATGGCCAGCAAGGCCAGCATCGTCTTCGCTCACGGGCTCTGGGCCGACGGGTCGTGCTTCAACAAGCTCATTCCCGCGCTCCAGGCCGAGGGGCATGCGGTCTCCAGCTCGCAGCACGGCCTCGACTCGCTCGAAAGCGACGTCGCGTGCGTCACCCGCTCCATCGACCACGTGCCCGGCCCGGTCGTGCTCGTCGGTCACTCCTACGGCGGGACCCTGATCACCAAGGCCGGCGTTCACGATCGCGTGGGCGCACTGGTCTACATCGCCGCGCTCGGCCCGGACGAGGACGAGACCTCGCAGGAACAGCAGAACAAGTTCCCCCGTACGCCCGTGTTCGATCACATCGACATCTCCCACGGCCGGATCTGGCTCAAGGAGTCGGGCACCGGCGATTTCTGCGGCGATCTGCCGCCGGCCGAGCAGCAGCTCGTCCGGGCCGTGGGCGCCGTGCCGGTCCCCGACCTGTTCGACCAGCAGGTACCCGGCACCGCCTGGCGCTCCAAGCCGAGTTGGTGCATCGTCGCGAACAACGACCGGACGGTGAACCCGGACCTGGAGCGGGCCGCCGCTGAGCGCATGGGCGCCAAGACCTACGCCGTCGACAGCAGCCACGTGCCCATGCTCTCGCACCCGGATTTCGTCCTCGACATCATCCGCGACGCCGCGAAGTCCCTCGAAGCGTAGGCACCCGTCGAACGGCTCTCTCCTGGCGGCGCTCGCGGTAGGTCAGCGGCGATCAGGGTGCCGCGCCGGCCGTGCGTCAGGTCAGTGCGGGCCGCCGGGCGGCGGAGATGCGTTCGGCGAAGGCCTGCAGCCGCTCCGGGTCGGGGGCCACCCGGGGACTCACCGTCCGTACCCGGGTGAAGCCGGGCAGCGGCTGCTGCCAGTCGTCCATCGGGACCGACAGGTAGACCGGCCCGGCGGGCGGTTGGAGCGCCAGAGCGTAGGCGCGCATGAAGGCCTCGGGGACGTCCTCGGCGCGGGCCGGCTCGTACGACCACTTCACCCAGGGCTGCGGCAGCACGGTGGCCTCGCGGTTGGCGAGGTACGGCTCGCCGATCAGCAGCTCCCGGTGCTGCTGGCCGGCGGTGACGATCAGGGGGTGTTCGCGTGGTACGCCGCCACCAGGTTGCCCATGGCGTTGCCGGTGCCGGCCGAGGAGTGCAGGTTGACCAGCGCGGGGCGGCCGGTGACCTGGGCGAAGGCGTCGGCCATGGTGATGGCGGAGGCTTCCTGGAGGGCCAGGACGTAGCGGAAGTCCGGGGGGAAGTCCTGGAGGAAGGGTTCCTCGGTGGAGCCCGGGTTCCCGAAGACCGTGGTGAGTCCGAGTGTGCGCAGCAGGTCGTACGTCACGGTGCGGACAGTGGATCGCTCAGCCATCGGTGCCATCGCCTTCGCCCGAGGATTTGGGGTGTCAGGGCCTGAGGGGGCGGGTGTCGGTCCAGTCGACCAGCAGTCGGCGTTCGGCGAAGAGCCAGTCGCCGTCCTGCTTGACGAACCGGTCGAGGTAACGGATGGACGCGATCATGATCGTGCGTTTGTCGTCCGGGCCGGACGAGACGTGGTGCGCGAGGCAGTAGGTCTCGCCCTCGGCGTGGTCGCCGTCGAGGGTGACGGTGCTCTGGCCGTTGAAGTGGGTGGTGGCCCGGTACTGGTTGAGATCGTCGAAGACCGGCGCGAGGGCGGTGCGTCCGCGCAACTCCTGGGTCGGTTCGGCGGCAGTGGCGTCCATGTGGACCAGGAAGCGGGTGTCGTCGGTGAACAGGGCCATCTGGCCCGCGGCGTCCCGGCGGTCCGCGCAGTGCGCGTAGGCGTCGACCAGCCGGCGGATGGCCAGCCGGTCGGCGGCCTCCTGAGGTGGGACGGCGTCGGGGGAGGGCACATCGGCTCCGATCCTCGTGCTGCCTGACACCAGCAGGAGAGCACCGGCTCGGGGCGCCCCGCAACCGGACGAGCGGGACGCCGCCGGTGAACTGCGAACCTTCCCTTCTCCCGGGCAGTGCCGGCCTGCGGCAGGTCACACGCTCGGAGCGGCCGGGTGCGGTGTGCCACTGCGGGAACGGTGTGCCGTGCGGGAGCGGCCGGGCTCCGAGAGCAGGCCGCGGAAGGCCGTGGCCACGGCGTCGGGGCACTCCTGCATGGCGACGTGGCCGACTCCGGGCAGGGCGAGGAGTCGGGCGTCGCGGAAGGCTGCGTAGGCCCGGGTGGCCGTGCGGAAGGGGACGAGGCGGTCGTCGCGGCCGTAGACGAGCAGGGTGGGGGCGGTGACGCGGGCGGCCTGGCGCCAGGGTGACGCCGCGCCGGGCCGCAGGTGGGTGCGGACGACCGCGCGCACGCCCTCGGCCAGCATGTCCCGGGTGTGGGGGAGGGCGGCCCGGCGCAGCCGTTCGCGCGACTCGGTGGCCCGCTGGGCGGCGCCGACGCGGGAGGGGTCGGCGTAGATCAGGCGGTAGAGGTCGTCGAGGTCCCGCTCGGGGCCGCGCGCGGACAGCAGCCGGGCGTGCAGGCGGGAGGCGCCCGGCAGCCCGAGCAGGGAGATGCGCAGGGCCGGGGGCGGCGGGAGGGCGGGCAGGACCGGGGAGATGAGGGTCAGTGTGGCGACCAGTTCCGGGCGGTGGGCGGCCAGGTGGAGGGCGGTCAGAGCGCCGAGGGAGTTGCCGACCAGGTGGACCCGTCGGTGCCCGGTGCGATCGAGGTGACCGGCGACGGCCAGGGCCTGGCCCCGGACGGTGACGAGGCCGTCGGGCGGGGGAGCGGAGCGGCCGAAGCCGGGGAGGTCGAGCGCCAGGCAGTGCACCGACGGCCGGAGGCGCTCGACCAGGGCGGCCCAGTTGTGGGTCCAGCCGCCCAGCCCGTGCAGAAGGACGGCGGTGTCGGCGTCCGGGCGCGTGCTGGGAGCGTACTCGGCGGCGAGCGGCTGGTGCATGACGGGTCCGTTCCGTGTTGTCAGATGCGCCCGGCTCCGGCGGACTCCGCGACCGCCAGCCGGTAGTGGTCGACCAGCCGGTCTCCGACCGCCGCCCAGCTGTGTCCGGCCACCGCGGTCCGGCCCGCCCGGCCGAGCGCGCGGCGCAGCTCCGGGTCCCGGGCGAGCCGTTCCACGGCCTCCCGGAAGCCGGAGCCCGCGCCGGGCGGGACGAGGAAGCCGGTGCGTCCGGGGCGGACGAGGTCGAGCGGCCCACCGGCCGCCGGGGCGACCACGGGCAGGCCGCTGGCCATCGCCTCCTGGAGGGTCTGGCCGAAGGTCTCGAACGGCCCGGGGTGCGCGAAGAGGTCGAACGAGGCGTAGAGCCGGGCGAGTTCGTGCCCGGTGCGGCGGCCCAGGAAGAGGGCGTCCGGCAGTGCGGCGGCCAGCCGGGCGCGGCAAGGGCCGTCGCCGACCACGACCAGCCGGACGCCCGGGAGCCGCGAGACCTCGGCCAGCCGGTCGACCTGCTTCTCCACCGCCAGCCGTCCGACGTAGCCGACCAGGACCTCTCCGGGCCGGCCGAGTCGGTGGCGCAGGACCTCGTCGCGGTGGCCGGGGTGGAACCGTACGCAGTCGACGCCGCGCGGCCACAGGTGGACCCGGGGGACGCCGTGGGCCGTCAGGGCGTCGAGGGCGGACCGGGACGGCGCGAGGGTCCGCGCGGCCCCCGCGTGGATCTGCCGCAGCCGGTGCCAGGCCAGCCGGGCCCCGGCCGCCCCGGCGAAGGGCAGGTAGGTCCGGGCGTAGGCGGCGAGGTCGGTCTGGTACACCGCCACGACGGGGACGCCCGCTCGCCGGGCCTCCGCGGCTCCGGCCGCCCCGAGCACGAACGGGCCGGCCAGGTGGACCACGTGCGGGCGGTGCCGTCCGATGGCCTCGGCCACCTGATGCCCGGGCAGGGCGATCCGCACCTCCGGGTAGCCGGGCAGCGGGAGGGACGGGACCCGGACCACCTCGCAGTCGTACGCGGCGCGGCGGTGCCCGCTGTCGCGTCGGCGTGTCGCCGGGGTCACCACGAGCGGGAAGTGCCCGCGGGCCAGGAGGTGTTCGGCGGTCCGCAGCACGCTGTGAGCCACGCCGTTGAGTTGTGGGGCGAAGGACTCGGTGACGATCACCACCCGCAGCCGCCCGCCGCCGGCTGCCGGGCCGTCCGGGGCGGGCGCCGACGGCCGGGGCGGTACCCCGCTCACGGGGCGGCCTCCGCCGCGGCTGCGCCCCCTGGGCGGGCCGGGACGGAGCGGCCGACCGTGCGGAGGTCCCGCAGGATCTCCCGGAAGCATGCGGTCAGGCCCGCCTCGGCGTACGGCACTCCGACCTCCGCGCAGTAGGCGCGCACCAGGTGCGAGGCCGGGCGCAGTGCCGCCGCCGGCATGGTGGGGAAGAGATGGTGCTCGATCTGGTACCCGAGTCCGCCGAAGAGGGCGTGGACGAACCGGCCGGCCCGCAGGTTGCGGGAGGGCAGCACCTGCCGGCGGAGGAAGTCGGTGCGCTCGGCGTCGGGGCCGGTCAGTGGCATGCCCTTGTGGTTGGGGGCGAAGACGCAGCCCAGGTGGACGCCGAGCAGGGCCACGAACAGCACGGTGAAGGCGAGCGCCTGGAGCGGTGCGAGCACGGTGGTCGTGAGGGCGGCGGCGAGGGCGTAGTGGAGGCCGGCGAGGGTGCGTTCCAGCAACGGGTGGCGCACGGTTCCGCGGACGAGGGTCACGCCTGTGGCGACCAGCAGGCCGAGCGCCTGCAGGGACAGCAGCGGGAAGAACAGCTCCGCCTGGTACCGCGCCACGAACCGCCGCAACCCCTTGGCCCGCTGGGCCTGTTCGGTGCTGCGAACGAAGAGCAGGGAGTCGGCGGCCGGGTCGTGGCCCACGCGGTTCGGGTGGGCGTGGTGCCGGTTGTGGTCGTCGACCCACCAGCCATAGCTCATGCCGACCACCAGGTTGCCCAGCACGATGCCCACCAGGTCGGTCGTCCGGCGGTCGGCGAACACCGCGCGGTGCGCGACATCGTGGCCGAGCAGCGCCAACTGGCCGAACAGCAGGGCGAACAGCGGCGCCAGGCCGAGCTGCCACCAGCTCGCGCCGAGCGCCACGAAGCAGACCAGCAGCCCCGCCAGCGCCGCGACGAGCGCTGCACCGCGGCACGCGTAGTACAGCGGGCGCCGACGCAGCAGACCGGCCTCCGCCACCCGCCGGTGGAGCTCGGCGAACTCACCACGCCGGACGGTCCCGTCCTGCGAAGGGTCCTGAACGGTCATGCCACCCCCTGGCCTCGGCGCGCCCCGGCCGCCCGGGGCCGCACACCGTCGCCCGGGCGGGGAGGATCCGATTCTTCCGCGCGCGAATCGCCACCGTTCCGCACTGCGGGCGACAGCGACCCGATCGGGTGAGCCGCTGCCGCCGGTCCCCGATCCGCTGTTCGGTGGTCGATGGCCCGCACGACCCCGTCGCCGGGTCCCGCCGGGAGGCGCGGGCTCCGCCGCAGGCCATGGGCCCGATTCGGCTCGGGCGTTCGTCCCCGGCGACGGCGGGCCGGGGCCCAGGGGCCCGGCAGATGGATCCCGTGGACCCGCCCACCAGCGGGTACCTCACCCGGTCGATCGCGGCGTTGCGCTGGTACACCTTGATCTTCGTGGGCCAACGCGTGTCGCCGCAGACCGCGTCGAGGCATCCGGCCGGCGAGTTCGTGCAGCTCGGTTCGGCGCGTCGCTGTCGTCCGCGCCGTCGAGGCGGGCGCGCTCACTGCGGACGACCAGGGCGTGGGCGAGTCCCGGTGCCCGCGCGGGGACCTGGTTGCGCGGGCGGGTGAGGACAGGCCACCCGCGGCAGTCCTGGTAGGCCGCAGGGGTGGCCGACGACCTCCGGCCGTCGGGTCGAGGCGCTGGACGAAAGCCGCATCGGCTCACGAAATACCAGGCTAGCGCGGGACGAACGCTTGATGTACGGTCGTACACATCGATGATGTACGGTCGTACATCATCTCGGCGTGAACGGCCGCCGACAGCGACTCCGCGTACCGCCCATGAAGCGGGGTGCGTGTGCGCAACGCATGCCTTTCCTCACCTCAGCGACGAGGCGCTCTTCCGGAGCCTCGAAAGGACCGTTTGTGATGTCAAGAATCGGCGGCTCGGCGACAGGCCGTGTCCTATTTCCGGAGAAAGTCGCTTACTCGACCGGCGACCTCGCGTTCAACCTCGTGTATGTCGCCACGGGCACATACCTCATGTTCTTCTACACCGAGGTTGTCGGAATTCCGGCAGCTACCGTCGGCACGATGTTCCTGGTGGCCCGCCTGCTTGACGGAGTCTGGGACCTTGCCGTCGGCGTCCTGATGGAGAAGCTCACCTCGCGGTTCGGAAAAGCCCGGCCGTGGCTGCTCTTCCTCGCCGTTCCTTATGGCGTGAGTGCGGCACTTCTGTTCTCGGCGCCGGACCTCGGCGAGACCGGGAAAATAGTCTACGCATTCGCGACCTACATGCTCTCCGGTGTCGTCATCTATACCGCGATGAACATCCCCTACGGGGCTCTCAGTGCTCTGATGACCGAAGACTCCGGGGAACGCGGCCTGTTGAGCACGTTCCGCATGGTCGGCGCGTATGTGGGGACACTCATCGTCGCCGCGCTCACCATGCCCCTCGTCGACGCGTTCGGGGGAGGCGCCGGCGCGTGGACGCTGACGTTCTCCCTGTACGGCGGACTTGCCGTCGTCCTCTTTTTCATCGTGTTCGTGTTCTGCAAGGAGCGCATCGGTTCGCATCGCGCGTCGGACGAGGCCGGTTCGTCCGACGCGGCCACCCCCGCCGTGGCGGCGGGCCGTCCGTTCACGACCCGTGAGGGTCTCGCGTCGCTGCTGCGCAACAAGTACTGGCTCCAGCTCACACTCCTCGGGATCCTGCTGCTGTCGGCGTACGGCCTTGTCGGGGTCTACCCGTACTACGCCCAGTACGCGCTCGGTGACGAGAACCTCGCGACGATGCTCTTCACGTTCCGCACCATCGTCGAATTCGCCGGTGTGTTCCTCGCCATCCCCCTGGTGAGGCGGATCGGCAAGCGCAACATCTCGCTGCTCGGATGCGCCGCGATGGTCGTGGGGCAACTGGTCATCGCGACGGCCCCCACGGCGCTTCCGGTCGTCCTCACCGGCCTCTCGATCGGCGGCGTCGGCGTGGGAAGCATGTTCGCGGTTCTGTTCGGCATGGTCGCCGACACGATCGAGTACGAGGAGTGGCGCAGCGGTATTCGCGCGGAAGGGCTCGTCTTCGCGGGCGCGACCATCGGGCAGAAGATCGGCGGCGCTCTCGGCGGTGTCGCCATCGGCTGGATGCTCGGATTCGGCGGTTTCCGGGAGGGCGGCGGCGCGAACCAGCCGGCATCCGCCCTCGGTGCGATCGACTTCGTCTTCATATGGCTGCCCCTGATCTTCGCCATCGCGATGGCCGCCGTCCTGGCCTTCTACCACCTCGACAAGGAGCACCCGCAGATCCTCGCGGACCTGCGCAAGCGCCGCGCCGAGTCCGTTTCTCCCGCTCCGGAGGGCGCGGCATGAGCCCGCGAACGCACCACGCGACACCCGATTCCGCCGTCGAACACATACATGAGGCCTTCGGTACCGCGGAATGGTGGCGCACCGCGGTGATCTACCAGGTGTACCCGCGCTCGTTCGCCGACTCGGACGGCGACGGGAACGGCGATCTCGGCGGCATCAGGAACCGCCTCGCCTACCTTCACGACCTCGGTGTCGACGCGATCTGGATCTCCCCCTTCTATCCTTCCCCGCAGGCGGACGGCGGCTACGATGTCGCCGACTACCGCGACGTCGATCCGATGTACGGAACTCTCGCCGATGCCGATGACCTGATCGCGACCGCACACGCGCTCGGTATCCGGGTGATCATCGACATCGTGCCCAATCACACCAGTGACGAGCATCCCTGGTTCCAGGCGGCACTCGCAGCCGGTCCGGGTTCTCCCGAGCGTGACCGGTACTGGTTCGTCGACTCGCCCGGGGTGCCGAACAACTGGCCCAGCGAGTTCGGGGGACCGGCGTGGACCCAGGTGGCGGACGGGCAGTGGTACCTGCACCTCTTCGACCGAAAGCAGCCCGATCTCAACTGGGAGAATCCCGAAGTACGGGAGATGTTCGCGGGGACACTGAGGTTCTGGCTGGACCGGGGCGTCGACGGTTTCCGGATCGATGTCGCCCATCACCTGGTCAAGGCGCCGGGCCTTCTGGACTTCGATGCCGACTGGGACGCGTACAACAGGGGCGCGCTCCCCACCAACGCCGTGCCGTTCGCCGACCAGGACGGCGTCCACGACATCTACCAGCAGTGGCGGGCGATCCTCGACAGCTACCCCGGGGAGCGGGCGATGGTCGCGGAGGCCTGGGTGACGCCCCACGACCGGCTCGCCCTGTATGTGCGAGCGGACGAGTTCCAGCAGGCGTTCAACTTCGACTACATGCGCGCGACCTGGGACGCCGATGCCCTGCGGGCGCAGATCAGGACCACGCTGCGGAACGCGGACTCCGTCGGCGCGCCGGCGACCTGGGTGCTCTCGAACCACGACGTCATTCGTCACGCGACCCGGCTCGTGCGGGCCGACCCGACGATGGCACCGTGGATCCTCGAGGCCACCGAGCCCCGGCCGGACACCGGACTCGGGCTGCGCAGGGCGCGGGCGGCGACGGCGCTCATGCTCGCCCTCCCCGGCAGCTCGTATCTGTACCAAGGTGAGGAACTCGGCCTTCGAGAGGTGATCGAGCTCCCCGCCGAGGCCCGCACCGACCCCGACTTCCTTCGTGGGGGCGGGCACCGCCTCGGCCGCGACGGATGCCGGGTGCCGATCCCCTGGAAGAAGGACGCCCCGGCGTTCGGCTTCAACGACACCGGCGCCTCGTGGCTTCCGCAGCCCGCCGACTTCGGCGACTACGCCGTGGACCGGCAACGCGGCCGTGACGGCTCCACGCTGGAGCTCTACCGGAGCCTGCTCGCCGTACGGCGGCAGCGACAGCTGGGGAACGGGTCGCTCGCGCTCGTCGACCTCCGACCGGACGTCGTGGCACTGGACGTCACCAACGATCGGGGAACCACCCGGATCGTGCTCAACCTCGGCTCCGAGCCCTGGCCGATTCCCGCGAGCGCGCGAGTGCTCGTGGCGAGCGCGGACGGCGTGACGGACCTCCTTCCCACCGACTGCGCCGTCTGGTTGACGGACTAGACCAGCGGGTGGTCGCCCGACGGGGCGGCCACCCGCCGTGTCGGCTCGCGTACGATCGTCCCCGTACAACGCGCAGCCCATACGCAGTCCGGAGGCGGAACCGAATGGCCAGGCAAGTCGACGCGGGACGTCGGGACCGCATCATTGACGCCGCCGTCGACTGCATCGCGGAACAGGGCGTGGCAGGAACGTCCCACCGAGCGGTCGCCAAGCGCACCGGAGTCCCGCTCGGCTCGATGACGTATCACTTCTCCGGCATCGACGAACTCCTCTACGAGGCGTTCCACCGCTTCACCCAGCGGATCCGCGACATCGTCCGGAAGAGGTTCCAGCACACCGAAGGACCCGCCGACGCCATCGATGCGGTGATCTCGCTCATCTACGACGACTTCGGCGAGGACCAGAACATCTACCATCTCACGTACGAGCTGTACGCCATCGCCTCTCGCCGCGCCGAATTCCGCCCGCTGGTCCACGAGATGATCGACGCCGGATTCACCGCACTCCGGGCGCACTTCGACGAGGAAACAGCCCGAGCGATCAACACGTACATCGAGGGCGCGTCCACGCACCTCACCCTGGACACACGCCCGCAGACCGTCGATCAGATGCGCCACGCCCTCCAGCGACTGGCCGGACTCGGCGCCCGCTGAACCCTGGGCGTTCGGTACCGCGGCTCACCGTGCCGTCGATGCGGATACGTCGGGTTCACGCTCCGGACGGAGACGGCCTCGGTGAGCGTGGCCACCGTCTCCTCGCGCAGGCCGTTGTTGTGGCTAGAAGCCCGGGGCGTGGTAGCCGTTGAGGTACCAGAGCGCCGCGGAGTACCAGAGCAGTGCGATGGTGAGGACGAGGGCGCCGCCGGCGGCGGGCAGGGCCCAGCCGGGCAGCCGTCGGTGGCGGACGACGATCACTTTGGCGACGAAGGCGCCGTAGAGGAAGCAGCCGCTCAGTGAGTGCAGGGTGGTGCGGGCGTCGGTCAGTTGCACCCCGTAGGCGACCAGGCAGTGCCGGGCGATCGGCAGGGAGAGCAGGAAGGCGGCGAGGCCGCCGAGCCGGTGGATCCGGCCGACCGGTCGTGGTGCCGCTCCCAGGCCGGGGAGTCGCCCGTACAGCCAGAGTGCGAGCAGCAGTTGGATCAGGGCGAGGCCGAGCAGGGCGGTGCCGAGCTCGGCCTTCAGCTGCTGGGCGTCACCGAATCGGGCGCCGAACAGGGCGGTGGCGTATTCGGGAGTGTGTGCGCGGCCGAACCAGAACACGCCGACCACGACCGCGACCGGCGGGAGCGCCCAGAGCACGGCCCGTAGCGTTCGTCCGGACGCCGGGCGCTCGTCGCCGGTCACCGGATCAGCTGCTCTCGACCTTGTTGCCGGCCGGGTTCACGACGTACCACTTGGCGCCGAAGGCGGTGGACTCCTGGCCGTTGGTGTCGCCCTGGGCCTTGTCGCCCTGGAAGTGGTAGAGCGGGTGGCCGTTGTAGACGATCTGGGTCTTGCCGTCGGTGCGGGTGCTCGTGGACAGCTTGGTCTGGTCGGCGCCGTGGGCGGCGGTGGGGGCGCCCTCGGTGAGGGCCGGCGGCCAGGCCGCGGCGCAGTCGCCGTAACAGGTGGAGGCGGTGGAGGTGTCCTTCTCGAAGAGATAGAGGGTCATGCCCTGGGAGTCGACCAGGATGTCGCCGAACTGGCCGATGGGTGCTGTCGCGACGATCGCGGCGCCGACCGCACCGGTCGGGCTGCTCGTGGCGGTACTCGTCGCGGTACTCGTCGCGGTACTCGTCGCGGTGCTGGTGGCGGTGCTGGTCGGCTGCGTCGCGGCGGGGGAGGGGCTTGACTGGCTGGTGGTCGATTTGCTGCTGGAGCAACCGCCGCACACCGCGGTGAGCAGGGTGACGGCGGCGAGCGAGACGGCCGCGAGGCGGCGCTGGTTCATGGGGCTCTCCGGCGGGTCGAGGACTCTGGGCACCACTACGGCCAGAGCGGCCCGACGCGGCCCCGGCGGCGCGCCGGACAGTCAGCGCGTCGGGGGACGCGGGTGAAGCCGATCGGCCGAAGGCGTGGCGCCGGGTGGGTGATCGCCGCCGGGTTGCCGCCGGGTCGGCGGCGGTGAGGGGCGGTGTGGCCGCGAGTCCTGCCAGGGCCGCGGCCGCCAGGGTGCCGCGCCGCTTCGCCGTTCGTGCTCGTGCTCGTCGTCATCGCCGCGCCCTCCATCGTCCTGCGGGCGCGGACACGCGATCCGCTCATCCGGTGCGGGGAGGGCCGGTCAGGTCGTGGGGTCGAGCGCCGGGTCCGATCCGTCGGCCTCGGCCTCGGCCTCGGCCGCGTCGCTCAGGCCGAGGCGCAGGTGCTCGGTGTGATAGACGGCCTGGTCGAGGAGTTCGGCGACGTGGCTGTCGTGCAGCGCGTAGACGACCGAGCGGCCCTGGCGCCGGCCGACGACCAGGCCGAGGTTGCGCAGCAGACGAAGCTGGTGGGAGCAGGCGGACTGTTCCATGCCGACCTCGTGGGCGAGTTCGGTGGCGGCGCAGGGGCCTTCGCGCAGGCGGGCGAGGATCAGCAGCCGGGACGGTGTGGCCAGGGCCTGGAGAGTGTTGGCCACCCGGGCGGCGTTGGACGCGTCCAGGCGTGTGCGCGGGACGGCGTTCTTCGGGGGAGCGGCTCCATGACCCATGGGCCAATACTACAGACCATAAATGAAGAGCTGTTCATATGTTCCTGTATTGTGAGTTGAGTCGTTGATCCTGCCCATGGCCTGTGCGAAGGGTCCTGCCTGCCATGTCCTCCACCCTGACCGAGCGCTCCGCTTCCGCGGTTGCCGCGGCGCCCGCGACTGTCGCGCCCCGGCGGCGCACGCGGATCTTCGCCCTGCCGGAGGCCCGGTGGGCCGCCGCCTCGCTGGTGCTGTTCCTGATCGCGTTGCCGCTGCAGCTGACCGGCGCCCCGGCCTGGGCGTGGGGGCCGCTGTACGCGCTCGCCTATGCGACCGGGGGGTGGGAGCCGGCCTGGGCGGGCCTTCAGGCGCTGCGGGAGAAGACGCTCGACGTCGACCTGCTGATGATCGTCGCGGCGCTGGGCGCGGCGGCGGTCGGGCAGGTGATGGACGGCGCGCTGCTGATCGTCATCTTCGCCACCTCCGGTGCGCTGGAGGCGATCGCCACCGCCCGCACCGCCGACTCGGTGCGCGGACTGCTCGACCTCGCCCCCACGACGGCGACCCGACTGCTCGACGGCGGCACCGAGGAGACCGTGCCGACCGGTCACCTGGCCGTCGGCGACACGATCCTGGTCCGGCCGGGCGAGCGGATCGGCGCCGACGGGCGGGTGCTGGACGGCGCGAGCGACGTCGACCAGGCCACCATCACCGGCGAGCCGCTTCCGGTCGCCAGGACGGTCGGCGACGAGGTATTCGCCGGCACCCTCAACGGCACCGGCGCGCTGCGGGTGAAGGTCGAGCGGGACGCCTCCGACTCGGTGATCGCCCGCATCGTGAAGATGGTCGAGGAGGCGTCCGAGACCAAGGCGCCGACGCAGCTGTTCATCGAGAAGGTCGAGCAGCGGTACTCGATCGGCATGGTCGTCGCCACCCTTGCGGTCTTCGCTGTCCCGCTGGCCTTCGGCGCCGCTTTCACCGGCTCGCTGCTGCGGGCGATGACGTTCATGATCGTCGCGTCCCCCTGCGCCGTGGTGCTGGCCACCATGCCGCCGCTGCTCTCCGCGATCGCCAACGCCGGACGGCACGGTGTGCTGGTCAAGTCGGCCGTGGTGATGGAGCGCCTGGGCCAGGTCGATGCGGTCGCTCTGGACAAGACCGGCACGCTCACCGAGGGCACTCCGCGCGTCACCGACGTCCGTCCGCTGGCCGGAACCGGCTTCACCGCGGAGGAGCTGCTGGCGCTGGCGGCGGCGGCCGAGCACCCCAGCGAGCACCCGCTCGCCCGCGCGATCGTGGACGCCGCCCGCACCCGCGGGCTCACCCCGGCCGGGGCGCAGGACTTCTCCTCCGCCCCCGGCATCGGTGTGACCGCCACCGTCGAGGGCCGCGCCGTCGCCGTCGGTGCCCCGGCCCGGCTGCGGGGAGGCGTCTGCCGGCCGGAGGGCGGGGGAGGCGCCGACAGCGGCATCCGCGCCCGGGCCGCCGCCATCGCGGCCGAGCTGGAGGACGGCGGTCGCACCGCGGTCCTCGTCGAGGTCGACGGCGTCCCGGCCGGTGTCCTCGGCATCGCGGACCGCCTGCGTCCGGACGCCCCCGCAACCGTCGGCGCGCTGACCGCGCTGACCGGGACCGCTCCGGTCCTGCTGACCGGCGACAACGCGCGCGCCGCGAAGCGCCTGGCCGGCGAGGTGGGCATCACGGACATCCGGGCGGGGCTGCTGCCGCAGGACAAGGTCGCCGCGGTGAAGGAGTGGGAGGCGGCCGGGCGCAAGGTGCTGGTGCTTGGCGACGGTGTCAACGACGCCCCCGCGCTCGCGGCCGCGCACACCGGCCTCGCGATGGGCCGGGCCGGTTCGGACCTCGCCCTGGAGACCGCCGACGCGGTGATCGTCCGCGACGAACTCGCCACCGTCCCCGCCGTCGTCGCGCTCTCCCGCCGGGCCCGCTCCTTCGTGGTGCAGAACCTGGTGATCGCCTCGGTGTTCATCGGCGTGCTGGTGGTGTGGGACCTGGTCGCCACCCTGCCGCTGCCGCTGGGCGTGCTCGGCCATGAGGGCTCCACCGTGATCGTCGGCCTGAACGGCTTGCGCCTGCTGCGCGACGCCGCCTGGAAGCGGGCCGCCGCCGAGGGCCGCCGGTGAGCCGCCGTGCGCGCGAGAAGGCCTCGGCTCCCGCCCCGGGGCGGCGGCCCGCTGCACCGTGACCGTCTGCCGGGGCTGCTGCCGCGGTACGCCGAAGGCTCCCGGCCTCGATCACGCCGCCCAGCCCGCCGGGCTGGGCGGCCGGCTACTGGCCGACGTCGGGGGTTGCCCCGGGCGACCGCCACCGGAACCCGGTGGCGGTTGAGCATTTGCAATAGCGAGCGTCTGCAACTATTGTCTTCACATGTAAGGCGCTTCCGCATCTATCTGGAACGCCCTGCGTCCGCCCCTTGAGGCATCCACCCCTTCATGTCTCACCCCCTGCGCCCGGGATGCCGCCGCGTCCTCGGCCATGCTGATCGAAAAGGCACTGTCATGTCCCTGAAGAAGATCCTTCCCGGTAAGCTCGGCTTCGGCACCGCCCCGCTCGGCAACATGTTCCGCGCGATCCCCGACGAGGAGGCCGCCGCCACCGTCGAGGCCGCCTGGGAGCAGGGTGTCCGCTACTACGACACCGCCCCGTTCTACGGCGCCGGCCTCGCCGAGGAGCGCCTGGGCGAGGTCCTGTCCACCAAGCCCCGTGACGCCTACGTGCTGTCCACCAAGGTCGGCCGCGTCATCCTCGACGAGAAGGAGGAGGGCGCCCGCGACCTCGGCGAGAAGGGCGGCCTGTTCGAGCACGGCAACCCCAACAAGATGCTCCACGTGTGGACGGCCGACGCCGCCGAGCGCTCCATCGAGGACAGCCTCAAGCGCCTGGGCACCGACCGCCTGGACATCGTCTGGGTCCACGACATCGCCCAGGACTTCCACGGCGACGCCTGGCTCCAGAAGTTCGAGGAGGCCCGCACCGGCGCCTTCCGCGTCCTGTCCCGCCTGCGCGACGAGGGCGTCATCAAGGCCTGGGGCCTGGGCGTCAACAAGACCGAGCCCATCGAGCTGACCCTCGCCCTCGACGAGCCGCAGCCCGACGGCTTCCTGCTCGCCGGCCGCTACACCCTCCTCGACCACGACCACGCCCTGCAGCGCCTGCTGCCGATGGCCCAGGAGCAGAACGTCGACATGGTCGTCGGCGGCCCCTACAGCTCCGGCATCCTGGCCGGCGGCACCCACTTCGAGTACCAGGCCGCCCCGCCGCAGATCATCGAGCGCGTCGGCCGGCTCAAGGACCTCGCCGCCGCGCACGGCGTCTCCATCAAGGCCGCCGCCCTCCGGTTCTCCCTCGCCCACCCGGCCACCGCCGCCGTCATCCCCGGCGCCACCAGGCCCAGCCGCATCGCCGAGGACACCGCAGCGCTGAACGAGAACGTCCCGGCCGCGTTCTGGACCGACCTGCGCGCCGCCGGCCTGGTCAGCCCGGCCGCCCCGCTGCCCAACGGCGCCTGAGCACCCCCAGCCCCTGCAACCCCGCACCCCTCACACGCCCCCACCAGGAGAAGTCACCATGGCCTCCACCTCCGTCAGTCGCACCGTCCCCGCCACCCCCGCGAAGGTCTGGAACCTCATCGGCGGCTTCGACGCCCTCCCCGACTGGCTGCCCTACATCCCCGAGAGCGTCGCCTCCCAGGGCGGCCGCGTCCGCAGCCTCAGGAACCCCGAGGGCGAGGTCATCGTCGAGCGCCTCGTCGACTTCAACGAGACCGAGCGCCAGTACAGTTACGCCATCCTCCAGGCTCCGTTCCCGGTCGACGGCTACGTCTCCACCCTGCGCGTGCACGCCGTCCCCGGCCGCGACGACCTCGCCGAGGTCCAGTGGTCCGGCCGGTTCAACCCGGTGAACGCCACCGAGCAGGAGGTCGTCGACCTCTTCACCGGCATCTACGCCGACGGCCTCGACGCCCTCCACCGGACCCTCGCCGGCTGAACGGCACCGCACAGCCCCGTGGCCCCGGCCCGCACAGCGGCGGACCGGGGCCACGGGGCTGTGACGGCCGCGTCGTCAGGCCCCGTCCAGCACCTCCACCAGCGCGGCCAGGAACTCCTTCGGCCGTTCCAGGTGCACGCTGTGCCCGGCGCCCTCGACGACCACCTCGCGCACCCGCCCGCCGGCGGCGGCGTAGCGGTCGAGGACGGCGCGGGTCTGCGCCACCATCGGCTGCGCCGGGCAGACGTCCGCGCCGGGCCAGCCGGGGACCGCGCCGATCGCCCCGAGGTGGGCGAGGTCGAACAGCGAGGTGTCGGAGACGATCACGTCGGCCGAACCGCGGATCCACAGGACGGGCGGCTTCGGTTCGACCAGTTCCAGGTCGTCGATCCGGAAGTGGACCGGCGCCATGGAGTTGAGTACGCCCCGCTCGCCGGGCGCGACGCCCGGCCAGGTGTCGCTCGGCCGGCTGTCGCCGGGGTAGTGGTCCTCCCCGGTCCGGGTGGTCAGCATGGCGGCCACATAGCGGTCCGGCTCGGCCAGCGGCGCGCTGACGTAGGCGGTGTCCAGCACCGAACGCGGCGCGAACGGCGACCCGGCGCCCGACTCGCCCTCGCCCAGCAGCCGGACGAACTCCGCGGCCGCGGTGCCGGCGCCGGAACCCGCGCCGTCGGGCGAGTTGAGCTTTCCGTCCACCCCGTGGGTGCCGCCGAAGCCGTACGGGGAGACCGGGTTGACCAGGGTGAGCGAGCGGACCAGCTCCGGGTGGTCGCGCAGCAGTTGCAGCGCCACCCCGGCGCCCATGCTCCAGCCGACCAGGTGCACCGGGCCGAGGGACAGTTCCTGGAGGTAGGAGAGCAGGTCCTCGCTGTGGTCGCGCAGGCCCCGGGTGGCGTCCACCGGCAGCGGCTCGGTGCCGCCGAAGCCGCGCAGGTCGGGCGCCAGCGGGCGGTAGCGCTCGGGCAGGTCGGCCATGGTCGGGTGCCAGAACACGCCGGAGGAGACGTTGCCGTGGACCAGGACCACCGGCTCGCCGGTGCGGCCCTCGATCTCGGCGTGGTTCACGGTCAGCCGCTCGGTGGTGATCAGTCGATCGGTGATCATCGGGCGTGTCCTCAGTTCAGCCAGCCGGCGACCTGAGCGCTCGCCGCGCCGTCCCAGCCGAGTTGCAGGTGGTTGGCGAGGGAGATCAGCGCGGTGCCGCCGACGGTGGCGATGCCGGTGGTGTCCAGGGCGCTGGCCACGAAGACCACGCCGTCGCTGGGGGCGCGGTTCTCGTTGAAGATGCCGACGACGCTGGGCGCGCCGCCCGCCAGGAGGTAGGTCGTCACCGAGGCGGGCACCCCGGCCTGGTGCAGCGGGGCGATCAGCGAGCCGGCGTTGATCGCGGCCTGGATGCCGCCGCCGTCGGTGTAGAAGCCCTGCCCGCCGTAGTAGGTCGTGTACCAGTCCTGCTGGGTCTGGTCGATGCCGAAGACCGAGTCCCAGCGGGCCAGCATCTGCCGCTGCCCGGGATAGACGTCGTAGCCGCCCGAGGGGGCGAAGGAGAACTCCGGGTGCGCGGTGTAGGTGCCGTAGCAGGTCATCCGCAGGTGCGGTGCCGGGGCGTTGACCTGGCCGCCGCACTGCGGCCAGATGGAGAAGTCGTGCGCCCACCCGTGGGCGAACGGGTAGTCGTAGCCGCCGTTCGGGCCGCCCATGGTGATCAGCTTGCGCACGTCGCCCGCGTACGGGCGGCCCCAGGAGGGCTTGACCGAGGACACGTAGGAACGTGCGGACATCTCGCCCTTGCTCCAGCCCACCACGTCCACCTGGGGGACGCCGAGCTTGGCGCGGATCAGCGCGACGGCGTCGCCGACCGCCTGGGCCTGCATCAGGTTGTCGCCCTGCTTGTGCGCGAAGCCGACCGCGAAGACCCGGTAGCCCCGCCCGGACAGGTACTGCATCAGACCGGTGCCCGGACAGGAGACGGATCCGCAGCCGTAGCCGCCGGACTCACCGGGATTGGCCCAGGCCCGGTCCGGGTTGTCGTTGGCGCCGTGCACCAGCAGCACCGGGACCTGGTGCGAGCCGGTGTTCCAGCCCGGGGCCGAGTAGAGCAGGAAGCGGCCCGAGAAGGGCTGCTTGACGCCGCCGAAGAAGGTGAGCCGCTGGCCGTCCTGGTTGCCGCGGCCGTCCGGCGGATACTGCTCCTGCTGGAAGCCGGGGGTGGTGTCGAGGTACCGCTCGACGCGGTCCCAGCCGTTGGCGACGCTGTTGTAGGTCGCCTCCAGCGTCAGGTTGGAGGGCACCGCCGCCGAGGCCGGCACCGCCGGGACGACCGCGCCGATCAGCGCCAGCACGCTCGCCAGCAGCCAGCCGAAGCCTCTGCGCCTGCCACGTCCGCTTCTCCACATACCGCGTTCACTCCTCCACACCGAGGGTCCAGTGCGTGACACCCTAGGGACGCCGCGGCGTGCGCCCTATGTCGGCGGCGCATACCTCGGGCGGCACGGTGTGGGCGTCGGCCACCTGGCCAGGGGGTGGAGTGCCGGTCGGTCAGCGGGCGGTCCAGCCCCCGTCCAGCGGGATGGACGCACCGGTGACGAAACCCGCGTCCGGGCCGCAGAGGAAGAGGGCGGCCCGCGCGACCTCCTCGGGCTCGATGAGCCGCTTGATCGCGGTGCGGTCGAGCATGATCCGCTCCACCACCTCCTCGGCCGGGATGCCGTGCGCGGCGGCCTGCGCGGCGATCTGGTTCTCCACCAGGGGCGTGCGCACGTACCCGGGGTTGATGCAGTTGCTGGTGACGCCGTGCGGCGCGCCCTCCAGGGCGGCGACCTTGCTGAACCCCTCCAGGGCGTGCTTGGCCGTCACGTACGCCGACTTGAAGGCACTCGCCCGCAGCCCGTGCACGGAGGAGATGTTGACGATGCGGCCCCACCCGCGCCCGTACATGTGCGGCAGGGTGCGCCGGACGATCCGGAACGGCGCCTCGACCATCACGCGCTGGATCAGCACGAAGCGTTCGACCGGGAAGTCCTGGATCGGCGCCACGTACTGGAGCCCGGCGTTGTTCACCACGACGTCGGCGTCGTCCGGAAGGGCGTCCACCGCCTCCGGGTCCGCCAGGTCGACCACGTGGGCCGTGCCGCCGATCTCCGCCGCCACGGCCTCGGCGGCGTCCCGCGCCAGGTCGACGACGTAGACGTGCGCGCCCGCCTCGGCGAAGGCGGTGGCGCACGCCCGGCCGATGCCGCTCGCCGCGCCCGTCACCAGGGCCTTCCGCCCGGTCAGGAAGCGGCCAGCCGGGGCGGCGGTCCGGCCGCCGGTGCTCTCGGTGTTTTCCATGGCCGCCACGCTAGGAACCCGGCGGGGTCGGGCACACGTCCCCCGGTACCACAGTTGCGCCCCGGATGGTGGTGGCCACCACCACAGTGCGTCGCCCTCATGGGCCCTCGGCCGGCCTTCAGCCGGCGGTGCCCACCGGGGCGGTGACCCGGTAGCGTCCGGCGGCCCGGGCCAGGAGTCCCTCGTCGACGAGGACGCGCCGCAGCGCGACGGCGTCCAGTGCGCCGCCCTCGCACCACGGCCGCAGGCGGTCGGTCACCGTCCGCTCGTCGTACTCGTCGCCGGGCGCGAAGGTGCGTGCGGTGATGTGCCCGAGGACCGCGCGCCGGGCGTCCTGCTCCTGCTCCTGCTCCGGTTCTTGCTCCGGGTCCGGGTCCGGGTCCGGCAGGTTCACCAGGACGCCGCCGCGGAGGTGGCCGCGCAGCCGCGGGTCGGGCTGGTCGTTCGCCGCCTGGTCCGCCACCCGTCGGGCGGCGGTGTCCGCGGCGGCGGCGAGGGCCCCGTCGTTCAGGGCCACCGAGCCACGCCCCTGGACGAGCAGCCCGGCGCGGACGAGCCGTCCGATCGCCGGGGCGGCGTCCGGCGCGGCGAGCCCCGAGACGGTCAGGACCTCGGAGGAGGTCGACGCGCCCAGGGCGACCGCCGAGAACACCCGGCGCCGCACCGGATCGGCGAGCTGGACGGCGAGTTGTTCGGGCGTCACTTCGGGCGTCATTTCGGGTGTCATGGGGGGAGAACATCCTTTCCGACGTGCTCAGCGCCGTGCTTTCCGGTGGAAGGTACACGGATCACCGTCCGTTCGACACACCGCTCTTCGCCGCTGGAACGGCGGGTTCGGGCCGGGGCCCGCGCGCGGGGAGCACCGTGCCGCGCCCGGCCACCAGTGCCACCGCCGTCTGGGCGGCCGCCGCGGCGACCATCAGCAGGAGCGGGGCCCGCCAGCCGGAGCCCAGCGAATGCAGGAGGCCGAAGACCACCGGCCCGACGGCCGCCAGCAGGTAGCCGACCGACTGCGCCATCGCCGACAGCGCGCCGGCCGAGGCCGCGTCCGGGGCCCGCAGGCCGATGAACACCAGGGCGAGCACCAGACAGGCGCCGCCGCCGAGGCCGAGGACCGCACTCCACAGCAGCGCCCACCCCGGTGCCGCGAAGAGGCCGGCGTAGCCGACCAGCAGGACGGCGGAGCAGACCGCGGCCAACCCCCGTTGGTCGCGCGCCCGGCGCATCGCCCGGGGAACCGCCAGGCTCGCCAGTACGGCGATCACCTGGAAGACGAAGAGCAGCCAACCGGCCGTCGCCGGGTCGACCCCGTTGTCCTGGAACACCTGCGGCAGCCAGGTCACGATGACGTAGAAGCCCAGCGACTGCAGCCCCATGAAGGCGGTGACCGCCCAGGCCAGTCCGGAACTCCAGGGCAGCCGCTGCCCGCCGCGCGCCGGCTTGCCCGGACCGCTTGGACCGCTCGAACCGCTCGGCCTGGGAGTCCGCAACTGCGGCAGCCACACCAGCACCGCCACCAGCGCGAGGACCACCCAGCAGCCCAACGCGGTGCGCCAACCGCCGGGAGCGGCCTGGGCGATCGGCACCGCCACCCCGGAGGCCACCGCCGCCACCCCGCCCATCACCGTGGCGTAGGCACTGGTCAGCAGGCCCACCCTGGTCGGGAAGTCACGCCTGATCAGGCTCGGCAGCAGGACGTTGCCCACCGCGATCCCCGCACCGATCAGCGCGGTACCGAGGAACAGGCCGGCCGTCGTCGGAATCCAGCGGACCGCGACACCGAGCGCCAGCACCACCAGCGCGCCGCCCAGGAGTCGTTCCGCCCCCCACCGCGCGGTCAGTCCGGGCACCAGCGGCGCCAGGCCGGCGAAGGCCAGCAGCGGCAGCGTGTTCAGCAGACCCGCGACGGCCGGAGCCAGGCCCAGGTCGGACTGCACGCGGTCCAGGAGCGGCCCGACACCGGTCAGGCTCGCCCGCAGGTTCGCGGCCACCACCAGCAGTCCCCACACCAGCAGCACCTGACCGGTGCGTCGCGTCGACGTGTTTTCCATGCCGTCAGCATCGGCCGGTGGGCGGGCGGGCAGCGAGGCCCTCCTCAGCCTGGCCCCTGGAGGGCCACCCTCCGCGCCTCGCGCGCGGCGGCGGCGCCCCTATGCTCGAAACGTGGGCACGCCATTGGGCAACTTCATCCGGGCCAAGCGCGACGCCGTCCAACCGGAACTCCTCGGACTGCCGGAGCGCCACCGCCGCCGCTCGCCCGGGCTGCGCCGACTGGACCTCGCCAACCGGGCCGACGTCAGTGTGGAGTACCTCGCCCGGATCGAACAGGGCCGGGACCGCAACCCCTCGCCGGCGGTGGTCAACGCGCTCGCCGACGCGCTGTGCCTGGACGCGTCGGAGCGCACCCACCTGCGGTACCTCGCCAAGATCACCGGCGACGCCTGCACCGTCGACATCCGGCCCGTGCCACCCTCCCGGCGGGTGCGCGCGTCCGTGCTGCGCACCCTCGAACTCCTCGAACCGGGCGTGGCGATCGTGACCAACCGGCTGGGCGACGTGCTCGCCCACACCTCCGGCTACCGGGCGGTCACCGGCGGGGCCGGCCTGTTCGACGCGGAGCGTCCCAACCTCAACCACTACCTGTTCACCGACCCCCGGGCCCGGACCTTCTTCACCGACTGGGACGCCGTCGCGGACGAGCAGACCTTCGACCTCTGGCGGACGCCGTCCCTGGAGAACCTGGAATGGCTCACCGCCGAGCTGACACCCGTCGCCGGCGAGGAGTTCACCCGCCGGCTGAACCTGGCCAAGGTGCCGCCCCGCGGCGTCCTGCGGCTCGACCACCCCGAAGGGCACCGCCTCCGGCTGCTCCGCGAGACCCTCGAACTGCCCGGCGACTCCCAGCAGCTCGTGGTCTTCCTCCCCGAGGACGACGCCACGGCCGAGAGCCTGGACCGGCTCCGGCGCCGCTCGCCGGGCCGTCTGCGGACCATTTCCTGATCCGGGGTCAAGGGGCGCCGGAGCGGCGCCCAGGGGCGACGGTGTGTCGGTGTCCCGTAGAGAAGATGTCCGGGCTGGGCGGGATAGGGGTGATTTGACGTCAATTCGCCTGACTGATCAAGGGATTGTCGAACCTCCTCTAGGATTCGGGCCACGAGGCGGATCTTCGCCTGAACACTGAGAGCGGGAATGACACCTACAAGTGAAGAGATGACCGGTGCCGCGCGCGGGCCGGGGCGGCGACGGCCGGGATCGCTCGGCCGCCGCGCGGTGGGCCGGGTCGCGGTGCTCGCCCTGGGGATCGGGAGTTGCTCGATGCTGGCGGCTCCGGCGGCGTATCCGCAGGAGGCCGACGGCTCGGTGACGGTGCGGGTGGTGCGGGCGGTCGACGCCACCGGTGTGTGGAGCCCGGTCCTGGAGCCCGGCATCGGCGGGGTCACGGTGGTCCTCAGCGGTGACGACGGCGCCGAGGTCACCGGGGTGACGGCCGCCGACGGCACGGTCACCCTGGCGCCGGGCACGGCCCGGTCCGCCGGCGGGAAGTACCGGGTCCAGGTCGTGAACCCGAAACCGGGCCTGCTGTTCCCGGCCTTCGCGTCGCGACAGGGCCTGGACGGCGCGCCGAACCAGTTGAGCAGCAACGAGGAGTTCGTCGACCTCGCCGGCGGTCGGAACGTCACGTACACGACCGGACTGTGGAACCCCGGCGACTACTGCCAGAAGAACGCGACGCTGGTCACGGCCTGCCAGCCCGCGACGAGCGAGGCGCAGAACCCGCGCACGCTGGTGAGCTTCCCCTACGGCGCGCGCGGCGAGAACACGGACACGACGAATCTGGCCACCAACGCCGAGACCGGCACCGTCTACGGCATCGGGTGGAGCAAGTCCGGCAAGCGGCTGTTCAGTTCGGCGCTGGCCAAGCGGGACACCACGTACGGCCCCGGGGGCGCCGGCGCGATCTACGTCACCGACCCGGCGAACCGGACGACCTCGCTGTTCACCACCGTCCCGGACGCGGGGGCGTCGGTGCACGGTGTCGGCGCCGCCGACGACGCCTTCCTCGCCGCGCCGGGCAAGGAGAGCCTGGGCGCCCTGAAGCTCTCCGAGGACGGCCGCGACCTGTTCGTGGTCAACCTCGACAACCGCAGGCTGTACCGCTACGACGCGACCGGGGCGACCGCGTCGGCGCCGGAGGCCTCCTACCCGATTCCGGACCCGGGCTGCCCCTCGCCGGCGGACTGGCGTCCGTTCGGCCTGGGCGTGCAGGACGGCGTCGGTTACCTCGGCGGTGTCTGCTCGGGCGAGTCGACCGGGAAGGCCTCGGACCTGCGCGCGGTCGTCCTGCCCTTCGACCCGGCGACCGGAGCCTTCGGCCGGGCGGTGCTGAACCAGCCCCTGGACTACCCGCGCGCGGTCTCGGCCAAGGGCCTCTGCCCCGGGGCGGGCTGGTTCCCGTGGACGGACACGATCCCCGCCGAGCAGGACGGCAAGGCGTGCACCGGCACCGGCTTCTACGCCAACCCCGAGCCCGAGCTGGCCGAGATCGCCTTCGAGACCGACGGGTCCATGCTGCTGGCGTTCCGCGACCGGCTGGCCGACAAGGCGACGGCGTTCCCGCGGACCGGCGACCCCACGACGTACCACAACTTCGCGGCCGGCGGTGACCTGAACAAGGCGTGCCTCTCCGACGGCATGTACGTGATGGACACCAACCTCGGCTGCGGGACGACCACGCGGGGGACCAGGTTCTTCAGCGTGGGCACCTTCCAGGGCTACCACCCGAACGCGGCCTACGCCGGCATGGCGCTGTCCAAGGTGGAGGACTCCATCGCGATCTCGGCCGTGGACCCCACCGACACCGCGTGGCGCATCGGCACGATGTTCACCAACCGCGACGGGACGAGGGCCGCCGGTTCCGGCCTGGGCCTGAACGCCTCGACCGCCAGGCCCGCCTTCGGGAAGGGCGCCTCGATGGGCGACCTGGAGGTGCTCTGCGACCAGGCGCCGATGCAGATCGGCAACCGGGTCTGGTACGACCCCGAGCGCAAGGGCGTCCAGAGCCCGAGCCAGAGCCCGGTCCCCGGTGCCACCGTCAACCTCTACGACGAGTCCGGCAAGCTGGTCGCGTCGACGACCACGACACCGCGCGGCGAGTACTACTTCGACGACTCCAACGTGCCCGGCGGCCTGAAGCCCAGGACCAAGTACACGATCAGGATGGACAACCCGGCGGACTACGCGTCGGGCGGGCCGCTGTACCGGTGGGTGCCGACCGAGGCGGGCGTCGGCGACAACCGCTTCGTGGACTCCAAGGGCACCGTCCCGGAGGGCGCCCGCTACCCGGAACGGACGCTCACCACCGGCGGACCGGGCGAGAACGACCACACCTTCGACCTCGGCTTCCGCCGCCAGGAAGGCGCGGTCCGGCTGGTCAAGCAGGACCAGGACGGAAAGCCGCTGGCGGGGGCGCGGTTCGCGCTGTGGCGGGAGACGAACGGCACCGACGGGCCGCAGACCTCCGGGGACGCGCCCGACACCCGGGTCGGTGACCCCTGTACGACCGGGGCCGACGGACTCTGCACGTCCACGGTCGAACCGGGAACGTACTACTGGCAGGAGATCAGCCCGCCGGAGGGCTACGCGGTTCCGGACAACCCGGTGTCCGGCGCGCTGGTGCTGAACTCCGAGAACCTCGACGCCGGGGTCTCGGCGACCGTGGTCAACCGGCTGCTGCCCGCCCCGACGCCGACGCCGACGCCGACGCCGACGGTGACCGCGACGGCGACGGTGACCCCGACCGTGCCGGTGAGCACCCCGGAGGCCACGCCGACGCCCGCGCCGACGGCCGCGCCCGAGGCGCCGGCACCGGCGGTTCCGGCGGCAGCGGTCACGCCGGCCACGTCGCCGGCCCCGCCGGCCGCACCGGCCGCGCCGCGTGCCGCGCCCGGCTCGCGCCTGGCCGACACCGGACAGGACGGGGTCGTACCGACGGCGGTCGCGGCCGTGGCGTTCACGGTCCTCGGCTGGGCCCTCGTGGAGCTCCGCCGGCGCAGGGCCCGGCGCCACTAGCGTCCGACCCTGTGGTGGTGGCAGGCCCTCTCCCGGTCCGCGGTCCGGGGGAGGGCCTGCGCGTGTTCAGACCCACGCCGCCCAGGCCGACGGCCGCCGTCCCTCCTGGACGGAGGCGGAGCGGCCCTTGGAGTGGTCCGGGGCCGCCGCCCGGAGGAGGTGACCGGCCGTCCTGACGGCGGGACGGATCGCCTGGGGACGGATGACGCGGGCGCTTCGCTGCCCGGTCCCTGTTCCCGAGGTGTGGAGTTCTCATGCCGTTCGTACCCGCGCCGGTGCGCCGTCTGCCGGTCCTGCTGCTCCCGCTGCTCGTCCTCCTCGCCGTGCTCGCAGGGCCGGGTACGCCGCCGGCCGACGCGGCGTCGGTGCGCACGGGGGCGGGTACCGGGGTGGACTGGGACGCGCTGGCCCGTTGCGAGAGCGGAGGGCGCTGGAGCGCGAACACCGGGAACGGCTACTACGGGGGTCTTCAGTTCGACGCGGCGACCTGGCGTGCCAACGGTGGGCCGGCGTACGCGCCGCGTGCGGACCGGGCGACGAGGGAGCAGCAGATCGCGGTGGCCGAGCGCCTGGCCGGCCGTCGGGGCCTGGCGCCGTGGGCGGCGTGCGGTGCGCGGATCGCCCGTGGGGGCGAGCCTCCCGCCGCCCGGGCCGAGACCCGGGAGCGCGGCGACCGGCCCGCGCGGACCCGGCCGCAGACGCCCGCCGTGCCCGCGTCCCCCCGCACCGGTGCGGCGGGACACCAGGTGGAGGCGGTCGCCGAGGGCTCGTGGACGGTGCGTGACGGCGACACCCTGAGTGACATCGCGGAGGCGTCCGGGATCGCCGGTGGCTGGCCGGCGCTGTACGAGCTCAACCGCGACGCCGTCGGCGAGGACCCCGACCTGCTGCTGCCCGGCCAGGTCCTCGTCCTGGAGCCGTAGAGGGAAAGCGCGGTCGGCGCGGCAGGGCGCTGAGCAGCTCGGCGGGAGTCGGGATCGGCGTCGGCCCGCTTCGCGCGCGGTCCTCGCGGGCGGGACGCCCACGACCTCTGCGGTCGTGGATGTCCGACCGTTCCACGGCGGGCGCACGACCGGCCGCGTTAGCCGGGGCGCTACGCCGTTCGAGTGGTCGGACAGGTGACTCCGCACCGTGCACGGGTCGGCGGTGGCGACCGGGCCGGACTGCGCCGCAGGGTGGGCCCGGTGACGCCCGGTGAGCATGTTCGCGCTTCGTGCGGACCGGACCGGACCGGCCCTGGCGACCCGTCCGCCTCCGTGCCTACGGTGGACGTGCCGGGGCCCGTCCGTACCCGTGCTGCGCCGGACGCGGCCGGGACCGCGGCCCCTGTCCGCCGCGCAGCGGCGATGCCGGCCAGGGCAGTCCCGACATCCCGGGCAACTCCAACATCCATGTCGACGCCCCGCTCGCGAAGCTGAAGGAGTAACCACCCCTGACCTGTCACGACCGTCGTGCCCCGACCGCCGGGGAGGTGCCTTCCTCCCCGGCGGACCCCGAACAGTTCAAGGCGGACCAACCATGGCCCTGACCAAGATCGACAGTTTCAAGGTCGACCATCCTGACAAGGACGAGCGAACAGTCCAGTTCCTGTGGGGGGACCTGACGAAACTGGCGTCGGCCGACGCGGTCGATGTCCTCGTCGTCTCCTGCCTGCCCGACGACTACACCCCGACGGAGGGGAGCCTGGTGGGTGCGCTCGCCAAGGCGGGCGTCTCCGTCGAAGCCCTGGCGAAGGACAAGGCCAAGGACTACCGACCCCTGTTGCCCTGTTGGATCTCGAAGCCGGTGACGGCCCCCGGGATCCAGTTCAAGCGGATCCTGGTCTTCGAACCGAAGGACTGGGACGCCGACGCCGGGGTCCCGGTCCGGGCGATCTTCCAGGCGCTCGCCTGCTTCTATCCCACCGAGCCGGTGCGCGTCGCCACGTCCCTGGTGTGCACCGGAGCGCGCAAGGCGGACCCGAAGGAAGTGCTGTCGGCGCTCACCTGGGCGGCGGCGCACTACGCGTCGTCGAACACCACCAAGGTGTCCACCGTGGAGGTCGTGGCGCTGACCAAGGAACTCGGCGACCAGCTGACGCCCGCGTTCACCGAGATCAAGAACAACTACGACAACGTGTTCGATCTCAAGCTGCCCGCCGACTACGACGTGTACGTCAAGCAGGCGAAAGCGAAGATCGGCAGCATCAAGCTGCCGGCCTCGGTGACCTATCGGCAGGCCGTGGCGGTCAGCATCTACACGACGAACTACTACAAAGCGATCAACTCCGTGCTGTACAAGAAGAAGCCGACCGACCCGGAGTACCGGCAGCTGCTGCCGCTCTTCGAGGCCATCGACTCCGGCCTGTGGAACCTGAAGCTCCACCTCGGCACGACCTACCGCGGTGACAACATGAAGGCGGATCGCCTGGCCAAGCACGTGGTGGGTGCGAAGATCCTCAACACCTCGTACACGAGCACGAGCACGGACCGGAAGGTCGCCCAGGGGTTCGCCACCAACGCCCTTCTCGACATCGACGGCCGGACCGGCGCGGAGGTGTGGGACTACTCGGAGTTCCCCAACGAGGAGGAGGTGCTGTTCCCGCGCGACCTCACCTACCAGGTGGACACCCGTAAGGAGAACCCGAAGGACTTCTGGAACTTCGCCGTCCACGAGATCCTGACCAACTGGTGCGGAGGTTCGGACCATGCCTGAGCTGACACAGGAATCGGCCCGCGAGATCATCGCCCTGTACCGACCGGCGCCGGAGGCTGCCGCGGCGCCCGTCCGGCTGCCGCTGGGCCTGGCCCCCGTCGAGCACTTCGCCGTGGTGGCCTCGGCCCGCGGCCTGGTCGAGGAGGGCTTCGACTGGAAGAACTGGGCTCCGTACCAGGACGGCCGGATCTCCGATCCCTCCTTCATCGCCTCGGCCGACGCCGACACGCTCCGCCGGATCGCCACCGCGCACCTGCGGATCGACCGCTTCGTCGGCGGTCACCTCGAACAGATCGAGGAGGACGGCACCCTGGGCACGGTCGTCGACCGGCTCCAGGCGCTGGTGGAGACCGGCGCGCTCTAGGCGCGCGCCGCATCGGGCGCCGGTCGGCCCTCATGGCTCATGAGGGCCGGCCGGCGCCCTTGCCGTGGGCCGGCCGTGCCCCGGAGGCAAAATGTACGGACAAATCTTGCGAGCCATGACGGCTCGGTCCTACTTTAATGTCCGTACATTTGGTCAGGCCGGGGAGGCCCCTTGATAACCAAGCATCACCGGATCGTGATCATCGGCGGCGGGACCGCGGGGATCTCGGTCGCGGCCCGGCTCCGTCGGGCCGGCGAGCAGGACGTCGCGGTGCTCGATCCGAGCGAGCACCACTACTACCAGCCGCTGTGGACGCTGGTCGGCGGCGGACGGGCACCGCTGGCGGAGAGCATCCGGCCGCAGGCGTCCGTCATGCCGAAGGGTGTGGCGTGGATCCGCCGGGCCGCCGTCGCCATCGATCCCGAGGCGCGGGAGGTGGCGCTGGACGACGGCGGCACGGTCTCCTACGAGCACCTCGTCGTCTGCCCCGGCATCCAGCTCGACTGGGACCGGGTGCCTGGCCTGGAGGCCGGGCTCGGCAGGGACGGGCTGTCCAGCAACTACCTGCCGCAGTACGCCCCCGCGACCTGGCGCTTCATCCGTGAGGCCCGCTCCGGCAGCGCGGTGTTCAGCATGCCGACCGGGGCCATCAAGTGCGGCGGCGCCCCGCAGAAGATCGCCTACCTGGCGGCCGACCACTGGCGCAAGGAGGGCGTGCTCGGCCGGATGGACGTCCATCTGGTGATCCCCGGCGCCGCCATCTTCGGCGTCCCGGAGTTCGCCCGGGTGCTCGACGACGTGGTGCGCCGCTACGGGATCAAGGTCCACTACGGGAGCGAGGTCTCCGAGGTGCGTCCCGAGGCCCGCGAGGTGGTCGTCACCGACCTCGGGACCGGGGGCACGACGACCCTGCCGTACGACGTCGCCCACCTGGTGCCGCCGCAGAGCGCCCCGGACTGGATCAAGCGCAGCCCGCTCGCCGGTGCCGACGACCCGGCCGGCTACGTCGAGATCGACAAGCACACCATGCGGCACGTCCGCTACCCCACGGTGTGGGCGCTCGGTGACGCCGGCTCGTCCCCGAACTCCAAGACCGGCGCCGCGGTGCGCAAGCAGGCGCCCGTGCTCGTCGAGAACCTCCTCGCCGTGCTCAACGGCCGCGAGCCGAAGGCCTCCTACGACGGCTACGCGTCCTGCCCGCTGACCACCGCGCGCAACAAGATGCTGCTCGCCGAGTTCGACTACAGCGGCCGGCCCACTCCGTCGATCCCGGTGATCAACACCATCCGCGAGCGCACCGACATGTGGCACCTCAAGCGGCGCGGCCTGCCGTTCCTCTACTGGAACCTCATGCTCCGCGGACTCGCCTGACCCTGCCGGGCACACCCCGGATCCCCCGCCGCAGCCCGCCGTCCGGGCCGTGCGGCCAGCCCACCCGTGCCCCGTCCGAAAGCCGCGGGGCGCACCCACCGTCCACCTTCAGGAGCTTGCGATGTCGAAGCCCGCCGGACCGCTGGTCTTCGTGCAGTTCTACCTGGACTGCCTCTCCCACGCCTCGTACCTCGTCGGTGACCGCACCACGGGCCGGGCCGTCGTGGTCGACCCCCAGCGCGATGTGCACGAGTACCTCGCCACCGCCGAACAGCACGGCCTGACCATCGAGCGGGTCATCGAGACCCACATCCACGCGGACTTCCTCTCCGGCCACCTGGAGCTGGCCGAGCGCACCGGCGCGCGCATCTCCTACGGCTCCGCCGCCGCGCTCGACTTCGACACCGACCCGGTGGGCGACGGCGAGCGCCTCAGCCTCGGCGAGGTCGACCTGGAGATCCTGCACACCCCGGGGCACACGCCGGAGTCGATCTGCGTCGTCGTGCGCGAGCACGCCGGTGACGACGTCCCGTTCGGCGTGCTCACCGGCGACACGCTGTTCATCGGCGACGTCGGCCGCCCCGACCTGCTCAGCTCGCGCGGCCGGTCCGCCGAGGAGATGGCCCGCCACCTGTACCGGTCCACCCGCGCCCTGCTCACCCTGCCGGACGACACCCGCGTCTACCCCGCGCACGGCGCCGGCTCGGCCTGCGGCAAGAACCTCTCCACCGAGCTGAGCTGCACGATCGGCAACCAGCGCCGCGGCAACTACGCGCTCGCCGAGATGGCCGAGGACGCGTTCGTCGCCGTGGTGACCGCCGGTCAGCCCGCCGCGCCCGCCTACTTCGCGTTCACCTCGGTGCGCAACCGCCAGGCCCGTCCGGTCCTCGACGAGGACACCCCCGTCCCCGCGCTCGCCGCAGAGGAGTTCGTCGCGGCCAGGGCCGGCGGCGCCACCGTGCTGGACACCCGGGAGCCGGAGGCGTTCGCCGCGGCCCACCTGCACGGCGCGGTCAACATCCCGCTCGGCGGCCGGTTCGCCGAACTGGCCGGCCAGGTGCTCGACGCCCAGGACGCCATCATCCTGTGCGGCGACCCGGACACCGTCGTCGAGGCCCGCAACCGGCTGGCCCGGATCGGCTTCGACCGCGTCCTGGGCGCCCTGGCCGGTCCGGTGGACGCCGTCGGCGCGGAGCACCTCACCGCCGCCGGACGGGTGGACGCCGACACCCTGGCCGAGCAACTGGCCGAGGGTACGGGCGGGTTCGAGCTGCTGGACGTGCGCGGCCCGGGCGAGGTGCGGGAGAAGGGCGGCATCCCCGGCGCCCGGCTCGTCCCCCTGCCCGAACTGCTCGCCCGGCTGGCCGAGCTGCCGACCGAGCAGCCGCTGACCGTGATCTGCGCGGGCGGCAACCGCTCCTCGGTGGCCGCGTCCGTGCTGCGGGCCCGCGGCTTCGAGGCGGTCGACCTGCGCGGCGGCTTCGCCGCCTGGAACGGTGAGGTCGTCCACGCCGCGGACCGGGCTCCGGACGGCGTCACGGCGTGAGCGTCCTGATCACCGCTCTGCTCTGCGGAGCCGTGGTCGGCGTGGCCCTCGGCGCGCTCGGCGGTGGCGGGGGAGTGCTCGCCGTCCCGGCGCTGGTCTACCTGTTGGGCGTCTCGCCCGCCGAGGCAGGGACCACCAGCCTGGTCATCGTCACCGCCACGTCCGTCACCGCGCTCGCCCGGCACGCCGGTACCGGCACCATCAGCTGGCGCACCGGCGGGCTGTTCGCCGCGGCCGGCGTGCTCCCGGCCGCCGGGGCGGCCGGGCTCGCCCACCGCATCCCGCAGCCGGTGCTGACCTGTGCGTTCGCGGTCCTCGCCGCACTGGCCGCCGCGGCGATGCTGCGCGGCACCCGGGCCGCGCGGCGCACGCCGGCCGAGGCCGGCCGGTCCGAGGAAGGGCTCGAGGGCGACCGGCGCCCGGGCGGCAGCCAGCTGGGCACGCTCGCGGCCGGGGCCGGCCTGGGGGCGGTGACCGGGCTGCTGGGAGTCGGCGGCGGCTTCCTCGCGGTGCCCGCGCTGGTGTCCGTGCTCCGGCTGCCGATGCGCAAGGCGGTGGCCACCAGCCTGGTGGTCGTCCTCGTCAACTCGCTGGTCTCCCTCGCCACCCGGCTGACGGTCACCGGCATCTCGCTCGACCCGGCGGTCTTCGGACCGTTCGTGGGCGCCGCGGTGCTCGGGGCCTGGGACGGCAAGCGACTGGCCGCCAAGCTGTCCGGCGCCGCGCTGCAGCGGGCCTTCGCCGCCGTGCTGCTCGCGGTGGCCGGGTCGATGCTGGTCGGCGTGCTCGTCTGACGGCTCCCACGACCGCCGCCCGGGACACCCCGCCCGGGCGGCGGCCACCCCGTCGGTGCCCGCCGGTCCCGCCGGGCGCCGATTTTGTGCTCTCCCCGTCAAGGTACGAACATTCAAGGCGTGTCCCGCACCACCCGATCCCGCACCACCCATCCGATCCCTGACCCCCAGGACGGCGCCGTGACCTCCGAGCCGGGCCCCAGGCCGCTGACCCGATCGGCGGGCAATCCGCTCTGGGCGCAACTGCGCGCCGACCTGCAACGCCGGCTCGACGAGGGCGAGTTCCGCGACGTCTTCCCCGGTGAGCACGACCTCGTCGCCGAGTACCGGGTCAGCCGGCACACCGTGCGCGAGGCCCTGCGCACGCTCCGGGAGGAGGGCGTGGTCAGTGCTCAGCGCGGCCGGGCCTCCCGGTTCACCGCGAGCCGCCCGCTGGAGCAGGACGTCGGCGAGGCGTACAGCCTGTTCCGCGCGGTGGAGGAGGTCGGAGCCGTCCAGCGCAGCGTCGTGCGCGCGCTCGACCAGCGAGCCGACGGGGTCATCGCCGCCCGCCTGGGGCTCGAGGAGTCCACGCCGCTGGTCTACCTCGAACGTGTCCGTCTGGCCGACGAGGAGCCGCTCGCCGTGGACCGGGTCTGGCTGCCGGCCGACGTGGCCCGCCCGCTGCTGGACGTGGACTTCACCCGCACCTCGCTCTACGACGAGCTGGAACGTCACTGCGGCAGCCGGATCGGCGGCGGCTGGGAGCGCATCCGCGCCGTGGTCCCCGGCCGCGGGGAGCGGATCCTGCTCGACTGCCCGCCGACCACCGCGCTGCTCGCGATCGACCGGCTCGGCCGGGACGCCGAGGGGCGCCTGATCGAATGGCGGCAGACCCTGGTCCGCGCGGACCGCTTCGCCGTCGCGGCCGCGTTCACCGCGCACGACTACCGGCTGGGCGCCCCGGTCCAGACACCCTGACGGGAACGCGGCGGGAACGGCAGGGGAACGCGGGCGGAGACGGTCGGGGGCGGAGGGTAGCGGGTTCGGCTCGTTGGCATGACATGCATAGTGCAGTTCACGCCGTTGTGTCCGATGTGCTTGCCGGTCCCGGTCATGGGACCCCGCGAAGGGGGGTCGTTCACGAACCAGCGCCGTTGGGCTGGCCGCCGGGGCCGCGGCCGAGGTCCTGGCCGGGGTGAACGGCCGGGGTGGCGGTCCGGGCGGGCCGCGCGCCGTAGGGCGGGCTTCGGCCGTCTCTTAGCTCAAAGTTGATCATCAGTCACCGGCGGTGAGGCTAACATCGATTCCGATCGGGTTTGGTCGGCTTCGTCGGGAAAGCCGAAGCCGACCGGATCGCGTCGATCAAACCGGGGGCGGGGATGCAGGGTTTCGGGGATGGGAGACGTCATGGGCGTGCACAACGCCATGGGCCGGCGAACCGGGATACGCGAGATCGATCGAGTCGCTGAACCGGCGGGGCTGCTCAGACTGGCGGAAGAGGCGCGCGGGGGCGTCGCACGGGCAGTGCTGGTCCGCGGACCGGCCGGGATCGGGCGCAGCCGGCTGCTGGACGCGGTGGCCGGGCGGGTGTCGGAGGCCGGTACGACGGTGCGTCGGTCGGCGGGCCCGGCGCCGGGGACCGAGGGGAACGGGGCCGGGGGGAACGAGGGGGGAGAGGGGGAGCGGAGCGGGCGCGGGTACCGGTCCGTTCGCGAACTGTTCGGCGTGCGGCCGGACCCCGCCGGGGCCACCGCGGCGAGGGCCGCCTTCGCGGTCCAGCGCGAGGTCTACGGGCACGCCGTCGAGCTGCTGGCCGCCGGCCCGCTGGCGCTCGTCCTGGACGACGCGCAGTGGTGCGACGAGGAGTCGCTGCGATGCGTGCACTTCCTGCTGCGCCGCGCGGCCGGACGTCCGCTGCTGGTGCTGCTCTCCCAGCGCACCGCCGTCGAGGGCCCGGGCACGGCGATGCTCACCGAGATCCTGGCCGAGGGCTGCTGCGCGCTCCTGGAACTCGGCCCGCTGAGCGAGGCCGAGACCGGCCGGGCGGTGGCCCGCGCCCTGGGCGGCCTGCCGGACGAGCGGTTCGTACGGCGCTGCCGGGCGCTCTGCGGCGGGAACCCGCTGCTGCTGGAACGGCTGCTCGGCAGGCTGCGCGCGGCCGGGGTGCACCCTGACGAGCGCGGGCTGCACCGGCTGCGGGTGCTCGGCGAGGCCGTCGGCGTCGACGCGGCCCGCACCGCGCTGGCCGCCGAACCGCGCCAGGTGCGCCAGGTGGCCGTGGCGCTGGCCGTCCTCGGCTGCGCCGACCCCGATCTGCTCGGGTCGCTCTGCGGGGTCGGCGGCAGCCGGCCGGCCCTCGCACTGGACGGGCTGCGGCGCCTCGGGGTGATCGGGCCCGGTCCGGGGGCGCCGATGGCCGAGGCGGTGCGGGCCGCGGTGCTGGCCGAGCTGCCGGGCCCGGAGCTGGAACGGCTGCGCCTGCGCGCGGCCCGGGTGCTCAACGACGCCGGGCGCCCGGCGGCCGAGGTGGCGGACCAGCTGGCCCTGCTGTCCGAACTGCCGGAGCCGTGGATGCTCACCGTGCTGCGCGAGGCGGCGGCCCAGTCGCCCGGCGGGGCGACCGCCCGGGCGGCGGCGCGCTACCTGCGCGGGGCGCTGGCCGCCGAGCTCGGCGGGACCGAGCGCCGGAACGTGCGGATCGAACTGGCCAGGGCCTCGGCCCGGGTGGCGCCGGCCGCCGCCCTGGAGCAGCTGCGCCACGCCCTGCGGGAGAGCGACGGGGTGCGGGAGCGGGCGTCGATCGCCCTGGAGTACGGGCGGGCCGCCCTCGGTTCGCGCGACGTCCCCGAGGCGGTCCGGGTGCTCGGCGCGGCGCTCGTCGACCTGCGCCGGCAGTTGGGCGCCGACCCGCTCCCGGCCGACCGGGAGCTGCGCACCTCGCTGGAGTCCGCCCTGCTGGTGGCCGCCGTCAACGGGAAGTCGACGATGGCGCCGGTCGGGGCGCTGGTCGGCGGCTGGCCGGTGCCCCGGGGCGACAGTCCGGCCGAGCGTCAGCTGCTCTCCGGCATGAGCGTGTTCGCCGCGCTGACCGGCCGTCCGGCCCGGCAGGCCGTGGCGCTGGCCCGGCGGGCCCTGCGGGTGGAGGAGACCGTGCCCGCCGGGTGGGAGGCGCTCGCCTCCTCGCTGGTCCTCGGCCTGGCGGACGAGGTCGAGGAGGCGCTGGGGGCGCTGCCCCGCTCGCTGTCCAACGGCATCGCGTTGCACGAGCCCTGGATGCGGCTGTCGGTCCTGGCCGGGCGCGCCCACACCCTGCACGGGGTGGGCGACCTCGCCGGGGCGCAGACGGTCGCCCGCACGGCGGTCGCCCTCGCGGAGCGGGACGACCGGGCCACGGTCTGGCCGCTGCCCGCCGTCGAGCTGGGCAGTGTGCTGCTCTCGCGCGGCGAGGTGACGGAGGCCGCCGCCGTGCTCGACCGGATCCGCCCGGCCGGCCTGGACCAGCAGATCTGGGAGTGGCACCAGTACCTCTACGTCGGGGGCCGACTGCGGCGCGCGCTGGGCGACCTCGACGGCGCGGTGGAGCTGTGGCAGCGGTGCGGCCGCAGCCTGGCGGAGGCGGGGGTGGCCAATCCGGTGCTGGCGCCGTGGTGGCTGGCCGCCGCGACCACGCTGGCCGGCCAGGGCCGTACCGCGGCGGCGGCGGGGATCGTCGCCCAGGTCCAGGAGGCGGTGGACGGCTGGGGCACCGCCCGCGCCCGCGGGCTCGGCCTGGTGGCCGCGGGCGTGATCGCCACCGGCGCGGCCCGCACCGAACGGCTCGCCGAGGCCGTGGAGGTGCTCGAACAGTCCCCGGCCCGCCTCGCGCAGGCCGAGGCGCGCTACCGGCTCGGCCGCGAGCTGCTGCTGCGCGACGACCTGCCGGGCGCCCGCCGGCACCTGCGGCAGGCGATCGAGACGGCCACCCGGTGCGGCTACCACCTGCTCAGCGCCGCCGCGCGCCGGCTGCTCGCCGACGCGGGCGGCCGGATGCCGCAGATCGCCGTCTCCCCGCTCGACACGCTCACCCGCAGCGAGCGGCGGATCGCCACCCTCGTCAGGACCGGCGTCAGCAACCGGGAGATCGCCGAACAGCTGTTCATCACCCCCCGGACGGTGGAGATGCACCTCACCAACATCTACCGGAAGCTCGACGTACGGGGCCGCACCGACCTGGTCCCGGCGAGGGGATCCGGCGCGGCCCCCAGACGCCGGCCGAGGAACGAGGCGGAGCACGTCCACGCACCGAGTCGCTAGGGGCGGGCAGTGGTCAAGGGGAGGACCGAGGAAGCGGCACGCCGGACACCGGCCGGCACCTGCGGGCCGAGCGGACGGCTGGTCGAGCGGGACCGGGAGCAGCGGCTGCTGGACGACCTGCTCCGCGGGCTGCGGGACGGGCGTTCGGCGCTGGTCGAGGTGCGGGGCGTGCCCGGTGCCGGACGCAGCGCGCTGCTGCGCCGGGCCGAGGAGCTGGCCACCGCGGCCGGGGTGCGGGTCGCCGCCGCTCAGGCGTGCTGGGAGGAGACGGGGGTGCGCCACGCGGTGGCCGCCCAGCTGCACGCGGCGATCGCGCCGCGGGACTCGCCGCTGGCGCGGGAGCTGCTGCGGCCCGGCGCGGCGCCGGACGCCGCCCTGTCCGGGCGGCTCTGCCGCGCCTTCCTCGCGGCGGCCCGCGACCGGCCGCTGCTGGTCGTGGTCGACGACGTGCAGTGGGCCGACGTGGAGTCGCTGCGCCTCCTCCAGGCGCTGGCGCGCCGGCTGGCCGGTGCCCCGGTCCTGCTGCTGACCGCGCGCAGCGACGCGCTGGCGCCGGGGCCCGGCGAGCGGATCGAACTGTGCCCGCTCGCCGACCCGGGGACCGTCGCCGCCCACACCCTCGTACTCGACCCGCTGTCGCCGGCCGGGGCGGGCGAACTGCTGGCCGGGGCGCTCGGGGAGCCGGTCGAGCCGGAGCTCGCCGAGGCCGCGGCGCTCGCCGTGGACGGCAACCCCGCCGTGCTGCGGGTGGTCGCCGACCTCCTCGCCCGGCCCGACCGCCACGCCGGGCCGGACCGGCCGGCGGCACCCGACCGGGCGGCGCGGCTGCGCGAGTACGCGACGGAGGCGGTCCGCGACCGCGCGGTCCGTACCCTGGGCGTCCTGCCCGAGGCGCTGCTGGACGTGCTGCGGGCGATCGCGGTGTGCGGGAGCGACGGCACCCCGGACATGATCGCCGCCCTGGTGTGGCCTCGGTCGATGGACACCGCGCGGGCCCTGGAACTCCTCTCCGGGACCGGCCTGCTGGCACCGGGGGAGCGCCCGGCGTTCCGGTCCGAGCGGGCCGCCGAGGCCGCCCTGGCCGGCCTCGGCGCCGAGCAGCGCGAGGAACTGTTCGCCTGCGCGGCCGAGTTGGCGAACCGGGCGGCCCTCCCGGACGGCACGCCGGCCAGGATGCTGCTCGGCGCCCGGGTGATCGGCGCGCCCTGGGCGGTGGAGGTGCTGCGCCGGGAAGCGGCGCGGCTGCGGGCCGCCGGCGATCAGGAGGCATCGGTCCGGCTGCTGCGGCGCGCGCTGCGCGAACCCGTGGGCCCGCGCCTGCGGGTGGAGATCCTCACCGAGCTGAGCATCCTGGCGCTTCCCGCCTCGCCGGAGGGCAGCGACCGCTTCCTGCACCAGGCGCTGCTCGACCCGGTCGACCCGAGCGCCGGGCCCGCCTGGGTGCGCGCGGCCGACCTGCTGGTGGCGCGGGGCGACTTCGCCTCGGCGGTGCCGCTGATCGCCGGGGTCTGCGCCGTCCCGGGTGTCGGCGCCCGGGACCGCGCCGCGCTGCGGGCGCTGTTCTGGATCGCCCGGCACGGCCAGGACGGGGCGGCGCGGGAGCCGCACCGTCCGGCGGTGGCCGAGCTGCCCCGCCGGCCCGTCGAACCCGCGGAGGCGGGGGCCGCCGCCTGGCTGTCGGCGCTGCGCGGACGGGACCTCACCCGGACCAGGGAGCTGGCCCGCGCGGCGCTCGCCCCGGCGGTGCTGGACGGGACGCCGCTGGCCGCCCAGGTGGCGGCCTGCCACGCGCTCGTCCTCACCGAGGACGTGGCCGAGGCGCAGCTGGGCCTGGACGCCGTGCTGGCCCGCGCGCACCGCTCCAACGCCCGGGCGGTGGCCGCCCTGGCGCTGCTGATCAAGGCGCTGGCGACGCTGGGCGAGGACCGCGCCGAGGAGGCCGCGGTGCTGCTGGACCGGGCCGAGGAGGTACTGCCGGAGCGCTGCGCGCACCCGCTGCTGGCCCCGGCACTGCCGGCCCTGCGGACGATGGCGCACCTGGCGCGGGGCGACCTGGCCGGGGCGGAGCGCTCGGCCGCGGCGGCGCGGCCGGAGGAGGCCGGGGGCGGCATGGCCCGCGCCTACCTGGCCTATGCCCGCGGCCGGGTGCGGCTGGCCGGCGCGGACGCCGAGGGGGCACTGGGCGACCTGCACGAGTGCGGGCGGCTGCTGCTCGCCCGGCAGGTGGCCAACCCCGCCCTGCTGCCCTGGCGTTCGGCGGCCGCGCGGGCCCGGGCACTGCTCGCGGACGACGCCGGGGCGGCCGGACTGATCGCCGAGGAGCGCCGTCTCGCCCTGGTCTGGGGCGCGCCGCGCACGCTCGCGCGGGCGCTGCGGGCCGCGGGCGCCGTCGAGCGGGAACCGGGCCGGGGCCCGGGCCCGGCGGCGCCCGGCCGGGCGCGTACGGCGGACCCCGGGGCCGGGCACCCGGCCCGGGGTGAACCCGCGAGCTGGCAGTACCGGCAGGCGCTGGTCGCGGTGGGGACGGCGGCGGTGTCCGGCCCGGGGGCCGTCGACGGCCTGCTGAGGAGCGGACCCGCGCCGGCCGGTCGCGCGCCGGCCGGTCCGCCGGCGCCGCCGGGGCGAACGGCGCCGGGGACCGTGGCGCCCTCGGTAGCCGGCCGGCCGCGACCCGGGGCAGCGACGGATGCGGAGGCGGCGGCGCGGCCGGGCCGGCAGGCGCTGACCACCGCCGAGCGGCGCGTCGCCGCGCTTGCCGCCGAAGGACTGGCCAACCGCGCCATCGCGACCGAACTGTCGGTGACGCTGCGCACCGTCGAACTGCATCTGACCAAGGCGTACCGCAAGTTGGGCATCTCCGGGCGACCCGAGCTGGCCCCGGCGCTGGCCTCGGCGCCGGGACATGACGAAAGGACCGAGGATGGCGCGCCTGTTCGGCCGGCGGCGTGAACTCGCCGCACTCACCGCGGCGATGGAGGCGGCCGGGCGGGGCCGGGGCTCACTGTTCGTCGTCACCGGCGGGATCGGGACCGGCCGGACGGCGCTGCTGAGGGCGCTGCCGCCGCTCGCGCGCCGGCGCGGCCTGCGGGTGCTCAGCGCCAGCGGGGCCGTCCTGGAACGCGAGCTGACCCTCGGGGTGGTGGACCAGTTGCTGGAGCCGCTGCTGCCCGGGGCGGCCCTCGAACCACCGTACGACGCCCGGTTCTTCGCGGAACTGGCCGCCGCGGTGGCCGAGTTCAGCGCCCGCGAGCCGCTGCTGCTCCTGGTGGACGACCTCCAGTGGGCCGACGCCGCCTCGCTGCGCTGGCTCGGCCGGCTCGCGCGGCGGCCGGCGAGCCTGGGCATCCTGCTCGTCGTCGCCGTGCGCGACGGCGATCCGGACGCGGAGCAGCCGCGGATCCACGCGCTGTCCGACAGCGCCTCGCGCGTGCTGCGGCTGGAACCGCTCCTCGCGGCGGACACGGCGGCGCTGGTGGCCGAGCGGCTGGACCGGCTGGCGGACCCCGCGCTGGCCGCCGCCTGCCACGAGGCCTGCGCCGGCAACCCGATGCTGCTGACCGCGGTGCTGGCCGAACTGGTCGAGGCGGGAGGCGTGTTCGCCGACCCGGTGGAGGCGGTCGCGGGGCTGCGGCTGCCGGCCGTGCGCGAGCGGCTGCTCGCCGCGCTGGCGGCCCAGCCCGCACCCGTCAGGGCTGTGGTGAAGGCGCTCGCCGTGCTCGGGGAGGACGCGGACCCGGAACTCGTGGGCCGGCTGGCCGGGCTCGACGGGACCGGCTGCTCCGAGGCGGTCGGGGTGCTGTGCCGCCTCGGCCTGCTGAGCTGCGGCCGGACCCTGAACTTCGTCCACCGGTACGTCCGGGAGACGGTCGAGGAGTCGATGTCACCGGCGGAGCAGGAGGACAGCCGCCGCCGCGCCGCCGTCCTGCTCCACGACGCGGGCTACCCGGTCGAGCAGGCGGCGGCCCAGCTGCTGGCCACCACCTGGTGCCAGGACGGCTGGGCGGCCGAGGTCCTGCGCTCGGCCGCGGTGGCGGCGGTGCGCCGAGCGGCCCCGGCGGACGCCGCGCGCTACCTGCGGCGGCTGCTGCTGGACGGGGCGGCGACCGGACCGGAGCGGGCCGCCCTGCTGCTGGACCTGGCCGCCATCGAACGGACCTTCGACCCGGCGGCGGCCATGCGGCACGTCGTGCAGGCCCTGCTGCTGCTCCCGTCGGCCGAGCAGCGGGCCCTGGCGGTGCGGTGGCTTCCCCCCGCGCTGCTCGGCGGCTGCCCGCCGCCCAGCGTCGAACTGGTCGCGAAGGCGGCCGAGGAGCTGGCCGGGGCGCCCGCGCAGGCCGGCGACGACCGTGAACCGGCCCTGCGGATCGAGGCGCGGCTGCGGCACGTGACGGTGGCCGGCCCCGGACTGCTCGCCGGATCCGCCGAGCGGCTGCGCACGCTCGGCCCCACGCCGCCGCTGGAGACGGCGGCCGAGCGCGAGCTGGTCACCGTCCTGCTGCACGGCGCCACCGTGGCCCAGCGGCTGACGGCCGCGGAGGTCGCTCCGCTGGCGAACCGGATCCTGTGCTACGAGCCCGCCTCGCCGGCCCATGTGTACACCACCCTGCCGCTGCTGACCGACACCCTGATCGCGACGGACTCGATCGAGACCGTCGGCCCCTGGCTGGAGGCCGCCGGGGAGGCGGCCCGCCGTGAGCGGGCGCCCGTGCCGCAGGCGCTGATCGGCCTGGAACTCACCCAGCTGCTGCTGGCCCAGGGCCTGTTCGCCCGGGCCCGGGCGCAGGCACGCGAGGTGCTGGACCTGGGGGCGGCGCAGTGGGCACCGATCCAGTCGATGGCCGCCGTGGTCCGGGCCGCCATCGAGACCACCGACGGCGAGCTGACGGAGCGCCTGCTGGAGGCCTACGGCGAGAGCATCGACCACGGCCACAGCCCCTCGATGCTGCAACTGGTGCGCGCCTCGGGCGCGGCGGCCCGCGGCGACCTGCCGACCGCGCTGGAGTACGTGCTGGACTGGGGACGTTCGGTCGAGCGGGCCGACTGGCGCAACCCCGCGGTGGTCCCCTGGCGGACCTGGGCGGCCGGCCTGTGGCTGCGGATGGGCCAGGGCGCCCGGGCCCACGAACTGGTCGACGAGGAGCTGGCCCGGGCACTGGCCTGGGGCGCGCCCGGGCCGATCGGACGGGCTCAGCGGGTCAAGGGCGAACTGACCGAGGGCGAGGGCGGCATCGAACTGCTGCGGGCCTCGCTGACCACCCTGGAGGGGGCGGTCAACGGGATGGAACGGGCCAGGACCGGCGTGCTGCTCGGCCGGCGGCTGCGGGCGCAGGGGCGGCCGGAGGCCGAGGCGCACCTGCGCCGGGGCCGGGAGCAGGCGCTGGCCGGTGGCGCGCCCCGGCTGGCGGACCTGGCCGCGCGTGAACTGCGGGAGCTGGCCCAGTCGCTGGGGCCGGCCACACTGACCCGGGCCGAGCGCCGGGTCGCCGCGCTCGCCGCGCAGGGGGTGTCCAACAAGGAGATCGCCGGCAGGCTGGAGGTGAGCACGCGGGCGGTCGAGAAGCACCTGACCCAGGCCTACCGCAAGCTGGACGTCGCGGGGCGGGCCGAACTCGCCGGTGTGGCGCACCTGCTGCCGAGCGACGCGGCGCCGCCGGCCTGAGCCGGTACGGCCCCGGGTGGCCGGGGCCGTCGGGGACGGTTCCGGGTCCGTCGGGTCCGCCGGGGCCGTCGGTGGCCGTCCCCGGACCGCGGCCGTACCGCGGCCGTACCGAACCGGAGCGCGCCGGGCCGCCCCGCGGCCGACCGTACCGAACCGAAGCGGCCCAGATCACACCGTCGGCCGACCGTACCGAACCGAACCGAAGTCCCCGCCGAACCCCCGGGTAACCGAACCCCCGCGCCGCCTCCACAGGGTTAGTGCCGCGGGTATTGGATTTCGTTGACAGTCTTCCTTTCGCCTTCATAGTGTCATGACCGCGGCTGGCACGGCGCATTGCGGCACGGGGTGAGGTGGCCCCCGTGCCCGTGCGAATCCTCAGGAACTCCTGGAAGGCGAAATATGACCGCGGCACGGCCCATGACTTTCACGACGGTCCGCGAGGGATTCTTCAATCCGCCGGCCGAGATCCGGAAACTGCGGGAAACGGCCCCGATATCCCGGATGGCATTCGCGGACGGCCACCTCGGCTGGCTGGTGACCGGATATTCCACCGCCCGGGCGGTGCTCGCCGATTCCCGGTTCAGCGCCCGGGGCGAACTCAAGCACCCGCCGGTTCCGCGCTCCGCGGTGCTGGAGGAAGCACCGGCGGCCCCGCCCGGCATGTTCATCCAGCACGACGCCCCCGAGCACCAGCGCTACCGCAAGCTGCTCGTCGGCCAGTTCACCGTCCGCCGGATGCGCCTGCTCACCGAGTGGATCGAGCGGATCATCGAGGAGCGGCTGGACGAGATGGAGCGGATCGGCTCCCCGGCCGACCTCTTCGAGCACTTCGCGCTGGCGATCCCCACCCTGGTGATCACCGAACTGCTCGGCGTGCCCTACGAGGACCGCGCCAAGTTCCACCACGACGCCGAGGTGTGGAGCAGCTTCGGCGCCTCCATCGAGGACGTCACGGCGGCCTTCGGCAGCCTCGGCTCCTACCTGCACGGCCTGGTCCTGGCGAAGCGGGCCGAGCCCGGCGACGACCTGCTGAGCGGCCTGATCACCGGCGAGGGCAACCTCACCGACGAGGAAGTCACCTCGATCGCCTTCCTGCTGCTGGTCGCCGGCCACGAGACCACCGCCAACCAGATCGGCCTGAGCACCTTCGCGCTGCTCAACCACCCCGAGCAGCTGGCCGCCCTGCGCGCCGACCCCTCGCTGGTGGAGGGCGCGGTGGAGGAACTGCTGCGCTACCTGAGCATCGTGCACCACGGCCCGACGCGCGCCGCGCTGGAGGACGTCGAGATCGACGGCACCCTGGTCAAGGCCGGCGAGGTGGTCATGATCTCCCTGGCGGCCGCCAACCGCGACCCCGAGCGGTACACCGACCCCGAGGACCTGGACATCACCCGGGAGATGGCCAACCACCTCGCCTTCGGCCACGGCGTCCACCAGTGCCTGGGCCAGCAGCTCGCCCGGATCGAGCTGCGCTCCGGGCTGACCGCGCTGCTGCGGCGCTTCCCCGGGCTGCGCCTGGCGGTGCCGGCCGAGGAGGTCGGACTCCGCCACGACATGCAGGTCTACGGCGTCTACCGGCTCCCGGTGGCCTGGTAGCCCGTCCGATGCGGATCGAGATCTCCGAGGAACTCTGCTGCAGCGCGGGCATGTGCACGCTGACCGCGCCCGAGGTGTTCGACCAGGACGACGCGGACGGCACCGTCGTCCTGCTCGACCCCGAGCCGCCGGCCGCCCTCCACCCCGCCGTCCGCGAAGCCGCGCACCGCTGCCCGTGCACGGCCATCACGGTGCACGAGAACGGCTGAACCCCGCCGGCCGTACGCCCAGACCCCGTTTCCACGAGGACCCGGTGCCCCCGGGTCGGAAGGCCAGGTACCGCGAGCGTGTCCGAGAACCAGAGCCTGTCCCGCCGCCGCCTGCTCGGCATGGCCGCGCTGAGCGCCGCCGCCCTCGGCGGCACCACCACGATCGCCACCGGCCGGCGCGCCTTCGCCGCCTCGGCCGCCTCCTCCGGCACCGACGCCACCTTCGTTCCGGCGGTGGTGATCGGTACCGGCTACGGCGCGGCGGTCTCCGCGCTGCGCCTCGGCGAGGCCGGTGTCCAGACGCTGATGCTGGAGATGGGCCAGCTGTGGAACCAGCCCGGCCCGGACGGCAACGTCTACAGCGGGATGCTCAGCCCGGACAAGCGCTCCAGCTGGTTCAAGACCCGCACCGAGGCCCCGCTGGGCTCCTTCCTCTGGCTCGACGTGGTCAACCGCGACATCGAGTCCTACGCCGGCGTGCTGGACCGGGTCGCCTACGACCAGATGTCCGTCTACGTCGGGCGTGGCGTCGGCGGCGGTTCGCTGGTCAACGGCGGCATGGCCGTGCAGCCGCGGCGCAGCTACTTCGAGGAGGTGCTCCCGCAGGTCGACGCCGCCGAGATGTACGCGCGGTACTTCCCGCGCGCCAACACCATGCTCCAGGTGAACCACATCCCGCAGGACTGGTTCGAGCAGACCGAGTGGTACCAGTACGCCCGGGTCTCGCGGGCGGCGGCCGCCAGGGCGGGGCTGGGCACCGTGTTCGTGCCCAACGTCTACGACTTCGGCCACATGCAGCGGGAGGCGGCCGGCACCGCGCCCAAGTCCGCGCTGGCCGGCGAGGTCATCTACGGCAACAACCACGGCAAGCAGAGCCTGGACAAGACCTACCTGGCCGCCGCGCTCGGCACCGGCAAGGTCACCATCCAGACCCTGCACCGGGTGCGGACGATCACCCGGCAGGCCGACGGCACCTACCTGCTCGGCGTGGACCGCATCGACACCGCCGGAAAGGTCCTGGAGACCCGGCGGATCTCCTGTCGCCACCTCTTCCTGGGCGCCGGCAGCCTCGGCTCCACCGAACTGCTGCTGCGCGCCCGCGACACCGGCACGCTGCCGAACCTCAACGCCGAGATCGGGGCCGGCTGGGGCCCCAACGGCAACATCATGACCGCGCGCGCCAACCACCTGTGGGACACCACCGGCGCCCGTCAGTCGTCGATCCCCGCGATGGGCATCGACGACTGGGACAACGCGGCCGCCCCGGTCTTCGCGGAGATCGCGCCGATGCCGGCCGGCCTGGAGACCTGGGTCAGCCTCTACCTGGCGATCACCAAGAACCCGCAGCGCGGCACCTTCGTCTACGACGCCGCCACCGACCGGGCGAAGCTCCAGTGGACCCGCGCCCAGAACGCGCCCGCCGTGGCCGCCGCCAAGTCGCTGTTCGACCGGATCAACGCGGCCAACGTCACGATGTACCGCTACGACCTGTTCGGCGGCTCGGCGAAGAGCTTCGCCGACGACTTCTGCTACCACCCGCTCGGCGGCTGCGTGCTCGGAAAGGCGACCGACGCGTACGGCCGGGTCGCCGGTTACCAGAACCTCTACGTCACCGACGGTTCGCTGATTCCGGGATCGATCGGTGTCAATCCTTTCGTGACCATCACCGCGCTCGCCGAGCGCAATATCGAGCGCATCATCCAGCAGGACATCACGGTCGCCTAGGCCGGCCCAGGCGGATTTCTTCCCGGACGCGGCGCTGCGTCCGCGCGGAAAAGCACGGTTCTGGCTGTCATTCATCAGGTCGATGGAGCATGGTAATGAGCGAGTTCGATTCGGTTGTGCCCGCGTTCGGAACGGCGACCGAGGAAGCGATCGCGGTCATCGGTGCGGCCCGTCGCCCGGCGCGGCCGTCGAGCGAGATCGATGCGGAGTTCTTCGGTCTGCCGTCCGCCGGGCCCGCCGTGGCGGGCCCGGGCCGGGCCGTGCTGCTGGAACCGCTCTGGGAGGCCCTGGAGGACGCCGGTGTCGTCCCCGCGGCGGCGGCGGGCGAGGGCGTCGGTGTTTTCCTCGCCCTGCCGCCGGAGGCGGCGGAGGACGGCGGGCCCGGGACCTCGGACGCCGACTCCGACGACCCCGAGTTCGACCCCGACTCCGACGCCGCCTCGGTCTTCGCCTTCGCCGAGCTGGTGGGCGCGGTGCTGCGTCTGGCCGACGGCGGCGCGGCCGTCACCGTCACGCGGTCCGCGCGGGCGGCCGTGGACGCCGCCCGCGCGAGCCTGCGGGGCGGTGGACGCGGCCTCGCGCTCGTCGCCGGCCCGGACCCGCTGCTCCCCGGGCCGGACGGGCCGGACGGGGTCGAGGGGCCGTCGGAGCCGGGCGGCCACGCTGCCGTCCTGCTCAAGCCGCTCGCCCGGGCGCTCGCCGACGGCGACCGGATCCACGCGGTGCTCCGCGGGGACGGCCGCCTCGTGACGCCCGAGACCGACGCCACCGAGACCGAGGCCGCGACCGAACCCGCGACCGACCCGGCCCCGGTGGCCTGGGTCGTCTCCGCGGCGGACCCCGAGGCACTGCGCGCCCAGGCGCAGCGCCTCCACGAGTACCTGACCGCCCGTCCCGACCTGCGCCCGGCCGACGTGGGCCACGCCCTCGCCACCACCCGCCACCGGTTCGCCCACCGCGCCGTCGTCCTCGGCGAGGACCGCGCGGAACTGCTCGCCGGACTGGCGGCCACGGCGCACGGCGACCTCGCCGCCAACCTGGTACGGGGCACCGCCGGCCCGGCCCGGACCGCCTTCGTGCTGCCGCCCCAGGGCGCGCAGTGGGTCGGCATGGGCGCCGGACTCCTCGACACCTGCGCCCCGTTCCGGGAGGCCGCCGAGGCGTGCCGGGAAGCCCTCGCCCCCCACCTGGACTTCGACGTGCTCGACGTGCTGCGCGACGCCCCCGGCGCGCGGCCCTTCGCGGGCGTGGACGTCATCCAGCCCGCGCTCTTCACCTTCCAGGTGGCCCTCGCCGAGACCTGGCGCGCCTGCGGAGTGCGGGCCGAGGCCATCGCGGGCCACAGCCTCGGCGAGGTCGCCGCCGCCCACCTCGCGGGCGCGCTCACGCTGCCCGAAGCGGCCCGGGTGGTCGCCGTCTGGAGCCGCGCGGAGGCGACGCTGGCGGGCCGCGGCGCGATGGTCGTGGTGCCGCTGTCCGAGGCGCAGCTGGCGCCCCGGCTGGCACCCTACGACGGCCGCGTGGTGGTCAGCGCGTACAACGGTCCCACCTCCGTGGTGGTCTCCGGCGACACCGACGCCGCCCTCGACCTGCTCGCCGAGCTGAACGCCGGCGGAGTGCGCGCCCGGCAGGTGGCCGTGGACATGGCCGCGCACTCACCCCACATCGAGGAGATCCGCGACCAGGTGCTGGACGGCCTGGCCGACCTGCGCCCGCGCACCGCCCACACCCCCCTCTACTCCTCGCTGGACGGCGCCCGCATCGACGGCCGGGAGGCGGACGCCGCCCACTGGTACGCGCTGCTGCGCCGGCCCGTCCGCTTCGAGCGGACCACCGGCGCGCTGCTGGCCGACGGCCACGACCTGCTGATCGAGATCGGCCCGCACCCCTCGCTGACCGCGGCGATGCAGGAGAGCGCCGTCCTCGCCGACAGCCCGGCCGTCGCGCTCGGCTCGCTGCGCCGCGACCAGGGCGGGCCGCGCCGCCTGCACACCGCGCTCGCCGAGGCGCACGTCCGGGGCGCGGCCGTCGACTGGACGGCGGCCTTCGACGCCCCGGCCCGGCGTCACGTCCCGCTGCCCACCTACGCCTTCCGCCGGCCCGGCGACGCACCCGCCCCGGCGGCCGGGCGCCCGGGCCTGCGCGAGCGGCTGCTCGCCCTGCCCGCGAGCGAGCACGAACGCGTCGCCACCGACCTGGTCCACGCCGTGACCGCCGCGCTGCTCGCCCGCGCCGGCACCGGCGGGGCCGGCGTCGACCGGACCTTCCGCGACCTCGGCCTCGACTCGGTCGGCGCCGTCGAACTGCGCAACCGGCTGGGCGAGGCCACCGGACTCGCCCTCCCGCACACCGTGGTCTTCGAGCACCCCACCCCCGGCTCCCTGGCACGCCGCCTCCTGGCCGAGGCGCTCGGCGGGGTCGGGCAGGCGGCCGACGACGAGACGGTGGCCGCCTGGGACGAGCCGATCGCGATCGTCGCGATGAGCTGCCGCCTGCCCGGCGGGATCGACACGCCCGAAGAGCTGTGGCGGGTGCTCAGCGCCGGCGAGGACACCGCCTCCGCCCTCCCGCGCGACCGCGGCTGGGACGTCGACGCGCTCTACGACCCCGAGCCGGGCCTGGCCGGGCACTACTACCAGCGCGAGGGCGGCTTCCTGCACGACGCCGCCGACTTCGACCCCGAGTTCTTCGGCATCTCGCCGCGCGAGGCGCTGGCCATGGAACCGCAGCAGCGCCTGCTGCTGGAGACCGCCTGGGAGGCGTTCGAGCGGGCCGGCATCGTGCCGCGGAGCCTGCGCGGCAGCCGCACCGGCACCTTCGTCGGCGTCATGACCCCGGACTACGGCCCGCGCCTGCACCTGGCCGACGAGGAACTCGGCGGCTACCTGCTGACCGGCAGCACCGCCAGCGTCGCCTCCGGACGCCTCGCCTACTCCTTCGGCCTGGAGGGGCCGGCGGTCACGGTGGACACCGCCTGCTCGTCCTCCCTGGTGGCGCTGCACCTGGCCGCGCAGTCGCTGCGCTCGGGCGAGTGCTCGCTGGCCCTGGCCGGCGGCGCCACCGTCATGCCCACCGTGGGCATGTTCCTGGAGTTCAGCCGCCAGCGGGCGCTCGCGCCCGACGGCCGCTGCAAGGCCTTCTCGGACCGGGCGGACGGCTTCGGCCTCGCCGAGGGCACCGGCATGGTCCTGCTGGAGCGGCTGTCCGACGCCCGGCGCAACGGCCACCCCGTGCTGGCGGTGCTGCGCGGCACCGCGATCAACCAGGACGGCGCCAGCAACGGGCTGACGGCCCCCAGCGGCAGCGCCCAGCAGCGCGTCATCCGCCAGGCGCTGGCGGGCGCCGGGCTCACCCCGGCCGACGTCGACGCGGTGGAGGCGCACGGCACCGGGACCACGCTCGGCGACCCGATCGAGGCGCAGGCGCTCCTGGCGACCTACGGTCAGGACCGGCCCGCCGACCGGCCGCTGTGGCTCGGCTCGCTCAAGTCGAACATCGGCCACACCCAGGCCGCGGCCGGCGTCGCCGGCGTCATCAAGACCGTCCTCGCGCTGCAGCACGGAGTCCTGCCGAGGAGCCTGCACGCGGCCGAGCCCTCCACCCGGGTCGACTGGTCGGCGGGCGCGGTGCGGCTGCTGGCCGAGCCGGTCGACTGGCCCTCCGGCGACCGCCCGCGCCGGGCCGGCGTCTCCTCGTTCGGCATCAGCGGCACCAACGCCCACGCCATCCTCGAACAGGCGCCGCCGGCCGACCAGGACGAGCCGAACCAGCCCGCCGACCCCGTCGACCTCGTCGACCGCGTCGAGCCCGCCGAGCCCAAGGAGCCCAACGAGTCCTCGGCCGAGGACGGTCCGCGGAGCGCGGCGCAGCCCGTGCCGTGGCTGGTGTCCGCCCGCGGCCCCGAGGCGCTCGCCGCCCAGGCCCGCGCTCTGCTCGCGTTGGCCGAGGCCCACCCCGGGCTGCGCCCCGACGAGGTCGGCCACGCCCTGGCCCGCACCCGCACCGCCTTCGAGCACCGGGCGGTGGTGGTCGGCGCGGACCACACCGAACTGACCGCCGGACTGCGGGCGCTGGCCGACGGCGGCGACGCCCCGAACACCGCCCGGGGCCTGGCCGTCGAGGGACGGCGGGTGGTCTTCGTCTTCCCCGGCCAGGGTTCGCAGTGGGCCGGCATGGCGGTCGACCTGCTGGACGGCTCGGCGGTCTTCCGCGAGCGGATGCGCGCCTGCGCCGCAGCGCTCGCCCCGTACGTGGACTGGTCGCTGGAGGACGTGCTGCGCGGCGCGCCGGGCGCGCCGACGCTGGAGGCCGCCGCCGTCGTGCAGCCCGTGCTGTGGGCCGTCATGGTGTCCCTGGCGGAGCTGTGGACCTCCTGCGGCGTCCGGCCCTCGGCCGTCGTCGGCCACTCCCAGGGCGAGATCGCCGCCGCCTGCGTGGCGGGTGCCCTGGACCTCGACGACGCGGCCCGCGTCGTCGCGCTGCGTAGCCAGGTGCTGGGCCGGCTCGCCGGACTCGGCGGCATGGTGGCCCTGCCGCAGTCGCTGCCGGAGGTCACCGAGCGGCTGGCCCGCTGGGAGGGGCGGATCGGCGTCGCCGCCGTGAACGGCCCCCGCTCGGTCGTGGTGTCCGGCGACGCGGACGCGCTGGACGAACTGATGGCCGGCTGCGAGCTCGACGGCGTACGGGCCCGGAGGGTGCCGGTGGACTACGCCTCGCACTGCGCCCACGTCGAGGCCATCGAGGACGAACTCGCCGAGGCGCTGGCGGGCATCACGCCCCGCGCCCCGCAGGTGCCGTTCTACTCCACCGTCACCGGCGAGCCGGTCGAGGGCGCGGTGCTGGACGCCGCCTACTGGTACCGCAACCTGCGCCGCACCGTGCGGTTCGAGCCCGCCACCCGGCGGCTGCTGGACGACGGCCACCAGGTGTTCGTCGAGATCAGCCCGCACCCGGTGCTCGCCATCGGCGTCCAGGAGAGCGCCGAGGCCGCCGGGACGCCCGTCGAGGTGGTGGGCTCGCTCAACCGCGGACAGGGCGGCCCGGACCGTTTCCTGCGGGCCCTGGGCGAGGCCCACGTCCGCGGGGTGGACGTCGACTGGCCGGCGGTCTTCCCCGGCCGCCCCGCGCGCACCCCCGCCCTGCCCACCTACCCCTTCCAGCGCCGCCGCCTGTGGCTGGACCCCGAGGCGCCCGCCACCGCGGCCCCGGCGGTCCGCGACGCGGCCGAGACCCGCTTCTGGGAGGCCGTCGAGAGCGAGGACCTCCAGGCCCTGGCCGACACCCTGGCCCTGGACGCCGACGCCGCGCTCGCCGACCTGCTCGGCGGCCTGGCCGCCTGGCGCCGGCAGGCCGACGAGACCGCCACGGTCGACGGCTGGCGCTACCGGATCGGCTGGCAGCGCCTGCCGCGCACCCCGGCGGCGGTGACCGGGAACTGGCTGGTCGTCGCCCCCGCGTCCGCCGACGAGCGGCCCCGGCTCACCGCGATCCGCGGCGCGCTGTCCGAGCACGGCGCGCGCAGCCACCTGCTGGCCGTCGAGCCGACCGAGGACCGCGGGCAGCTGGCGGCCCGGCTGGGCGCGCTGGACACCGCCGGCTTCACCGGAGTGCTGTGCCTGCTGGCGGAGGAGGAGCACGAGCCGGCCGACCACCGGGTGACGGCCGGCCTCGCCGCGACCGTCGCCCTCGTCCAGGCGCTCGGCGACGCCGACCTCGGCGCCCCGCTCTGGTGCCTCACCTCGGGCGCCGTCTCCACCGGACCGGACGACCCGCTCCGCAGCCCGCTGCAGGCCCAGCTGTGGGGCCTCGGGCGCGTGGTGGGGGCTGAGTACCCGCACCGCTGGGGCGGCCTGATCGACCTGCCGGAGGACCTGGACGACCGGGCGCTCGCCGTGCTGACCGGCGCCCTGGGCGGCTCGCGCGGTGAGGACGAGCTGGCGGTCCGCGACGGCGCCGCGCTCGGCCGGCGCCTGGTCAGGGCCGCCGCGAGCGCCGCCCCCGCCCGCGCCGGACTGCGCCCGCGCGGCACCGTCCTGCTCACCGGCGGCACCGGCACCCTCGGCGCCCACGTGGCCCGCTGGCTGGCGCACGAGGGGGCCGAACACCTGGTGCTGACCAGCCGCGCCGGTCAGGCCGCGCCGGGCGCCGCCGAACTGCGCGCCGAACTGGAGGCCATCGGTACCCGTACCACGATCGTCGCCTGCGACGTCGCCGACCGGGAGCAGCTGCGCGAACTGCTCGACTCGCTGTCCGCGGAGCCGGGCGGCCCGGGGGAGCCGGGGGAACACGGGGACCCGGCGGTTCCGCCGCTCACCGGCGTCGTGCACGCCGCCGGCGTGCTGGACGACGGCGTGCTCGACGCGCTGACCGTCGAGCGCCTGGAGCGGATCCTGCGCCCCAAGGTGGACGCCGCCGTCAACCTGCACGACCTCACCGCCGACCGCGACCTGGACTTCTTCGTCCTGTTCTCCTCCGTCGCCGGCGTCGTCGGCAACGCCGGCCAGGGCGGCTACGCCGCGGCCAACGCCTTCCTGGACGCGCTCGCCCACCACCGCCGGGCCCAGGGCCTGCCCGCCACCGCCGTCTCCTGGGGCTCCTGGGGCACCGGCGGCATGATGGGCGGCGCCGTCGAACAGCACCTCAGCCGACGCGGCATCGTCCCGATGCGCGCCGACCTCGGCATCGAGGCACTGCGCCGGGCCATGGAGCACGACGACACCGCGGTCACCCTCGCCGACATCGCCTGGGACCGGTTCGTGGCGGCCTTCGCCGTCACCGGCCGCTACCCGCTGCTGGACGACCTGCCCGAGGCGCGCCGGCTGCTGGACGGCGGCCGGGCCGCGGCGGACGCCGACGGCGGCGCCGGGGCCGGGGGCGGCGCGGGCCGGCCGGGGCTCGCCCAGCGGCTGGCGGGCCTGTCCGAGGCCGAAGGAGCGCGCACGGTCCTGGACCTGGTGCGGGCCCAGGCCGCCACCGTGCTCGGCCACGCCGGCCCGTCCGCCGTCCAGCCCGGACGCGCCTTCCGCGAGGTCGGCTTCGACTCGCTGACCGCCGTCGAACTGCGCAACCGGCTGTCCGCGGCGACCGGCATGCGGCTGCCGACCACCGTCGTCTTCGACCACCCCACCCCCGCCGCCCTGGCCGACTACCTGCACGCCGAGGCCGGCGGGCAGCGCGAGGAGGGCAGCGAGGCGGTGCGCCCCGCGGCCCCGGGCACCGACGGGGAGCCGATCGCGATCGTCGCGATGAGCTGCCGGTTCCCCGGCGGGGTCCAGTCGCCCGAGCAGCTGTGGCGCCTGCTGGCCGACGGCACCGACGCACTGGGCGGCTTCCCGGAGGACCGCGGCTGGGACCTCGACACCCTCTACCACCCCGACCCCGAACACCTCGGCACCACCTACGCCCGCGAGGGCGGGTTCCTGCACGACGCCGCCGCGTTCGACGCGGGCTTCTTCGGGATCTCGCCGCGCGAGGCGCTGGCCATGGACCCGCAGCAGCGCCTGCTGCTGGAGACCACCTGGGAGGCCTTCGAGCGGGCCGGCATCGACCCGGCCACGCTCAGGGGGACGCCGTCCGCCGTCTTCGTCGGCTCCAACGGCCAGGAGTACGCCTCCGGCCCGGGCCGCTCCCCGGAGGGTGTCGAGGGCTACCTGCTCACCGGACGCGCCGCCAGCGTCATGTCCGGCCGGCTGGCCTACGTCTTCGGCCTGGAGGGGCCGGCGGTGACGGTGGACACGGCCTGCTCCGCCTCGCTGGTGGCCCTGCACCTGGCGGTGCAGGCACTGCGGCAGGGGGAGTGCACACTGGCGCTGGCCGGCGGCGCGACCGTGATGGCCGACCCCGGCGTCTTCGTGGAGTTCAGCCGGCAGCGCGGGCTGGCCGCGGACGGCCGCTGCAAGGCCTTCGCCGCGGCGGCGGACGGCACCGGCTGGGGCGAGGGCGTCGGCATGCTGCTGCTGGAGCGGCTGTCGGACGCGGAGCGCAACGGGCATCCGGTGCTGGCGGTGGTGCGGGGGTCGGCGATCAACCAGGACGGTGCGTCGAACGGGCTGACGGCGCCGAACGGGCCGTCGCAGCAGCGGGTGATCCGGCAGGCGCTGGCGAACGCCGGACTGTCGGCGGCGGACGTGGACGCGGTGGAGGCGCACGGCACCGGGACCACGCTGGGCGACCCGATCGAGGCGCAGGCGCTGCTGGCGACCTACGGGAAGGACCGTGAACGGCCGCTGTGGCTCGGGTCGTTGAAGTCCAACATCGGTCACACCCAGGCCGCGGCCGGGGTGGCCGGCGTGATCAAGATGGTGCTGGCCCTGCGGCACGGGCTGCTGCCGAAGACCCTGCACGTGGACGAGCCGACCCCGCACGTGGACTGGTCGGCGGGCGCGGTGCGGCTGCTGACCGAGCCGGTGGCGTGGTCCTCGTCGGACGCCGACCGCCCGCTGCGGGCCGGCGTGTCGGCCTTCGGGGTCAGCGGAACCAACGCCCACGTCATCCTGGAAGCGGCTCCGGCCGTGGCCGTGGTCGAGGGCGGCGAACCCGGGGAGGCGGTGGACCTCCCGCTGCCCTGGGTGGTGTCCGGCAAGGACGCCGACGCCCTGCCGTCCCAGGCCCGGCGGCTCGCCGCCCACCTCGACGAGCACCCCGAGCTGGACCTCGCCGACCTGGCGTTCTCGCTGTCCACCGGGCGGGCCGCGCTGGAGCGGCGCGCGGTGATCGTGGGCCGGGACCGGGACGAACTGCTGGCCGGACTGGCCGCGTTGGCGAACGAGGAGCCGGCGCCGCGGCTGGTGCGCGGCGCGGCCGGCCCGGACGGCGCCCGGGTGGCGCTGCTCTTCTCGGGACAGGGGAGCCAGCGGCTGGGGATGGGGCGCGAACTGTCCGCGGCGTTCCCGGTGTTCGCGGAGGCCTTCGACGAGGCCTGCGCCGCCGTGGACGCCCACCTCGAACGGCCGCTGCGTGAGGTGGTGTTCGGCGAGGACGCGGAGCTGCTGAACCGGACGGAGTTCACCCAGCCGGCGTTGTTCGCGGTGGAGGTCGCGCTGTTCCGGCTCGTCGAGTCGTGGGGCGTGCGGGCGGACTTCCTCGCCGGCCACTCGATCGGCGAGTTCGCCGCCGCCCACGTGGCCGGCGTGTTCTCGCTGGCCGCTGCGGCCGAACTCGTCGTGGCACGTGGCCGGTTGATGCAGGAGCTGCCCTCGGGTGGCGCGATGGTGGCGGTGCAGGCCGCGGAGGCCGAGGTGCTGCCGCTGCTGGCCGGCCGTGAGGACCTGGTGGGCATCGCGGCCGTCAACGGTCCCACGTCGGTGGTCATTTCGGGCACCGAAGAGGCCGTGGCGGAGGTCGTCGGCCTGCTGGCGGCCGACGGTCGTCGCACGAAGCGGCTCGCCGTGTCGCACGCCTTCCACTCGCCGCTGATGGAGCCGATGCTGGCGGGCTTCCGCGAGGTCGCGCAGCGCGTGGCCTTCGCACCGCCCGCGCTGCCGATCGTCTCCACGCTCACCGGACAGTTCCTCACCGCCGAGGAGCTGGCCGACCCCGAGTACTGGGTGCGGCACGTCCGGCACGCCGTCCGGTTCGCCGACGCCGTCGGAACCCTGGCGGCCGGCGGTGCGACGGCCTTCCTGGAGCTCGGCCCCACCGCCGTGCTGACCCCGATGGCCCGGGAGACGCGGGCGGACGGCCCCGCCGTCCTGGTGCCCGCCCTGCGCGCGGACCACGCCGAGGCCGAGGCGTTCACCACCGCCCTCGCCCACCTGTACGCCAACGGTGTCGCCCTCGACTGGGACGCGGTCCTCGCCGGCCGGGGCGCCCGACGCGTCGACCTGCCGACCTACGCCTTCCAGCGCCGCCACTACTGGCTCCGGATGCCGACGGCCGCCGACGCGGCCGCGATCGGCCAGGCCGAGGCCGAACACCCCATGCTGGGAGCCGTGGTGGGTCTTCCGGACGGCACCACGGTGCTGACCGGGCGGCTCTCGCAGGCCACCCACCCCTGGCTGGCCGACCACGCGGTCTCCGGCGTGGTGCTGGTACCCGGCACGGCCTTCGTCGAACTCGCCGTGCGCGCGGGCCGCCAGGTCGGCCACGAGCGGGTCGAGGAGTTCACCCTGGAGGCCCCGCTGGTGCTGCCCGAACACGGCGGCGTCCAACTTCGGCTCACCGTCGGCCCCGAGGACTACGACGGACGGCGCCCGCTCGACCTGCACTCCCGGCCGGAGGACCGGCTCGACGAGCAGCAGTGGACCCGCCACGCCGGGGGGACGCTCGCGAGCGGGCCCGCACCGACCGAACCGTTCGACCTGAGCGCCTGGCCACCCCCGGGCGCCACCCCGGTCGACACCGGCGACCTCTACGACCGGCTGGACGAGCTGGGCTTCGGCTACGGCCCGGTGTTCCGCGGCCTGCGCGGGGCCTGGCGGCAGGGCGAGCACCTGTTCGCCGAGGCCGCCCTGCCCGCCGTGGCCGCCGCGCAGGCGGGAGCCTTCGGCCTCCACCCCGCCCTGCTCGACTCCGCGCTGCACGCCTCCTGGCTCGGCCTGCTCTCCGGCACCGAGACCGGACAGGGCCTGTTGCCCTTCTCCTGGGGCGAGGTGGACCTGCGGGCCGGCGGCGCCGCCGTCCTCCGCATCAAGCTGACCCCGGCCGGACCGGACACGGTGTCGGTGCTCGTCGCCGACGGCGCGGGCCTGCCGGTCGCCACGGTCGGCCGCCTGGTGCTGCGCCCGGTCGACGCCGAGCAGCTGCGCGTCGCGGCCGGGACCCGCCAGGACGCGCTGTTCCGGCTCGACTGGGTGAGCGCGCCGCCGAGCGAGGCGGTGCCCGCGCCGGCGGTCCTGACGCTGGAGGCCTCCACCGCCGAGGCCGAGCTGTCCGTGCTCGCGCAGGCCGTCGACAGCGGTGCGCCGGTACCCGCCTACGTGGCGGTCGTCTCCGCGGCGCCCGACCCGACCGAACCGCTGGACGTCGCGGGCTCGGCCGACGCCGTCCGCGCCGCCGGCCACCGCGCGCTGCGGCTCGTACAGCGCTGGCTCGCCGACGAACGGTTCAGCGCCGCACGTCTCGTGGTGGTGACCCGTCACGCCACCGCACCCGACGGCGCACCCGCAACGCTCGACCCGGCCGAGGCCGCCGTCTGGGGCCTGCTGCGCTCGACGCAGTCGGAACACCCGGACCGGTTCGTGCTGGTCGACCTGGACCGGGACACCGACGCGGCCGAGGTGCTGCCCTCCGTGCTGGGCAGTGGTGAGCCGCAGCTCGCCGTGCGGGACGGTCGCCTCCTGCTGCCCCGCCTGGCGAAGACCGCCGACCCGGGACCGGACACCGACCGGAGCTTCCCGATCGAGGGCACCACGCTGATCACCGGCGCGACCGGCACGCTCGGCCGGCTGGTGGCGCGCCACCTGGTCACCGAGCACGGCGTCCGGCACCTCCTGCTGGTGGGCCGCCGCGGACTCGCGGCCGAGGGAGCGGAACAGTTCGAGGCCGAGCTCGCGGCCCTGGGCGCCGAGCCCGTCACCGCTGCCTGCGACGTCGCGGACCGCGACGCGCTCGCCGCGCTGCTCGCGACCGTCCCCGCCGACCGCCCGCTGTCGGCCGTGGTGCACGCGGCCGGCGTGACGGACGACGGCGTCGTCTCCGCCCTCACACCCGAGCGGATGGACCGGGTGCTGCGCCCCAAGGTGGCGGCGGCGCTCAACCTCCACGAGCTGACCCGGCACCTGGACCTGTCCGCGTTCGTGCTGTTCTCCTCCGTCTCCGCCACGCTCGGCGGCGCCGGGCAGGGCAACTACGCGGCGGCGAACGCCTTCCTGGACGCGCTCGCGCAGCGGCGCCGGGCGGCCGGACTGCCGGGCGTCTCGCTGGCCTGGGGCCTGTGGGCCGAGGGCAGCGGCATGACCGGCAAGCTCGCCACCGCCGACCTGGCCCGGATCCGGCGGATGGGCCTGGCCGCGATGGACTCCGCCGACGCGCTCGCCCTGTTCGATGCCGCGTGCGCGACCGACGGTGACGTGCTCTTCCCGGTGCGGCTGGACACCGCCGGGCTGCGCGTCCGGGCGGCGGACGGGGAGGTCCCGGCCCTGCTGCGCGGGCTGGTCAGGGCCGGCCGTCGACGGACCCGGGCCGTCGACGCCCCGGCCGCGGGCGACTCCGGCACGCTGGCCGGCCGGCTGGCCCCACTGGCCGAGGCCGAGCGGCTGCGCCTCCTGCTGGACCTGGTCCGGCTGCAGATCGCGACCGCGCTCGGCCACGCCTCCCCGGAGCAGGTCGATCCCGAACGGGCTTTCAAGGACCTGGGCTTCGACTCGCTGACGGCGGTGGAGCTGCGGAACGCGTTGAACGCGGCCTGCGGGGTGCGGTTGCCGGCGACGCTGGTGTTCGACCATCC
>NZ_JBHVRK010000028.1:0-93513 GCF_042885845.1 Kitasatospora sp. NPDC058032 | reverse complement strand
GTGGCCTTCGCCCACGGACCCGCACCACCCTCGACACAGTCAGCCGCATTCGTCGAGGTGCAGACCTCCTTGTTGATACTCACCGACGGAACAACCGCCGGCACATCAACAGTCGCCTCCGACGGCGGCGTCGTGATCGGACCCTCCGGACCCGGGAACGAGGCCGTCACCGAGTTCACCGTGTGCTGCGTGACATTCGCCAGGTCACAGAACACCTGGTGAGAAGCACCCACCGCCAGATCGAACGACCCGGCAGCCGTGACGCAGGACGGCGAGACACTGTCCGACAGCGTGATCCCCGTGACCGGGACCGTGCCCGTGTTCGTCACCGTGATCCGCCAGAACGCCGTGCTCCCGGACGGAACCGTCGTGGCCTTCGCCCACGGACCCGCACCACCCTCGACACAGTCAGCCGCATTCGTCGAGGTGCAGACCTCCTTGTTGATACTCACCGACGGAACAACCGCCGGCACATCAACAGTCGCCTCCGACGGCAGGGTCGTGATCGGGCCGTCCGGACTCGGGGCGGTCGCCGTCACGGTGTTCACCGTGTGCTGCGTGACGTTCGCCAGGTCACAGAACACCTGACGCGACGCGCCGACCGCGAGGTCGAACGTGCCGGCGGCCGTGACGCAGGACGGCGAGACACTGTCCGTCAGCGTGATCCCGGTGACCGGGATCGTGCCGGTGTTGGTCACCGTGATCCGCCAGTGGGCGGTGCTGCCGGACGGGATCGTGGTGCTCTTCGCCCACGGACCCGGACCACCCTCGGCGCAGTCGGCCGCGTTGGTCGAGGTGCAGACCTCCTTGTTGATGCTCAGCTCCGGCAGCGGAGGCGGCGTCACCTCCACCGTCGCCTCCGACGGCGGCGTCGTGATCGCCTCCCCGGCAGGACCGGGGAACGATGCCGTGACCGTGTTGATGGTGTGCTGCGTGACGTTCGTCAGATCACAGAAGACCTGGTGAGAAGCGCCCGCCGCGAGATCGAAGGTCCCCGCAGCGGTCACACACGACGGCGAGACACTGTCCGCCAGCGTGATCCCGTTCACCGGAACGGTCCCGGTGTTGGTCACCGTGATCCGCCAGTACGCGGTGCTCCCGGCCACGACCGTGGTGCCCTTCGCCCACGGACCCGCACCACCCTCGGCGCAGTCGGCCGCGTTGGTCGAGGTGCAGACCTCCTTGTTGATCTCCAGCGACTGCACGTCCGCCGTCGCCTCGGACGGAGGCGTGGTGATGATCTCCCCACCCGGGCCGGGGAAGGAGGCCGTCACGGTGTTCACGGTGTGCTGGGTGATGTTCGCCAGGTCGCAGAAGACCTGGTGGGACGCCCCCACCGCGAGATCGAAGGTCCCCGCAGCGGTCACACACGAGGGCGAGACGCTGTCCGCCAGCGTGATCCCGGTGATCGGGGTCGCGCCGGTGTTGGTCACCGTGATCCGCCAGTGGGCGGTACCGCCGGGTACGAGCGTCGCGTTCTTCGCCCATGGACCGGGGCCGCCACTCGCGCAGTCGGCGGCGTTCGCCGAGGTGCAGATCTCCTTGTTGATCTCCAGCTTCGGGGCGCACTCCGGGCCCGGGGTCACCTCGAAGGTGACGGTGTTGGAGGTGACGGGGATCCCGCCGTCGGTGACGGCGTAGGCCTGGTTGGAGATGGAGGTGACGGAGCAGTCCGTGGTCACCTTGGTCTCGTAGCAGATCTGCGGGGCGTCGCCGACGAAGGTCACCTGCATCAGCGGGTGGTTGTCCGGGGTGAAGGACGAGCCGTTGACGAGGTCGATGTTGCCGATCACCTGGATCGGTTGATCGGCGATCGGGACGGAGGAGATGTCCGCCGTGCCCGTGGCCGGGTCGAACGGGAAGGTGCCGATCGGGGTGCCGCCGGCGGACAGCACGGTCACCGTGGAGTTGGCGAAGTCGACGGTCGTCGGATCGATGCCGACGAGGCTGACCGTCCCGTAGGACCTCACGTGCCCGGTCGCCCCGTCGCAGTAGTACGCCGACGGGTTGATGGTGCTCTGGGCCTTGGTCTTGAGGCAGGGCGAGGCACCGGTGATCGGGTCGATGGAGAACAGGACGCCGGTGTCGCCGAGGCTGTACTTGCACTGGCCGTCGTAGGCGAAGCCGTAGGGGCTGGTGTTGCCGCCGTTGACGTTGAGCGGGCCGTTGACGACGCCGTTGGTCCCGTACTGGGAGCAGGGGGCCTGGGTGTTCCAGTCGTAGCAGAACTCGGAGCTGTTCAGGGTCGGGGTGTTGCCCTGGTAGATCCAGAACGGGAACTCGGTCTCCAGGTGCCCGTTGGGGGCGGTGATGGTCAGCGGGACCTGGTAGTTGGCCTCGCCGGGGGCGACGTTGGTGCTGACCAGGGTCTGCAGGCCGGGGGGCGCCGCGATCGGGTCGCCCGCGAAGTCGAAGCAGACGACGGTGCCGACCGGCGGGGTGACCCGCCCTTCGACGCCGCCCACCACGGTGCAGACGCCGATGGCCGTGCCCGAGGAGTTGTAGATCGCGAAGACGTTGTCGACCCGGGCGGGGTCGACGCCGAGGGGGGTGACCAAGGTCTTCGGGACGGTCCAGCCGGCGCAGGCGAGGCCGGTCGCCGGGTCGAAGCAACCCATCAGCGACGGCAGCGGGGCCCGCTGGTTGTCGGTGACGTAGACCTTGCCGTTGATGACCGTCATCGTGCCGACGTAGTCACCGGGGAAGCCGCCCTGGCCCTCGTTCGGGGGCAGCCCGATGTCGAAGGTGCCGCAGGGGGCGTTGGCGGCGCGGTCGTAGCAGAGGATCTCGCCGGTGCCGGAGACGACGTAGTCGAACCCGCCGGGGACCTCGACCACACCGCCGATGACCGTGCCGGTGCCCTCCTGGAGCGGGGTGAAGCCACAGCTGGCCTGGGCCTGGAGGTCGATGCAGCCGATGCCGATGAGCTCGGGGGTGACCCGGCTGACGGCGGCGTAGTACAGCTTGGAGCCGGACTGCACGTAGGTCGGGGTCCGGGTGCTGCCGAGGTCTCCGGTGGTCCCGTTGGGCGCCGAGGAGTTCAGCGGCTGGGGCCAGCTGGCGGGGGCGCCGCTCGGGGTCGGGCAGGGGCCGTTGGACAGCAGGTCGGTGCAGACCACGCTGGCCGTGTTCGAGTACCCGTGGTGGTAGATGTTCCAGGCCTCGGGCGTGGCGACGCCGTTGATCGTGGCCGTGTAGAGGATGGGGGTGAAGCCGTCACCGCCGGTGGCCGTGTTGACCGGGGTGAGGGGCGGCGGGATCTGGACCACGCTGCCGGTGGCCGGTGCGGAGAGCCTCGGGTTGGTCGCCTGGACGACGTTGGTGGCCGGGCCCTGGTCGGTAGTGGAGAAGGTGGCGCCACCATCGGTGGACCACTGCCTGGTGAAGCCCGGCGGCGCCTGGAGCGTGTCGGGCACGTAGGTCTGGGACTGGGGGGTGCTGCCCGGGCCGCCCTGGATGGGGTCGGTGACGGTGGTGGAGACCGGCACGTTGTCCGGGTTGGTGGCGGAGACGACCCAGCGGATGGTGTCGCCGTGGGTGGTGGTGGTCGTGCTGCCGGTGGTGATGTCGGTGCCGGTCTTCTCCAGGGTCACCGGCTGCTGCCGGCCCTGCCGGTCTCCCTGACGGTCCGATGGGTGTGCCGCGGCGGGGCGGTCGGTCACCGCGGCGGCGTGGCCGATGGCGAGGGCCGGGGTGGTCAGCGACGCGACGGCGGCGGCGAAGGCCGCCACCAGCGTGACGAGCCGGCCCGGTGGTCGGTGGGCGGAGCGTCCGTCAGGTCTCTGACCCTGATCCGGGGGTGTGGGCGGACAGCGCGTCATCAGAAGTCCTTTCGACCCTGCGCTCGTGTTCGGGGGATGGCGGGGAAGGGAAGCCAGAAAGAGCACAGTTCGAGTTGATGATGTTCTGACGAGGCGTCCGATTTGTATGACAAAGCTCAGGTTCACTCTGCGGCCACCCAGGAGCACTCAGACGGGTGCCACGGCTTGACGGAAAACCGGTCGGACCGAGTGATCGCCACTGCGCGTGACCGGAGCTCCGCATGCCGGAGGTCCGACCGGGGCGACGCCACCCGGCTTGCGCATGGCGCCATGATGGTGCCACCATGGCGCCATGGACCTCACTCCGTATGTCGAGAATCTGCGTCGCGAACTCGCGGTGGCCGCCGAGGCCGGCGGGGAGGAAGCGCGCGCGCTGGCCGAGCGGCTCACCGCGCCGCTGGAGTCGGCGGCCCGGCTGACCATGCTCAACGTGCTCTCCGCCGCGTCGGACGAGATCACCCGCGAGCTGGCCCCCGGCTCGGTCGACGTACGGCTGCGCGGGCTGGACCCCGACTTCGTGGTGACCCTCCCGCCGGCCGCCCCCGGGCCCGCGGAGCCGGCCGCATCGGTCGAACCGTTCACGGTGCCGGTGCCCGCCGACGGCGAGGAGGGCGCCACCGCCCGCGTCAACCTGCGACTGCCGGCCCACCTCAAGGCGCGCGCCGAGGAGGCGGCGGGCCGCGAGGGGCTGTCGGTCAACGCCTGGCTGGTGCGGGCGGTGGCGGGCGCGGTGGACGCCGGCGCACGGCCGCGCCCGGCGGGGAAGGTCCAGACCGTCGGCCAGAGCATGACCGGCTGGGTGCGCTGACCGCGCCACGGGAACGGCCGGAGGCGGTCCGCTCTCCACGAGCGAACCGCCTCCGGCCGTTCCGCACGGGCCGGGCCCCACGTGCACCCGGGCCGACGGACGCGGCTGCTCGCGCCGCAGCCGGATACCGGCGAGGGAGACGGCCAACCCCGATCCCGGCGGCGGGCATCCCCTAGGGGATCGGGACACCACCCCGGGGAGCCGGTCGGGGGCCACCCCCTCCCCAAGGCGTAGTCGCCCGGCCGAAGCCGTGCGACTTGATGGGGAGAAGAGGTCGGACCCCGGTCTGACGAACAGTCATCCGGGTGCTGGGAGAGTTTCAACCACCGGACGAATGGCGGGAGTTGTAGACACCTTCCGCCCGGCCAAGGGGAGGTTGGCGCAGTGGGGACGTCAAGGAACGGAGCCGTCCGCCTGGCGGCGGTCGCGCTGGCGGGGGCGGGCCTGGTGATCGGCATGGTCCCGGCGGCGCAGGCGCAGGGCACCGCCGGCCCGGTGACGGACGCGGAACGGCGGGTCGACCGGGCGGCGCTGGACGCCGGCCTGCAGGCGGTGGTGGCGCCGGGCGGTGCCACCGCCGCGCTCGGCCGGGTGAGCGAGAACGGCCGGACCCTCTGGAGGGGCGCGGCCGGAACCGGCGACCTCACCACCGGCGAGCCCGCCGCGGCCCGCGACCGCTTCCGGATCGGCAGCGCCACCAAGACCTTCGTGGCGACGGTCGTCCTCCAGCTGGTCGCGGAGCACCGGATCGGCCTGGACGACCCGGTGGAGAAGCACCTGCCCGGCGTCGTGCACAACGGAGCCGCGATCAGCCTCCGCCAACTGCTCAACCACACCGGCGGCATCTTCAACTACACCTCGGATCCGGCCTTCGCCTATGAGGACGAGGCCTCCTTCCGGACGTGGCTCAGCACCGACCGCTGGAAGTCGTGGACGCAGGCGGAGCTCGTCGCCGTCGCCGAGTCCCACCCGGCGTACTTCCCGCCGGGGCAGGACTGGCACTACTCCAACACCGACTACATCCTGCTCGGCATGCTCATCGAGCGGACCACCGGCCGCAGTTGGCAGCAGGAGGTGGACCGCCGGATCATCCGGCCGCTCGGCCTGCGCGAGACCACGATGCCGGAGAACGACCCCACCGTGCCCGGCCGCCACACCCACGGCTACGCCAGTCTGCCCGGCGGCCCGGTGGACATCACGCTGTTCAACCCGAGCATCGCCGGCCCGTCCGGCGCCGGCATCTCCACCACCGCCGACCTCGCCACCTTCATGGCCGCCCTGCTCGGGGGCCGGCTGCTCGGATCCGCCGAGCTCGCCGAGATGAAGCGGACCACGGGCCTCGGCCTCGGCGCCGACTACGGCCTCGGCCTGGAACGCACACCCACTCCGTGCGGAGACTTCTGGGGCCACCGCGGCGACAGCATCGGCTACAGCAGCGTCATGCTCAGCGACGACACCGGGAAGCGCCAGGTCGTGCTCTCGCGCAACCCGTACGACTCCGGTGGACCGGACGCCTCCGCGGCCGCCTTCACCGCCCTGGTGACCGCCGCGGCCTGCACCGGCCGGACCGCCTAGATTCCCGGGCCGCCGGGAATTCGCTCAAGTCGCACGGGAGCGCCGGGCCGAAAGCCGTTTCATTGGTCCCCCATTTAATGCCATGGACACGACAGAAATAGCGGTGCACGCGCGGTGTTCGCCTTGCCGTCGGCGCGGGCCGATGACAAGGCCGAACACTCCCGGGCACGAGCGTATCCCGTGCCCGGCCGGGACAGAAGGCGTTCGCCGGCCCATTCGATCCGCCGCGACCGCCGCGTCGACGACCTCGTCAACCAGCCGCTTACCGCATGTTTACCCGCTTTCATGTGTCATGAAGTAGGTTTCCAAGGACGCTAGTTGACGCAGTGTCATACAAGCTCGGCGGGATCTTTATTTCTTGACAGGCTGCAAGTACTGCTCATAGCCTGGCCGCGGCCTGGTTGCGGTACAACGGGGTGAAGATACGTACCGCGGTCTGTGAGCGGCACTTGCTCCGGGTTTCCTTTTCGCTACTTATGTCTCTGCCGGGAACTTTCCCTGGCCGATTGCACGCAAAGGCGCTTTCGGGATTTCAAGACCCTTCTTCCTGCTCTGATTCACCGGCTCCCGCATGCGGGGCCGTCGTCATGCTGTCCAGAACTGCACGCCGCAGCGCCCGGCCCATTTCAGGGGGCTCGGGAACGGGCTCCTGCGGCGAACCGTCCGGAATCACCAACATTCATTTGCGCATGGGGGGAGAGCCGATGTCGACGCGCCCAAAATCAGCGGCCGGGACGCTTGTCGAACTCTTGCGGTACCGGGCCGAGCATCAGCCCGACCAGGTCGGATACCGATTCCTGAGTTTCTCGGGCACCGGGCAGCCGGAGGAATCGCTGCTGACCTGGAGCCGGCTGGACGCCTGGGCACGAGCCGTTGCCGTCACCCTGCGGGCGGAAGGCACCCCGGGAGACCGGGTTCTGATGCTCTGCCCGCCGGGGCTGGACTACGTGGCCTACTTCTTCGGCTGCCTCTACGGCGGATTCGTCCCGGTGCCGGCCTATCCGCCGGGGACGGCCAAGCACGTCGGTCGGGTACAGGCGATCGCCCTCAACTCGGGTGCGCAGATCGTGCTCACGGACGAGTCCTCCGGCCTGGCGGACATCGCCCCGGCGATCGGCGACGGCACGGCCGGCGACGCCCTCGTGTCCCCGCTGTCGCGGGCCCGTTGGCTGCCCGCCGACGACCGGGTGCTGGACGGCCGGGAGGACGACTGGAGCGCTCCGCCCCTCACCGGTGAGCACACCGCGTTCCTGCAGTACACCTCGGGTTCGACCGCCACCCCGAAGGGGGTGATCGTCACCCACCGGAACCTGATCGCCAACGCCCGGGCCGCACAGGAGGCCTTCGGGCTCACCGTCGAGAGCCAGTCGGTGAGCTGGCTCCCGCCGTACCACGACATGGGGCTGATCGGCGGCATCATCTGCCCGATCCACACCGGTTACACCGTCACTCTGATGGCCCCGGTGTCCTTCGTCCGGGAACCGGCGGTGTGGCTGGAGGCGATCAGCCGCTATCGCGGCACCGTCAGCCCGGCACCGAACTTCGCCTACCGGATGTGCGTCGAGCGGGTGACGGACGAGGTCAAGGACCGGCTGGACCTGTCGAGTTGGGTCTCCGCGCTGAACGGGGCCGAGCCGGTCCAGCCGGAGGTGCTGGACCGCTTCGCGGCGGCCTTCGAGCGCTGCGGATTCCGCCGGAGCAGCTTCTACCCGTGCTACGGGCTGGCGGAGAGCACCCTGCTGGTCTCGGGCGCGCGGCCGCAGGGCGATCCGCTGGTGCGCCACGTCTCGAAGCCGGAGCTGGAGCAGGGCCGGATCAGGCCACCTCATGACCTGAACTCGGTTCAGTCGCTTGCGAGTTCGGGCGAGGTCGCGACGGAAACCGAGGTGGCGATCGTGGCCCGGGAGCGAGGTGAGGTGCTGCCGCCGGGCGAGGTCGGGGAGATCTGGGTCCGCGGGGAGAGCGTCGCGGCCGGCTACTTCGAGGCGCCGGAGGCGACGGCGGAGACCTTCGGCCTCCGGCTGGCGAACGGCGAGGGTCCGTACCTGCGCACCGGCGACCTCGGGGTGCTGATGGACGGCGAGCTGTTCGTCACCGGCCGGGCCACCGATCTGATGATCTTCCGTGGGCGCAACGTCTATCCGCAGGACGTCGAGGCGACCTGCACCGACAGTGACCCTTCGCTCGGGGCGGTCCGGGCCGCGGCGTTCACGGTCGAGGCGGACGGCGAGGACGTGCTGGTCGTCGTCCAGGAACTGCCGCGCGGGAGGGTGAGCGCCGAGCTGGCGAGCGGGCTCACCACGACGATCCGCCGACGGATCTCCGAGGTGCACCAACTGCAGGTGCACGACGTGGTGCTGGTACCGGCCCGCAAGATCCCCACCACCTCCAGCGGCAAGGTCCAGCGCCGGGCGTGCAAGGCCCAGTACCTGGACGGTTCGCTGCCCGTGGTCCGTCCGGCGGCCGCCCGTCCGGCCCCCGCCGCCGCGGCCCCGGAACCGGCCGCGACCCCGGCCCCGACCCCGACCCCGGCCCCGGTCGGGCAGCCGGCCGACGGCCGCGGGACGGCCGCCGTGCGGGCCAGGACCGCCGCCGAGATCGAGGACCGCCTCAGGGAGCTGATCGCCGCCGGTGCCCGGCTCGGCCTGCACGAGGTGGCCGCCGACGAGTCGTTCACCTCGTACGGGATCGACTCGATCCAGGCGGTCTCGCTGGCCGGCACGCTCTCCGACTGGCTCGGGCACCACGTGCCCGACACGCTCGTCTGGGAGCACCCCACGCCGGCCGCCGCGGCCCGCGCACTGGCCGAGGAACTACGGGCGGCGAACGCCCCGTCGTCCCCGGCCCAGGAACCGGCCCAGAACCCGGCCCAGGACCCGGCGCGGACGGCGCCGACGGTCCGGGGCGGGGCCGAGGACGCGATCGCGGTGATCGGGGTGGGGTGCCGGTTCCCGGGCGGGGTGACGGGCGCGGACGGCTTCTGGGACTTCCTGGCCCGTGGCGGCTCGGGGATCACCGCGATCCCCCGCGACCGCTGGGACATCGAGGAGTTCTTCGACGAGGAGGCCGGCGCACCGGGACGCATGTACGTGCGCCACGGCGGATTCGTCGACGGCGTCCGGGACTTCGACGCTGGCCTGTTCGGCATCCCGCCGCGCGAGGCGATGGGCATCGACCCGCAGCACCGGCTCATGCTGGAGGTCGCCTGGGAGGCCCTGGAGCACGCCGGAGTGGCACCCGACTCGCTGCGCGGCAGCCGCACCGGCGTGTTCGTCGGCATGGGCGGCAGCGACTTCCAGCGCCTGGGCGCGGGCGACGTCTCGCTGATCGACGCCTACTCGGCGACCGGCAGTTCGGCGAACTTCGGCGCCAACCGGCTCTCCTACGTGCTGGGCCTGGAAGGACCGAGCATGGTGGTGGACACCGCCTGCTCCTCCTCCCTGGTGGCCCTGCACCTCGCGGTGCAGAGCCTGCGCACCGGCGAGTGCGGGACCGCCCTGGCCGGCGGCGTCAACGTGATGCTCTCCCCCGACTCCTCAGTGGCCCTGTCCAGCGGCCGGATGCTCTCCGCCCAGGGACTCTGCCGCACCTTCGACGCCTCCGCCGACGGCTACGTCCGCGGCGAGGGCGCGGGCGTGGTCGTGCTCAAGCGCCTCTCCGACGCCCTCGCCGCCGGTGACGACATCCTCGCCGTCGTCCGCGGCTCCGCCGTCAACCAGGACGGCCGCAGCAACGGTCTCACCGCCCCGAGCGGCCGCGCGCAGGAGGACGTGGTGCGGCGGGCGCTGTCGGCGGCGGGGGTGGCCGCCTCGGAGGTCGGCTTCGTCGAGGCGCACGGGACGGGCACGCCGCTCGGCGACCCGATCGAGGTCCGGGCGCTGGGCCGCGTCCTCGGTGCGGGCCGGGACCCCGGCAGCCCGGTGGCGCTCGGTTCCGTGAAGACCAACATCGGCCACCTGGAGGCGGCGGCGGGCATCGCCGGGTTCATCAAGGCCGTCCTCACGGTCCACCACGGCTGGATCCCCCCGCACCTCAACCTGGTCGAACCCAACCCCCACGTGGAATGGGCCGACCTGCCCGTGGCGGTCCCCACCGTGCTCACCCGCTGGGAACAGGAACGGCGCATCGCCGGAGTCTCCGCCTTCGGATTCGGCGGCACCAACGCACACGTCGTGCTGGAGGGAACGCGATGATCGACAGGAGTGTTGACGTGACGCCAGATGGGTCTGCCGGGCAGCCGGACCCCGACGGCTCCCCCGTCCTGGTAAAGGTGTCGGGGGCGGAGGGCGAGTCCCTCAGGGCGGCGGCGGGACGGCTGGCCGACTTCGTCGCCACGGCCGACGGGGTCACCCCGGAGCAGGTGGCCTGGGCCGCCGGCGTGGGCCGGGCGGACCTCGGCGAGCGGGCGGCCGTGGTCGCCGCGACCAGGACGGAACTGACGGCGGGCCTTCGCGCGGTGGCCCTGGGCGGCAGCACCACCGGCGTGGTCACCGGCCGCCGGGGCGTCGGCGCCGCACCGCGGGTGGCGTTCGTCGTCCCGGGCCACGGCGCCAAGGTCGCGGGCGTGCTGGCGGGCCTGTACGGCCGGGTGCCGGTGGTGACCGAGACGGTGGACGCGGTGGCCGCGGTGGTCGGCCCGGTCACCGAACTGCCGCTGTCCGCACTGCTGTCGGGCGGCGAGGAGGCGCGGCAGGCGCTGGCCGCCACCGAGGTGGCCCAACCCGCGCTCTACACCGCCGCCGTGGCGCTGGGGGCGTGGTGGCGCTCGGTCGGCGTGGAGCCGGCCGCCGTGGTCGGGCACAGCGTCGGGGCGTACGCGGCGGCCGCGCTCGCCGGGGTGTTCACGGTCGAGGACGGCGCCCGGCTGACCTCCGCCCGAGGGCGGCTGATGGCCGGACTCCCGGAGGGCGGCGCGATGGTGGCGCTGTCCTGCGCGCCGGAGGAGCTGGCCGGGATCGAGCGGCTGGTCTCGGGCGAGGTCGGGATCGCGGCGCTCAACGGGCCGCGCGACACCGTGGTCAGCGGCCCGGTGGAGGCCGTCACGGCGGTGGCGGAGGAGCTGGCCGGCCGCGGCGTGCGCGGTGTCCGGCTCGCCGTGCCGCACGCCTTCCACTCCGCCGCCATGGAGCCCGTACTGGACCGGCTGGCCGAGGAGTTCGCCGGGCTGACGATGAACCTCCCCGGTCTGCCGCTGGTGTCCGACGCCACCGGTCTGCTCGCGGACGAGGAGATCACCACCGCCGGGTACTGGGTCCGGCACACCCGCGAGCCGGTGCGGTTCGAGCAGGCGATGCGGACCGTGTGGGAGCGGGGCGTGCGGATCCTGGTCGAGCTCGGCACCGGCGGGCTGCTCGGCCCGGCGGCCTCCACCGCACCCGGCCGCGCGCCGGTCTGCGTCCCGTCGGCGTTCGCCGGCGGCTCCGCGCACCGCGGGCTGCTCGGCTCGCTGGCCCGTCTGTGGACCGAGGGGTGCCCGGTCGACTGGCGGGCGGTCGGCCCGCGCCCGGCCCGTTCGGTGAAGCTGCCGACCTACCCGTTCCAGCGGCAGGACTACGGCCCCGCGCCGGCCGTCCGGCAGGGCGCCGACCGACCCGCGGCCGTACGGCCGGCCGGTCCGGTGCCGCAGGCCGCGCCCGCCGGGGCTCCCGCCACCGGGCGGCCCGTCTCCGCGCGGCCCGCCACCGCGCAACCCGCCTCCGCGCAGCCCGCCCCCGAGGACCTGCTCCGCCGGCTCCAGGAGGAACTGGCCGTCCTGCTGGACCTCGCCGACCCGGACGAACTCGACGCCGAGACCGGGCTGTTCGACCTCGGCCTGACCTCGGCGATGGTGGTCGCCCTGCGGGTCCGGCTGGAGGACCTGATCGACCGGGACATCCCGACCACCGCCGTCTTCGACCACCCCACCATCGGCAGGCTGGCCGGCTACCTGGCCGACCGCCGGCTCCGGCAGGCGCCCGCCGCCCCGCGGGCCGCCGCTTCCCGCGCCGCCGAGCCCGGCGAGGCCGTCCCGCAGCCCGACGAGGCCGTGCCGCAGCCCGAGGCCGCCCCGCCGGCCGCCGAACCGGCTGTCGCGCCCTCCGAGCCCATCGCCATCGTCGGCATGGGCTGCCGGCTGCCCGGCGGCGCGAACGACCTGGACGGGTTCTGGCAGTTGCTGCGGGACGGCCGGGACGCGACCGTCGAGGTGCCGGAGGACCGCTGGGACCGGGAGGCGTTCTACGACGCCGACCCGGCCGCCACCGGCAAGACCTCCACCCGGCGCGGCGGCTTCCTCACCACCCGGGTCGACGAGTTCGACGCCGACGCCTTCGGCATCTCGGCCCGCGAGGCCCGCGGGATGGACCCGCAGCAGCGCCTGCTGCTCGAAGTGGCCTCGGAGGCGCTCGCCGACGCGGGCGTGACCGCCACCGAGCTCGACGGCTCCCGCACCTCGGTCTACGTCGGCATCAACACCTCCGACTACCTGCAGCTGCTGGTCGCGGAGGGCACCGCCGACGACGGCGCCCACCTGGCGACCGGCAACACCTTCAGCGTCGCGGCCGGCCGGCTGTCCTACCTGCTCGGCGCCCAGGGACCGAGCCTGGCCGTCGACACGGCCTGCTCCTCGTCCCTGGTGGCGGCCCACCTCGCGGTCCGGAGCCTGCGCTCCGGCGAGTCGGACCTCTCGGTGGTGGCCGGGGTGAACCTGATGCTGGCCCCGGCCACCACGGCCGGGCTCTCCCGGCTGCGGGCGCTCTCGCCCGACGGGCGGTGCAAGACCTTCGACGCCTCGGCGGACGGCTACGGCCGCGGCGAGGGCGCCGGCGTGGTCGTGCTCAAGCGGCTCTCCGACGCGCAGGCGGCCGGGGACCACATCTGGGCGGTGCTGCGCGGTACGGCGGTGAACCAGGACGGCCGCAGCGCCGGCCTGACCGTCCCCAACGGCCTCGCGCAGCAGGCCGTGATCCGCGACGCGCTGCGCGACGCCGCCACCTCGCCCGACGAGGTGGGCTACGTGGAGGCGCACGGCACCGGGACGGCGCTCGGCGACCCGATGGAGGTCCAGGCGCTGGCCGAGGCGCTGCGGCCCGAGGACGGCGGGGCGCCGCCGCTGCTGGTCGGCTCCGCCAAGACCAACGTCGGGCACCTGGAGGCCGCCGCGGGCATCTGCGGGCTGGTCAAGGTGGCCCTGTCGCTGCACCACGGGCAGATCCCGCCGCACCTGCACCTGCGGGACCCGAACCCGCTGGTGGACTGGGCGGCGCTGCCGGTCACCGTGCCGACGGAGCTCACGCCGTGGACCACCGACGGCCGGGACCGGGTCGCCGGGCTCAGCTCCTTCGGCTTCAGCGGCACCAACGCCCACGTGGTGCTCGCGCAGGCTCCCGAGCCGGCCGGGCGCCGCGCGGACGAACAGCCGGGCGAACAGGCCGACGAGCGGCCGGAGTTGCTGCTGCTCTCGGCCCGCACCCCCGAGGGGCTGCGGGAGACCGCCGAGGCGTACCGGACGTACCTGGCGGACGGCGGGTCCGTCCGGGGCCGCTCGGCCTGGGCCGAGACGGTCCGCACGGCGGCCGTCCGCCGCGACCACTTCGCGGCCCGGATGGCGCTGGTGGCCTCCTCGCCGGCGCAGGCCGCCGAGCAGCTCGGCAAGCTGCTGACCGGGGCGCGCCACCAGGTGCGCCAGGGTGTGCTGCCCCGGCCCGCCCGGAGCAGGCTGGTCTTCGTCTACGGCGGCCAGGGATCCCAGTGGGCCGGCATGGGCCGGAGCCTGCTGGCCGACCCGGTGGCCGGGCGTGTGCTGCTGCGCTGCGAGGAGATCGTCCGGGACCTGGCCGGCTGGTCGCTGCTGGAGCAGCTGGAGGCCCCGCGCGAGGTCTCCCGCCTGGACGACACCGAGGTGACCCAGCCGGCGATCTTCGCGGTGGAGGCGGCGCTCACCGCGCTGTGGCGCTCCTGGGGCGTCGAGCCGGACGCGGTCGTCGGGCACAGCGTCGGGGAGATCGCGGCGGCCGTCGCGGCCGGTGCCTTCGGGCTGGAGGAGGGCCTGCGGATCGCGGTGCTCCGCGGCCGGGTGATGGCCCGCAGCCACGGTCAGGGCCAGATGGCGGTGGTGGGCCTGCCCGTCGCCGAGGTCCGGACGCTGATCGAGCCGTTCGACGGGCGGCTGTTCGTCGCCGCCGTCAACAGCCCGGTCAACACGGTGGTCGGCGGGTTGCCGCAGGAGGTCGCCGCGCTGGAGGCGCTGGTCCGCGGCCGCAAGGCGTTCTGGATGGCGATGCCGGGCGAGTACGCCTTCCACACCCCCGTCCTGGACCCGCTGCGCGGTGAACTCGTCGACGCGCTGGGCCTGCTGACGCCTGCCGGCCGCAGCGTCCCGCTCTACTCCACGGTCACCGGCGAAGCCGCCGCCCCCGACGCGCTGGACGCGCGCTACTGGGCGGACAACATGACGCTGCCCGTCCGTTTCGCCGACGCGCTGCGGGCCGCCGCCGGCGAGGGCAACACCCTGGTGCTCGAGGTCGGTCCGCACGCCGTCCTGTCCACCGCGGTCCGGCAGACGCTGGAGGGCGAGGTCGCCGGCCTCGGCACGGCCGCCTCGATGCGGGCCGGTGCCGAGGCCAGGACGACCATGCTGGACGCCGCCGGAGCCCTGCACGTGGCCGGCCGGCCGGTGGACCTGCGGGCCCTGCACGGCGAGGGGCCGAGCACCGCCGCCCTGCCCGGCTACCGCTGGCAGCGGCAGCGGTACTGGCTGCCGGGCAAGCCGGTGCCGCACGGGCAGGCGCCCGACCCGCTCGCGCAGGACGTGTACGAGGTGGACTGGGAACGGGTCGAGCCGCCCGTCCTGGAGCCGGGCGGCGCCGCGCGCTCCCCGGGCACCTGGCTGCTGATCGAGGACCAGCACGGTCTGGCCCGCCGGGTCGCCGAGCAGCTGGCCGCCCACGGCGCGCGGGCCAGGATCCTCACGGTGGCGGAGCCGGGCACGGCCGCGGCCTTCTGCCAGGACGGGCCGGACCGGCTGCGCGAACTGGTCGCCGGGGCGCTGGCCGAGGAACCGTCCGTGCGCGGCCTGGTCCACCTGGGCGCGCTGCACGACGCGGCGGACCCGCGGCTGCCCGGCCCGGAGCTGGACGGCGCGCTCGCGCTGGCCTGCGGGCCGCTGCTGTTCGCACCGAAGGTGCTGCGGGCCCGCCCGGGCGCCCCGGCGCCCCAGCTGTGGGTGGTCACCCGCGGCGGCGTCGGCACCGACGGCGCGGCCATGGCGGCCTCGCACGCCCCCGCCTGGGGTCTCGGACGGGCCGTCGGCCTGGAGCACCCGGAGATCTGGGGCGGCCTGGTCGACCTCGACCCGGCCGGCGCCGACCCCGAGCGGGAGGCCGCGGCGATCGCCGCCGAGCTGCTCGCCCCCGACGGCGAGGACCAGGTCGCCTACCGCTCGGGCCTGCGCAAGGCGGCCCGGCTGCGCCGGGTGGAGAACCTGCCCGTCGCACCCTCGCCGACGGTGGTCGGCCCGGACGGCTCGTACCTGATCACCGGCGGCCGGGGCATCCTCGGCCTGCGGGTGGCCCGCTGGCTGGCCGGGCGCGGTGCCCGCCACCTGGTGCTGCTGGGCCGGCGGCCCGTCCCCGAGGACGGCCCGGACCTTCCGGAGGCGGACCGTCAGCTGCTGGCGACGCTCGCCGAGCTGAGGGCGGCCGGCGTCAGCGTCCACACCCCGCACGCCGACGTGGCGGACGCCGCCGCGATGGCCGCGGTCTTCGACGCCGCCGCCCCCTGGCCGGCCGTCAAGGGCGTGGTGCACGCGGCCGGGCTGTTCGAGCCCCGGGCCGTCGTGGACCTGGACTGGCAGCACTTCCGGGACGTCCTGCGGCCCAAGGTCGAGGGCAGCCTGGTGCTGGACGCGCTCACCGCGGCCGGCGGGACCGACTTCTTCGTGATGTTCTCCTCCGCCTCCTCGGTCTGGGGCTCCGCGCTCGCGGGCCACTACGTGGCGGCCAACTACTTCCAGGACGTGCTGGCCCACGACCGGGTCAGCCGGGGCCTGCCGGGCCTCGCGATGAACTGGGGCTGGTGGGAGGAGAGCGAGATGGCCGGCCACCACGAGCAGTACTTCGAGTCGATGGGCCTGTACGTCCTCCCGAACGAGACCGGCCTCGCCGCCCTGGGCCGCACCCTGGGCTCCGGGCGCCACCAGCTGACCGTGGCACCGGTGGACTGGGCGAGGTTCCGCCCGGTCATGGAGGCCAAGCGGCGCCGCCCGCTGCTCACCCACCTCGGCACCCGGGCCGCGGCCGGCCGGGCCGGCGGCGACGCGATGCTGCTGGGCCGGCTGCGTCAGGCGGAGAGCCGGGCCGCCCGGACCAGGCTGCTGGAGCGGGCGCTGCAGGCCGAGGTCGCGCAGGTGCTGGGCCGGGAGCCGGGCAGCGGGATCGATGCCGACCTCGGCTTCTTCGAGGCCGGGATGGACTCCGTGATGAGCGTCGAACTCAAGTTCCGGCTGGAGCAGTTGGTGGGCGAGGAGCTGCCCGGCACGGTGGCCTTCGAACACCCCACCGTCACCGCGCTCGGCGCGTACCTGCTCGGCGAGGTCCTCGGCCTGGCCGACCCGCTCCCGGAGCAGGGCGCCGAGGTCGACGAGCTGTCGGCGGAACTCGCCCAGCTGTCCGAGTCGGAGCTGCTGGACCTCCTCGAGTCCGAGCTGAACCAGGAGAGCCACCATGACAACAACTGAGGAGCGGACCATGGTCACCCAAGGGGCGGTCGCGCCCGAACGCCAGGAGGTGCTGCGCCGCGCCCTCGTCGAACTCAAGGCCGCGCGCGCCGAGGTGGCGGCGGCCAAGCAGGCCCGTGACGAGCCGGTGGCCGTCGTCGGCGTGGGGTGCCGGTTCCCGGGCGGGGTGACGGGCGCGGAGGGCTTCTGGGAGTTCCTGGCCCGCGGGGGCTCGGGGATCACCGGGATTCCCGAGGACCGCTGGGACATCGAGGAGTTCTTCGACGAGGAGGCCGGGGCACCGGGGCGGATGTACGTGCGCCACGGCGGGTTCCTCGACGGTGTGCGGGGCTTCGACGCCGGCCTGTTCGGCATCCCGCCGCGCGAGGCGGCGGGCATCGACCCGCAGCACCGGCTGGTGCTGGAGGTGGCCTGGGAGGCCCTGGAGCACGCCGGGGTGGCACCCGACTCGCTGCGCGGCAGCCGCACCGGCGTGTTCGTCGGCATGGGCAGCAACGACTTCCAGCGCCTGGGCGCCGGGGACGTGTCGCTGATCGACGCCTACTCGGCGACGGGAAGCTCGGGGAACTTCGGCGCCAACCGGCTCTCCTACGTGCTGGGCCTGGAAGGACCGAGCATGGTGGTGGACACCGCCTGCTCCTCCTCCCTGGTGGCCCTGCACCTGGCCGTGCAGAGCCTGCGCGCGGGCGAGTGCGGGACGGCCCTGGCCGGCGGCGTCAACGTGATGCTCTCCCCCGACTCCTCGGTCGCCCTGTCCAGCGGCCGGATGCTCTCCGCCCAGGGGCTCTGCCGCACCTTCGACGCCTCCGCCGACGGCTACGTCCGCGGCGAGGGCGCCGGCGTGGTCGTGCTCAAGCGCCTCTCCGACGCCCTCGCCGCCGGTGACGACATCCTCGCCGTCGTCCGCGGCTCGGCCGTGAACCAGGACGGCAAGAGTTCCGGCCTGACCGTCCCGCGCGCCTCCTCCCAGCAGGAGGTCGTGCGGCGGGCGCTCGCGGTGGCCGGGATCGCCGCCGCCGAGGTCGGCTTCGTCGAGGCGCACGGGACGGGCACGCCGCTCGGCGACCCGATCGAGGTCCGGGCGCTGGGCCGGGTGCTGGGCGAGGGCCGGGCACCGGACAGCCCGGTGGCGCTGGGGTCGGTGAAGACGAACATCGGCCACCTGGAGGCGGCGGCGGGCATCGCCGGGTTCATCAAGGCGGTGCTGACGGTCCAGCGCGGCTGGATCCCCCCGCACCTGAACCTGGTCGAGCCCAACCCCCACGTGGCCTGGGCGGATCTGCCGGTCTCGGTGCCGACCGAGCTGACCCGCTGGCAGCAGGAGCGGCGCATCGCGGGTGTGTCGGCCTTCGGGTTCGGCGGCACCAACGCCCACGTCGTACTGGAGTCCCCGCCGGTCCGGGAAACCGCCGCCGAACCGGCCCCGGACGGGCCCGTGGTGGTCAAGGTCTCCGGCTCCGGTGCGGTGGCCCTGCGCGCATCGGCCGCCCGGCTGGCCGAGTTCACCGCCACCGCCGACGCCTTCACGCCCGCCGACCTCGCCTGGTCGGCCGGTGTCGGCCGGGCCGACCTCAGCGACCGCGCCGCCGTGGTGGTCGAGACCTCCGCCGACCTGGCGGAGGGACTGCGCGCCGTGGCCGAGGGGGCCGACGCCCCCGGCGTGGTGACCGGTCGCCGCGGTGCCGGGCCGGTGCCGCAGGCGGCCTTCGTGGCCACCGACAGCGGCGCCCGGGCCGACGGCCTGTACGGGAAGCTGCCGGTGGTGACCGCGACCGTGGACGCGGTGGCCGCCGCCCTCGGCGTCCCCGGCGAGGAACTGGCCGCCGGCGACGGCCCGGCCGCGCGCTACGCGGCCACGGTGGCGCTCGGAGCCTGGTGGCGCTCGGTCGGTGTCGAACCGGACGTGATCGTCGGCCAGGGCTCCGGCGCGTACGCCGCGGCGGCCCTCGCGGGCGTCTTCAGCATCGCGGACGGTGCCCGGCTGGCCCTGGCGGGCCGCTCGGCCGACCTGGCCGACGTACGGCTGCGCATCCCGGCCGTCGACCTGGTCCTCGACCACCGGACCGGCCCGGCCGGTCCCGAGGTGGCCACCGCCGAGTACTGGAACCGCTCCGCGGACAGCGCTCCGGACAGGCCCGCGGCGCTCGACGCGGCGCCGGCGGCGGCCCTGGACAGCGGGGTCGGGATCATCCTCGAACTGGGCACCGGCGCCCTCGCCGTCGGCGGCGGGGACCAGGACGTCCTGCGACTGGCCCCGGCGGCCGACGGGCCCTCGGCCCACCGGGTGCTGCTGGAGTCGCTCGCCCAGGTGTGGGCCTGCGGCCGGGAGGTCGACTGGTCCGCCGTGGTGACCCGGCCGGCCTCCCCGGCCAAGCTGCCCACCTACCCCTTCCAGCGCCAGGAGTACTGGCCGCGGAACACCTCCGCGGGCACCGCCACCGCCTCGCGGAGCGGCCGCGCACTGCGCCCGCACATCCTGGAGACGGCGGACGGCGAGGTGATCGGCGAGAGCGAACTCTCCCTCGCCGCCCTGCCGTTCCTCGCCGAGCACCGGGTGCACGGACGGCTCGTGGTGCCCGGCGTGGTCTACCTGGAGCTGGTCCTGCGCTGCGCCGAGCGGGCCTTCGACGGACCGGTCGGGATCGAGGACCTCACGATCTCCCGTCCGCTGGTCCTCTCCGACCAGGACACCCGCACGGTCCAGGTGGTGCTGGGCCCGCTGACGGACGGCAAGACCGAGGTCCGGGTGCACAGCAAGGACCCGGTGGCCGGCTGGCAGCAGCACCTGCGGGCGCTGGTCGTCCCGGCGGCCCCGGCCGGCGGGGACCCGGCCGAGGTGACACCCGCGGCGCTCTTCGAGGACGCCGGGACGCGCTGCCAGGACACCCTGGACGGCGCGGAGTTCTACCGCCGGGCCTGGCACCCCGCGTTCCGGCTCGGCCCGAGCTTCCAGCTGGTGGAGTCCGCCCGGCGGGGGCCGGGCGTCGCGGTCGGGCGGCTGGTGCCGCCGGACGCGCGGACCAGGGGTGTCGCGGCCGGTGTCCGGGCCGACCTGCTGCTGCTGGACGCCTGTGTGCAACTGGTCGCGATCGCCGGGCACCCGCAGCCGGCCGACTGGGCCGAGCGCCCGGTCCACCTGGGCACCGGTTACGAGCGGATGGTCGTGCACGGCGCCGTCGCGGCGGACGAGGTGCTGTGCACGGTGGTCACCCGGGCGACCGCCGACGGCTCCCTGGCCGGGGACCTGCGGCTGGCCGCGCCGGACGGCTCGCTGGTCGCCGAACTGAGCGGGGTGTCGTTCCGTCCGGTCAGCGAGGCCATGCTGGAGCGGATGGTGTCGAGCGGCCGGCCCGAGGGGGCCGCGGGAGCCGGCGGACCGGTGGACCTGGCCGCGCTGCGCGCGGCGGAGCCCGCCGAACGGGAGCGGGCGGTCACCGAGCACCTGGTCCGGCTGCTGGCCGCCGTACTCGGCTCCGCGCCGGAGGAGGTCGACCCCGGGACCGAGGTCACGGCCGTCGCCGACTCGCTGATGCTCGCCGAGCTGAAGAGCCAGGTGGACCGCGACTTCGAGGTGGGCCTGCCGCTGGAGATCGTGTTCGGCGGCGGCCGGCTGACCGACCTCGCGGAGTGGGTCGCGGGCGAGCTGGAGCAGTCTCCCGCACCGGCCCCGGCGGGCGAGGAGCCGTCGCCCGGCAGCGCGCCCGCCGCCGCCGTCGCCCCGGCCGCCCCCGCCTCCGCCGCGACGGCCGGCGCGGGAACCGCCGCCGCCGCGCCCGCGGCACCGCGGGCCGCGGCCCGCCCGCGCGGCCTCGGCAGCCGCCGGGTGCGCTCGATGACCGTGGCGGACATGGTGGAGAAGGCGGAGCTGGAGGCGTCGATCACCGCCACCGTGCCGCCCGAGCCGGCCGGGACCGCCCCGCAGGACGTCCTGCTCACCGGTGCCACCGGCTTCGTCGGGGCCTTCCTGCTCGCCGAACTGCTGGAGCGGCGCCCGGGCACGGTGCACTGCCTGGTCCGGGCCGACGACGAGCAGCACGCCCTCCGCCGGGTGCTCGCCAACCTGACCACCTACGGGGTCGACGTCGGCGATGCCGCGGCCCGGATCGTGCCGGTCGTCGGAGACCTCTCCAAGCCCCGGTTCGGCCTCGGCGAGGAGGAGTTCACCGGCCTGCACGCGCGGATCGGCGACATCTTCCACTGCGGCGCGACCGTGAAGTGGACGTACCCCTACAGCGGCCTGGAGGCCGCCAACGTGGACGGCACCCGCGAAGTGCTGCGGCTGGCGACGGCCGGAGCGGCGAGGCCCGTGCACTTCATCTCCACCGTCGGGGTGTTCTCCTCCAAGGAGTTCGAGGCCGACAGCGTGCCGGAGAGCCAGGACCTGCTGACCAGCGGCCCGCTGGTGGTCGGTTACGCGCAGTCGAAGTGGGTCGCCGAGCACATGGTCCGCACCGCGCACGGGCGCGGGGTGCCGGTCACCATCCACCGCATCAACTCGGGCCCGCACAGCAGCTCCGGGGCGTTCAACCGGCTGGACCACCTGAGCATGGTGATCAAGGGCTGCGCCGAGGCCGGCATCGCGCCCGACCACGTGGAGATGCCGCTGCAGCCCGCGCCGATCGACTACGTGGCGCGCGCGGTGGTGGAGCTGGCCGGGCGCCCGGAGCTGAGCGGGCGGACCTTCCACCTGGTCAATGACACCAAGCTGACCTGGATCGAATTCTTCGACCTGGTCGAGGAGTACGGCTACCCGATGGAGCGGATGACGTTCGCCCGCTGGAAGGAGAAGGTGACCGGGCGCGAGGCCGGCACCATGGCGCTGCTCGGTCTGGTGCCCTTCCTCAACGACGCGGTCGACGACGTCCGGCTCCCGAAGTCCGCCGCCGAGGACACCCGGGCGGCGCTGGAGGGGACGGGCATCAGCTGCCCGCCGCTGGACGCCGCGCTGGTGCGCACCTACCTGGAGTCCTTCACCGCCAGCGGCTTCATGGAGAGCCCGGCGGCCGGCTGAGCCGCCGGCCCTGCCCCCGCCCGCCCTGCAGCGGCGGGCAGGGCCGGCCCCGTCCCACTCCCCCTTCCCCAGCGCGTCCCCGCACGATCCCGCACGTCCCCGCACGTCCCCGCACGTCGCAGCAGTCCGGACAGCCATGCCTGACAGAGAGGGCAACCATGACCATCACGATCGACCTGGGTGACCCCGAGTACCACCTCAACCCCTGGCCGACCTACGTGCGGCTGCGGGACGAGAACCCGGTGTTCCACGCCCCCGGCGGCATGTGGGACGGGTCCGACTTCTACGTCCTCAGCCGCTACGACGACGTCTCGCTCGCGCTGAAGGACAAGAAGCTCTTCTCCTCGCAGATCCGCAAGGGCGACTACCTCAACCTCCCGATGCTGGTGAACCGGGACGCGCCCGAGCACACCCGGCTGCGCCACATGGCCAACAAGGCGTTCAACGCCCGGCTGGTCCGCACCCTCGGCGGCTGGGTGCAGGAGATCGTCGACGAGCTGATCGAGGAGATCCTGGCGCAGGAGCAGGTCGAGTTCGTCGAGGCCTTCACCACCGCGCTGCCGCTCAAGGTGGTCGGCGGGATGCTCGGCATCCCGCTCGACCGCAAGGCGGACCTGCGCCGCTGGTCGGGGGCCGTGATGGCGTCCTTCGCGGTCGCCGCCGGGATGGACCCGGACCTCGCGCCCGGATTCTTCGAGGACATCGTGGAATTCGGCAACTACATGGGCGAACTCGCCCACCAGCGCAAGGGCAAGCCCAACCAGGAGGACATCCTCGGCGAGCTGGTCGTGCAGCTGGAGGCCGGGGACATGACCCGCGACGAACTGGTCACCATGGCCTGGTCGTTCGTCGCGGCCGGGCACGAGACCACGATGAACCTGCTCGGCGGCGGCGTGCACATGCTGCTGACCGACAAGGCGCTCGCCGACCGGCTCACCGCCGAGCCCGGCCTCACCCGGGACTTCATCGAGGAGTACCTGCGGCTGTACAGCCCCACCCAGTGGCTGCTGCGCCGGGCCGCCGAGGACGTCACCCTGCACGATGTCACCATCCCCGCCGGCGAGTTGGTGCACGTGCTGATCGGCTCCGGCAACCGCGACCCGCGCAAGTTCCAGAACCCCGACGTCTTCGACCTGGACCGCGACACCAAGGGCGATCACCTGGGCTTCGGAGCCGGACCGCACTTCTGCCCGGGCGCCGCGCTCTCCCGGCTGCTCGCCGAGACGGCGTTCCGCTCCTTCTACCCGCACCTCGACCGGCTCGCCCTGGACCCGGAGGACCCGCCGCGCCTGCGCACCACGCAGGGCTCGTACGGGATCGCGAGCATGGGCGTCCGTGTGACGGCCTGAGGAAGCCCCGGCCCGCCCACCGCCGGCACCACGTGCCGGCACCGGCGCCACCACCGGCGCCACCGTCGGCACCATTCGAGAGGACGAAGTGAACGGACCCGTGTTCAACAGACGGCAGATTCTCCGCTACGGAGCGGTGGCCACCGGCGCCGCCGCCCTGTCGGGGGGCCTGCTGAGCGGTGTCGCCCGGGCCGCCGAGCCCGTCGACGTGGTCATCGTCGGCAGCGGGTACGCCGGATCGGTGGCGGCGCTCCGGCTCGCCCAGGCCGGCTTCAGCAGCGTGCTGCTGGAGCGCGGACGCCGCTGGCCGATCACGCCCGCGGGCGACACCTTCTGCACCCCGCAGGCCCCGGACGGCCGCGCCGCGTGGCTCGCCACCACCTCGCCGTTCACCAACCAGAGCTTCCACCCGTTCACCGGGGTGCTGGAGGCCTTCGTGGCCGACGGCGTGATCGGCCTGGCCGGCGCGGGCGTCGGCGGCGGCTCACTGGTGAACAACGCGGTGATGATGGCGCCCCGGGAGGACTTCTTCCGCCGCAGCTTCGGCGAGTCGCTCGACTACGCCGAGATGCGGGACGTCTGGTACCCGCGGGCGCGCGGCCTGATCGGCGTCGCCCCCATCCCGGACGACGTGCTCAACTCCCCCTACTACGCCAACGCGCGGGACCTGCTGGCCGAGGCGGCGCGGGCCGGACTGCCGACGCTGCGCCCGGACATGGCGGTGGACTGGCAGATCGTCCGCAACGAGATCGCCGGCACCGCCGTGCGGTCGGCGATCCTCGGCCACTCGGACTTCGGCGTCAACAGCGGGGCCAAGCGCAGCGTCGACCGCTCGATCCTCGCAACCGCCGAGGCCACCGGACGGGTCTCGGTGCTGCCGCTGCACCAGGTGACGGACATCAGCACGGTGGACAACCGGTACCTGATCTCGGCGGAGCGGATCGACGAGCAGGGGCTGGTCTCGGCCCGTCCGCAGTTCGCGGCCCGTTACGTCTTCCTGGCGGCCGGCTCGCTCGGCACCACCAGGCTGCTGGTCCGGGCCAAGGCCAGGGGCGGTCTCCCGAAGCTGGGCGACCAGGTGGGTCGCAACTGGGGAACGGGCGGGGACCACATCATCGTCCGCGCCGGGCTGCCGCTGCGGGACACCGCGCAGGGCGGGCCCTCGCACATCGTGGCCACCGACTGGGCGGACCCCGAGACCCCGGTGACCTTCCTCGGGTTCCCGCTCGGCTACCCGGAGCTCGGCTCGCTCGCCGGCACCATGCTGGGCCTGTCCGTGCCGCCGGCGCTCGGCCGCTTCGACTACCGGCCGGCCACCGGCAAGGTCGAGCTGACCTGGCCGAAGTCGGACCCGCGGATCCAACGGGTCACCGACGCGATGTCGGCGACCACGTCGAAGCTGGACCGGGCGAACCCCGGGATCAGGGTGGACGTGGTGACGCCGGCGCTCACCGCGCACTGCCTGGGCGGGGTGGTCCTGGGGAAGGCCACCGGCCAGGCGGGCGACGTCCTCGGCTACGACAACCTGTTCGCGATCGACAGTTCGCTGATACCCGGCTCGACCGGGGCGGTACCGCCGGCGCTGACGGTGACGGCGCTGGCCGACCGCTGCGTCGACCGGGCGCTGCACCGGCTGACCTCGTCGGGCCCGACCGGGACGGTACTGGCGCTCTCCTGAACGCGTTTCGGGCGTACGGGGGTCGAACCGTCGAGGGCCGTTCCGGAAGACCAATCGGTCTCCGGAACGGCCCTCGACGTGCCGCCCGGGTCAGGCGTGTGCGGCGACCAGCCGCTCGGAGGCCGTCCAGAGTTCGGCGGCCCGGGTGCGGTCGTGCGACTCCTTGGAGCTCTCGCGCGGCTGCCGGCCGGAGAAGTAGGTGCCGGTGGTCCCGGCCGGTTCCGGCGCGGTGGCCAGCCAGGCCAGGTCGGCGGAGGACTGTTCGACGGACCGGGCCCCCGGCAGCGTCCTGACCAGCAACGGGGTCAGCTGGGCGTAGACCCGCTGGATGCGCGGCGGCCAGTCGCGGTCCAGCGAGGTGCCGGGCATCAGCCCGGGGTCGAAGGCGTTCACCGTGATCGCGCGCGGCACGACCCGCCGGGCCAGCTCGTAGGTGGCGTACAGGTTCGCCAGCTTGGAGGTCGCGTAACGGATCCGGCCGGACTTGGCCGAATCGCCCAGCACGGAGCGGTCCGGATCGACCAGCGCCTGCGGGTCCTCCCAGCGCGGGGCCGGGAATCCCATCGACTTCCGGGGCCCCTGGTGGACCTCGCTGGAAACCAGGATCACCCGGCCCGGCTCGACGATGTGGTCGACCAGGAGTTGGGTCAGCAGGAAATGCCCGAGGTGGTTCGTCGCAAACGTCAGTTCATAACCGTCACTGGATCGCTGGACACCGTTCACCACCTGGATTCCGGCATTGCAGATCAGCACGTGCAGTGGCGGCCGGTCGGACTTCGCGAGGATTTCCCGGGCACCGGCCCGAACCGACGAGAGCGAGGAAAGGTCGAGTTCGACCACCTCCAGACTCGCCGCGGGAATCGCCGCGCGGATCTCCGCCGCGGCGGCCTCCCCCTTCGGCACGCTTCGGCAGGCCATGATCACATGGCTTCCGGCAGCGGCGAGTTCGCGCGTGGTGGCCAGCCCCAGTCCCGAGGAGGCACCGGTGATGATGACGGACTTCTTCAAGGTCGACTCTTCTCTGTGGTGATGGCAATCATGCGCCCGCAGCGATACGTCTGACTGCCCATCAGAATACCAGAGCCGTATTCCCGAATCCTTTCCTTCGATTGCCGGAAATATCCTCCCGGCATGGACCGGTCACGCGTCGTCGTGAAGAAATGGCCAAGATCGGACGACCCCCCTCCGGAAATGCGCCGGGTACGACGGAAGGGCGGGCGGCCACCCGGCCGTCCGCCCTTCGGGGCCGTCATTCGGCTCGGCCACGGGAGGCTCCGGCTCTGCTTCGCCGTGTTCCACGCCTCGTCGGTGGTGATGCAGTCCCACTGCATCAGGCGGGACTTCCGACCGGGTGTGCCGGACGGGCCGTCCGCGTCCAGGCAGCGGCCGGTGGCCCGGTTCTTCGGGATCACGGTCGTGGGGAAGCACAGACAGGCGTGCCCCACCCAGGCGGTGGTCCGCGGGGACGGCTGTTCACGGCGCCGGTCCCGCTCGACGCCGCCGTCCGGAACCACGAGCGCACACCTGATCGGCACTCCTTGCCGACGGTGCGTCAACTCACCGCATCCCCAAGGGGGTTCCCTCCACCTCCAGGCGCCCCGCGGCGGCCTCGACGGCGAAGGCGTGCAGCAGGTCGTGCAGCCGGTAGTGCTCGGCCCGTTCCTGGATCAGCAGGTTCTCGTCGACCAGCGACTCCAGCGCCTCGCGCGCGGAGGCCGGGTCGAGGGCGGCGAGTTCGGCGGTGGAGCGCGCGGTGTAGTCGCGGCCGGGGTGGTCGGCGAGCAGCCGGAATAGTCGCCGGGCGGGTTCCGGCAGGCCCCGGTAGGAGAGGTCGAAGGCGGTGCAGAGCGAGCGGTCGCCCGCCACGATCGCCCGGATGCCGCCGTGCTCGAGGTGTTCGGCCAGGTCGGCCAGGCCCCACGCCGGGCGGGCGCGCAGTCGGGAGGCGGCCAGCGCGAGGGCGAGCGGGAGGCGGCCGCAGAGCAGGGTGATGCGCTCCGCGGCCTCCTGCGCGGCGGCGACCCGGTCGGGTCCGGCGGCGGCGGCCAGGAGCGAGACGGCCTCCGGCGGGCCGAGCGGGTCGAGCGGCAGGGCGCTCGCGCCTTCCAGGCCGGCCAGTCGGCGGCGGCTGGTGACCAGGACCAGACAGCCTGGCCCGGCCGGTACGAGCGGGCGGACCTGCGGTTCTCCGGCGGCGTTGTCGAGCAGCAGCAGCGCCTCGCGGCCGTGCAGGCGGTCGCGGAACAGCGCGGCGCGGGCGTCCAGTCCGGCCGGGACCCGGGACTCGTCCACGCCGAGGGCGCGCAGCAGCCCGTCCAGGACGTCGGACGGGTCGAGCGGGCGGTGGTCCGGGTCGAAGCCGCGCAGGTTGACGTAGAGCTGGAGCTGGCTGAACCGGCCGGCCCGGGCGAGTTCGTGGGCCGCGCGGACGGCGAGCCGGGTCTTGCCGACGCCGGCCATCCCCTCGATCGCGATGACCTGAACGGTGGCGGGCGATCCGACCGGCGCGGTGGCCGAGTCCAGCAGGACCCCGAGTTCGGCGCTCCGTCCGGTGAACGTCGGCAGGTCGGCGGGGAGTTGGCGGAGCACGGTGACCGGGAAGGGCGGGGACCGGCGGGCCGGTTCGGCCGGTTCGGCGGAGCCGGGAACACGGCGGGTGTCCGGCGGGGGCGCGGCGCCGCCCGGCCCGAGCACCCGTTGGTGCACGGCGGCGATCTGCGGACCGGGTTCGATGCCGAGGTCGGCGGCGAGTGCCGCGCGCACCCGGCGGTAGACCGCGAGTGCTTCGCCGCGCCGCCCGGCGGCGGCCAGGGCCTCGATCAGCAGCGCGTGCACGCCCTCCCGGTGCGGCTCCTCGGCGGCCAGCCGCCGGAGCACCCGGATCGCCTCGGTGGTGCGGCCGAGCCGCAGGTCGGCGCAGGCGGCGAGTTCGGCGAGCTCGATGCGGGCCTCCAGCCAGCCCGGCACCTCGTCCCGGTGCAGCGGATCCGACGGCACGTCGGACAGCGGCGATCCGCGCCACAGCTCCAGGGCGGCGGCGGCCGAGCGGGAGACGGTCTGCCAGTCGTCGCGCCGGGCGGCGGCGCGGGCGGACTCGCCGCGCGCGGTGAAGATGGTGGCGTCCAGTTCGGTGTGCGGGTCCAGGCCGATCCGGTAGCCGGATCCGGTGGTCTCGACCCGTTCGGCCGCCTCCCCGAGCAGCCGGCGCAGCCGCAGCACGTGGCTGCGCAGGGTGGTGGCGGCGGCGCGCGGCGGCTGGTTGCTCCAGACGGCGTCGGCCAGTTCCTCCACGCCGACCGTCTGGTTGGCGCGGCACAGCAGGCTCGCCAGCAGGATCCGGACGCGGGACGGCACCATGACCGCCGCTCCGGCGACGCGGATCTCCAGGGGCCCCAGAAGGCCGAACCAGATCGTTCCACCCACCGTATCTCCCCAGTTACTGCACGGTTATGGCTGCGATTGAACCTATCTTGAACACTTCCAGTCAAGGAGTGACGCATAAGGGCCATCCCTTGAACGGAATTTGCACGCGGCTTCCATCCGGCTTGAACGCGGGTCCGCCAGGCTGTCGCCGTTGATCGCCTCAAAGATCGTCCGCCGCTTGCCGATTGGTGATGATCCCCGTTGCTCGATCTGGACGAGATAACCGCGAAATTCCAAGCGACCGCCGACTACGCCGGCACCGGCAAGGTCAACCACCGCTGGCTGGGCACCCTGCCCGAACAGGTGGCGGCCCTGGCCCGGGAGTGGGAACTGGAGATCGGCGCCGACATCGAGACCGACTTCACCGCAAGGGTCTCCTCGGTACTGCTGCCCTGCACCGGACCGCACGGCGCGGCGAGCCTGAAGCTCGCCGCCGACTCCTACGCGCTGGCCGAAGAGGTCGCGATGCTCCGGCAGTTCGCGCCCAGCGGCCGGGTGCCGGGCGTGCTCGCGGCCGCCCGCGGCGCCGCCCTGCTGGAGGCCGTCGTCCCCGGCACCTCGGTGGAGCCGCTGCCCGAGCAGCCCGACCCGGCCGAGTACGCCCGCTTCCTCAACGAGCTGCACGCGGTCGGCGACCCGGAGGCCGCGCCGCGCCGGATCGCCGACTGGCTGCAGGTGCTGTACGGCTGGAGCGAGCGCGGCGGCCTGGACTGCGCCTCCTCCCGCCGGATCTCCGCCGAACTGCTCGCCGACCCGGCCGAGCGGGTGCTGCTCCACGGTGACCTGCACCTGGGCAACGTCTTGGCCTCCGACACCCGGGGCCTGGTCGCCCGCAGCCCGATCGCCTGCGTCGGCGAGCGCTGCTTCGACGCCGCCGACTACGTCCTGGAGGGCTGGGACCGGACCGTCATGGTGCGGCGGCGCGACGAACTCGCCGACGAGGCGGGGCTGGACGCCGACCGGCTGGACGCCTGGTGCCGGGCGCTGGCCCCGCTCGGCGCGTCCCGCTCCACCATCCCCGAGCGGGTCTTCGAACTGCTCGCCTTCGCACGCGGTGAGTACTGACGTGAGCGGGAACGACACGGTGCCCGCCGGCCGGCTCGCCCGGCTGATCCCCGCCGACCCGCTGCGCCGCCGCCTGCTGGCCATCCGCTTCGCCGGAGCCGCCGGCAAGGGCGTGTTCCTCAGCGGCAGCGTCGTCTACTTCACCCTGCACGTCGGACTGTCCGCCGGCCAGGTCGGCATCGGCCTGTCCGCGGCCGGCTTCGCGGGACTGGTCTCCTCGGTGCTGTTCGGCATGATCGCCGACCGGATGCCCAAGCGCACCCTGCTGTGCGTGCTGTTCGCGGCGGTCGCGGTCGGGTTCGGCCTGTACTCGGTGGTCTCCAACGCGGCGGAGTTCTACGCCCTGGTGGTGCTGATCGCCTTCCTCGACTACGGCACCGGCCCGACCGAGAGCGCCATGGTCGCCACCCTCGTCCCGGACGGGGAGCGGGTCCGGCTGAACGCCATGATGCGCTCGATGCTGAACATCGGCTTCAGCGTCGGCATCGGGATCGCCGCGCTCGCCGCGCTCAGTTCGCGGCTGCTGGTGCTGATCCCGGTCGGCTCGGCGGTGCTGCTCGGCGCCGCGGCGGCCCTGGCGACCCGGCTGCCGGTCGGCGCACCCGTCCCCGCCGCCCGCCGCCCCCGCCGGTTCGGCGCCATCCGCGACCTGCGCTACCTGAGCGTCGTCGGCCTGTCCGCGCTGCTCGCCTCGCACATCAGCCTGCTGATGGTGGTGCTGCCGCTGTGGACGGTCAACCGGACCGAGGTGCGGCCGTTCCTGGTCCCGCTGCTGCTGGTGATCAACACCGGCTTCGTGATCCTCTTCCAGGTCCGGGCCAGCAAGGGCGCCGAGACACTGCCCGGCGCCGCCGCCATCGGCCGCAGGGCCGGCCTGTGGATCGCGGCCGGCTGCCTCGCGGTGTCGCTGACCGCCGTCTGGCACCACACCGCGCTGGCGGTGGCCGCGATCGTCGCCGCCGTCCTGGCCCTGTCGGTGGCCGAGGTGATGCAGTCCGCCTCCGCCTGGGGCCTGGCGCTGGGCCTCGCCCCCAAACACGCCGAGGGCGAGTACCTGGGCACCTTCGACCTGCACGTGGCGACCCAGAACGTGGCCGGCCCGGTGCTGCTCTCCGGCCTGGTCATCGCCCAGGGCTTCTGGGGCTGGGCGGCGGTCGCCGCGCTGGTGGCAGCCGCCGCCCTGCTGATCGGACCGGCCGCCCGGCGCAGCGCCGAGGCGATGGCCGCCGCCGGCCCGCAGGCCGCGGTGGAGACGGAGGAGTCGGTATGACCCGCACCGCACGCGCGTCCTTCGCCCAGGAGCGCTTCTACTTCCTCAACGAGCTCCAGCCGGGCAACCCCGCCTACGTGGTGGCGTTCGCCCTGCGCATGGAGGGCGGGCTCGACCGCGCGGCCCTGGGCGCAGCGCTGCGCCGGGTGGCCGCCAAGCACGAGGTCCTGCGCACCGGATTCGCGCTGCGGGACGGCGAGTTGGTCCAGTGCGTGGTCGAGGACGCCGAGCCGGAGATCACCCTGCTGGACGGCGGCCCCGCCGAGCGCGCCGGGCAGGACGCCCAGCTGCGCGAGCTGGTGGCCGCCGAGGCCGCCCGCCCGTTCGACCTGGCCGGCGGCCGGGTGCTGCGCGCCCACCTCGTCTCCTGGGACCGGGAACGGCACGCCCTGGTGGTGCTGGTGCACCACATCGCCTGCGACGGCTGGGCGGTGGGCCTGCTGCTGGACGACCTGGCCGAGGAGTACAACACCGGCGCGGGCGCACCGGCCGGACCCAGCTACCTGGACTACGCCGAGGCGCAGCGCGCGCTCTGGTCGAAGAACACCCGACGGCTCGAGAACTGGCGCCAACTGCTCATCGGCGCACCGCAGTTGACTTTGCATACCGACCACCCCCGGCCGAGCGTTTTGAGCTTCGCCGGCGCGGTGCTGCGCCGCCCCCTCGACCCGGAGCTGGTCGCCCGGCTCACCGCCTGGGCCAAGGAGCGCGGCACCACCCTGTTCGGCGTGACGCTCACGGCGTACGCCAAGCTGCTGGCCGGTTACGCCCGTCAGCAGGAGGTGGTGATCGGCGTCCCGGTGGCCAACCGGCTGGACGAGGCCGAGGAGCGGCTGGTCGGCTGCCTGGTCAACACCCTGCCGATCAGGGTCGACCTGTCCGGAGACCCGGACTTCGCCGAGCTGACCGCCCGCACCTGGCGCACCGCGCTGACCGCGCTCGGCAACCAGGACGTGCCGTTCGAGCAGATCGTGCAGGCCGTCGGGGAGGAGCGGCAGCTCAGCCACGCCCCGCTGTTCCAGACCATGCTGACGGTGCAGAACTTCAGCTTCACCGTGCCGGAGTTCGCCGCGCTGCGGACCACCGAGGTGGACGTCGAGATCGAGGCCGCCAAGTTCGACCTCGCACTGACCGTGGACGTCTCCACCCGGGCGCCGTTCCTGCGCGCCGAGTTCTCCACCGAGCTGTTCGAACCGGCCACCGCGGAAGGGCTGCTGGAGCAGTACCACACCCTGCTGGCCGCGGTGGTCTCCGACGGCGAGCCCAGCCCGGTCTCCCCGCAGGAGCACCACCGGCTCACCCTCGGGTGGAACCCGCCCGTTCCCGAGCGGCGCGCCGAACACCCCTCCGTGCTGGGCGCGTTCCGCGGCCATGCCGCCCGCACCCCGGACGCCGTGGCACTGGTGCACCGGGGCGACCGGGTGACGTACGGCGAGCTGGAGCGCTGGTCCGACCGGATCGCCGCCGGGCTGGCCGCCACCGGCCTCGCCCGCGGCGAGCGGGTGGGCCTGCTGCTGGGCCGCTCGCCGGCCGTGGTCGCCGCGATCCTCGGCGTGTGGAAGGCCGGCGGGGTGTACGTGCCGCTCGACCCCGAGTACCCGAAGCAGCGGCTGGAGCTGATCCTGGCGAGCGCCGAGCCCGCCGTCCTGCTGGTCGAGCCGGACACCCTCGGCCAGGCCGGCGGGCTGGCCGGGCAGCGGACCCTGCTGGACGCCCGCACACTGGACGGCCCGCGGCCCGCGCCCGAGGTCCTGCCCGACCCGGACGACCTCGCGTACCTCATCCACACCTCCGGCTCGACCGGCGTGCCCAAGGGCGTGATGGTCCGCCACCGCGGCCTGGACGCGCTCTGCGACCCTACCCCGGCCGGCCTGGAGACCGGCCCCGAGGACCGCTGGCTGGGCGCCCACTCCTTCTCCTTCGACGTCTCGGTCTGGGAGATGTGGGGAGCGCTCTCCTCCGGCGCCCGGCTGGTGATCGCCGACCAGGCCGACCTGGTCGACCCGCCGCGCCTGGCCCGGCTGGTGCACGCCGAGCAGGTGACGGTGCTCAGCCTCACCCCCGGCGCCCTGTACCGGGTGCTGCCGCCGTTCTTCGACACCCTCGGCCCGGGCAGGTCCCCGGTGCGGTACGTGGTGCTGGCGGGCGAGGCGCTCAGCTGGTCCCGGCTGGCCTCGCTGGTCGACCCGGAGCGGCTGGCCGCGGTCTTCGTCAACATGTACGGGATCACCGAGGGCACCATCCACGTGACCATCGCCCAGGTCCCGGCCGCCGGCCTCGGCGGGGTGCGGGAGGGCGACATCGGGGTGCCGCTGCCCTCCGCCCGCTGCTACGTCCTGGACGCCCGCGGGCGGCCGACCGGGGTCAACGTGCCCGGCGAGCTGTACGTCGGCGGCGACCTGGTCGCCGCCGGATACCTCGGCAGGCCCGAGCTGACCGCCGAGCGCTTCGGCCCCGACCCGTACGCCCCCGGCACCCTGTACCGGACCGGCGACCTCGCCAAGTGGGCACCCGACGGCCGGCTGGTCCACCTCGGCCGGGAGGACGACCAGGTCAAGGTCCGCGGCTACCGGGTCGAACCGGCCGACGTGGAGGCCGCGTTCCTGCGCCAGTCCGGCGTGCGCTCCTGCGTGGCCGCCGCCGAGGGCGACGAACTGCTCGCCTTCGTGGTCGCCGACCCCGGCCTCGGCGGCGAGCGCGAGCTGCGCGCCCTGGTCCGCGAGGAACTGCCCGGCTACATGGTGCCCTCGCGGATCGTCCTGGTGGAGCGGATCCCGCTGAACGCCAACGGCAAGGTCGACACCCGCCGGCTGCTGGCCGAGCGCACCGTGCCACCGGCCGCGCCCGCCCCGGTGCGGTCCGGCGACGACTCGCTGACCGAGCGGATCCGGGCGCTCTGGGCCGAGGTGCTGCGCCGGCCCGACCTGGAGCCCGGCGACAACTTCTTCGACGTGGGCGGGCACAGCTTCGCCCTGATCACGGTGCAGCAGCGGATGGCGGAGATCGGCCTGGAGATCTCGGTGACCGACCTCTTCCGCTTCAGCACGGCGGCGGCCTGCGCCGCCCACTTCCGGCCGGAGGCGACCGCACCCGTCGTCGACCAACGGCTCGCACAGCGCCGGCAGGGCCGCGAACAGCTCGCCCGCCGGCGTCGACTGATGAGAGGGGACGAGCATGCCTGACGACCTGGGGCAGGACCGGATCGCCATCATCGGGATGGGGATCCGGCTACCCGGCGCCGGCCGGGACCTGGACCGCTTCTGGCACAACATCGAGCACAGCGTGGAGGCGATGAGCTTCTTCGACCGCGAGCAGCTGAGCAGCTGGGGCTACCCGGACGAGGTGATCGACCACCCGGACTTCGTCCCCGCCCGCTCGGTGCTGGACGACTACGACTGCTTCGACGGCCGGCTGTTCGGCTACTCCCCGCAGGACTGCGTCCTGATGGACCCGCAGCAGCGGGTGCTGCTGGAGTGCGCCTGGAGCGCCCTGGAGCACGCCGGCCACCCGCCGATCGCCCCGGACGGCAACCGGATCGCCGTGCACGTCGGCACCGGCCTGAACGTCTACCTGCTGGACATCCTGTGGCCCAACGCCCGCGCGGTGAAGTCCGCCGGCGGCCTGCAGATCCTGGTCTCCAGCGACAAGGACTTCGCCGCCACCCGGATCGCCTACAAGCTCAACCTGCAGGGCACCGCGTTCACCGTGCAGACCGCCTGCTCCACCTCGCTGGTCGCGGTCCACCTGGCGGTGCAGAGCCTGCTCACCCACGAGGCCGACATCGCGCTGGCCGGCGCCGCCTCGGTGGGGCCGCCCACCCGGCGCGGCCACTTCCACGAGCCCGGCGGGATCTTCTCCCCCGACGGCCGCTGCCGGACCTTCGACAGCCAGGCCCAGGGCACGGTGGACGCCGACGGCGGCGCCATCCTGGTGCTCAAGCGGCTGGAGGACGCGATCCGGGACAACGACACCGTGCACGCGGTGATCGCCGGCACCGCGGCCGTCAACGACGGCGCCCGCAAGGCGGGCTTCACCGCCCCCGGACCGGAGGGCCAGGCCACCGCCGTCCGCACGGCGCTGGCCGTCGCCGGCCTCGAACCGGACGCCATCGGCCTGGTCGAGGCGCACGGCACCGGCACCGTCCTGGGCGACCCGATCGAGGTCTCCGCGCTGCGCACCGTCTTCGACACCGACCGCCCGGACCGGCAGCCCGTCGCCCTCGGCGCGCTCAAGTCGATCATGGGCCACCTGGACACCGCGGCCGGCGTGGTCGGCGTGGTCAAGACCGTCCTCGCCCTGAAGAACCGCACCATTCCGCCGGTCGCCCGGTTCACCGAGGCCAACCCCGCCCTGGGGCTCGACAAGTCGGTGCTGTACGTGCCCACCGAGGCGCACGAGTGGCCGGCCATCGACGGCGTGCGCCGGGCCGGCGTCAGCTCCTTCGGCATCGGCGGCACCAACACCCACGTCGTGCTGGAGGAGGCCCCGCCGGTCCACCGCAGCGGGCCCAGGCGCCGGGAGGGCAGCGAACTGCTGCTGGTCTCCGCCAAGACCGAGGAGGCCGCCACGCAGAGCCTCGCCCGGATCAACGGGCACCTGGCCGGCCTGCCGGCCGCGGACCTGCCCGACCTCGGCTACACCCTGCGCACCGGCCGGGCCGAGCTGCCCTGGCGCGGCTGCCTGATCCGCACGCCCGACGAGGAGTTCAAGCCGCTGCGCCCGGTGCGCCGGGCCACCGCGGTGCAGGCCGAGCGCGGCGCCGGCTACTTCCTGACCGGCGGCGGACGGCTGCCCGGAAGCACGCACACCTACAACCTGGACCCGCACTTCCGGCAGATCGTCGACCGGGGCTACGCCGAACTGCGCACCGTGGACGGCGTTCCGGACCTGGAGACCCGGGAGCTGGCCGGTCGCTTCGCCGTCGCCCTGGCCTGGATCGACGCCCTGCGGCGGCGCGGCGTCCGCCCGTCCGCGCTGGTCGGCCAGGGCGTCGGCGCCCTCGCCGCAGCCTGCGCCGCCGGTGTGCTGGACTTCACCGACGCGATCGGCCTGACCCTCGGCCGGCCCGCCGACGGCCTGCGCTGCGCCGAGCCGACCGTCCCGCTGTACACCCCGGACGGCACCGCGATCGGTTCCGCGCAGGCCACCGACCCCGGCTACTGGGCGGCCCGGCTGCACGAGGAGCACGACCGGAGCTTCGCCCCGCCCGCCGCCGGGCCGTCCCCGGCCGCCTGGCTGGAGATCGGCACCCAGGTGCTGCCCCGTCTCGACGTCGAGCCGCCACCGGTGTCCAACGGCTACGACTGGCTGCTCGCCTCGGTCGGCCTGCTCTGGGAGATGGGCATCGGCGGCCCCTGGGACCCCGAGCTCGACCGGGGCCTGCGCCGGGTCCCCGCCCCCGGCTACCCCTTCGCCCCGACCCGCCACTACCTCGACATCCCGCCCACGGCCAAGGAGAGGCACCTGTGATGAGCGAGCACCGGGAGACCGCGTTGGCCACCGAGTTCGAACAGATCTGGATGGAGGTCCTGGGCGTGGACGCCGTCGACCAGGACGACGACTTCTTCGACCTCGGCGGGCACTCGCTCAGCGCCCTGCGGCTGTCCATGCTGGCCCGCCAGGAGCTCGGCATCGCCGTCGAGCTCAACCACGTGCTGGAGAACCCGCGGTTCGGCGACCTGCTGGCCGTCGCCGAGAAGGCCGGGCCGGAGCGGGTGTCCGAAGGCGGCCGGGCATGACCGTGCAGGTCGGCCCGCTCGCCGAGTGGACCCCCCTGATCGCCCACCTCCTCGGCCTTCCGGCCGAGGAGGTCGCGGACCGGTCCTCGCGGGAGTCCTTCACCGCCCTGGGCGGCACCTCACTGCAGGCGATCGCGCTCACCGCGGGCGGCCAGCGCGAACTGGCCAGGGACGTCGAGGTCGCCCGGCTGCTCGGGGCGCTCCCGCTGGCCGAGGCACTGGCCGGGGCGACGGACTACGTCCGCACCGAGCCCGCGCCGCGCGAGCCGGCCGCCGAGGCGCTCGACCGGGAGCTGCTGCCCGGCCAGAAGGCCATGCTGGCCGCTCATCTGGCCGGCCATGACCAGTCGTACCACCTGATGTTCACGCTGCAGCCGCCGGGCGGGCTGGACCCCGACCGCACCGAGGCCGCCCTGCGCGCGCTCACCGCCCGGCACGAGTCGCTGCGCACCCTGTTCAGCGAGCACGGCCGGGGCGCCCGCCGGACCGTCCTGCCCCCCGGGCACAGCCCGCGGCTGCTGCACCAGCGCCTGCCCGCCGGCACGGACCCGGTCCGGGCCGTGCACGAGCTGTACGGGCGGCGCGCCGCCGAACTGCTGCGCCCCTTCGAGCAGCCGCCGGTGGTGTTCGTGCGCACCGACGCCGGGGACCGGACCCTGCTCACCGTGCTGCTGCACCACGCGCTGGCCGACGGCTGGAGCATCGGCGTGCTCTGGCGCGAGTTCGCCCGCCTCCACCAGGACGGACCCGGCGCGCTGCCCGCCACCGGACCGTCCCCCGAATGGACCGCCACCCGGCTCGCCGCCAGGGACGCCGCCGGCGAACTCGCCGCCGCCACCCAACGGGTGACCGCCCGGCTGGCCGGCGCCCCGCTGGTCGCCACCCTGCCCACCGACCGCCCCCGCGCGGAGGAGGCCGACGGGCGCGGCGAACGGCTGGTCTTCGAACTGGAGCCCGCCGTCGCCGAGGGCGTGGACGGGCTCGCCCGCCGTGCCCGGGCCACCGTCACCGCCGTCCTGCTCGCCGCCTGGGCCCTGGCCGCCGCCCGCCGTGCCCGGACCTCGGACCTGCTGCTCGGCGTGGCCGCCGCCGGCCGGTCCGAGGCCGGCATGGCCGACCTCATCGGCCTGTGCACCCGGATCGTCCCGGTCCGCTGCCGGATCGACGACCGGCAGCCGGGCACCGCCTACGTACGCGCCACCGCGGCCGCGCTCGCCGAGGCCGTCAGCGACGCCGACCTGCCCTTCGCCCGGGTGGTCGACGCGCTCGCCGGCGAGGTCGACGCCGCCCGCAACCCGGTCGCCCAGCTCGGCTTCGCCGCCCACCACGACCTGGTCCCGGACCGCTTCGACACCGCCGAGGGCGAGTGGCGGGTGCACGAGGGCCACTGCCACGGCTCCGTCTTCGACGCCGTGCTGTTCGTCCAGGACTGGTCGCGGCGGCCCAGGCTGGCCCTGGAGTACGCGAGTTCGGCGCAGGACGCGGCCGACGTCGGCGAACTCGCCGAGTCCTTCCGGACCGTCCTCGGCGAACTCGCCGCCCGGCCGGACGCCCCGCTCGGCGAGGTCACCGGCATCTCCGACGGGCAGCGGCTCAGGCTCCAACAGCTCGGCCGGGGCGGCGAGTTCACCGGGGAAGAGGACCTGTGGACCCGGTTCGAGCGGCAGGCCGGGCGCCGGCCCGACACGGTGGCCGTCGACGATCCGCACAGCGGAACGGTTCTGACGTATCGTCAGCTCCTCGATCTGGCCCTCGCGCAGGCCGACCGGCTGCGCGCCCTCGGCGTCCGGCCCGGCGACCGGGTGGTGCTGGAGCTGCCCCGCTCGGCCGCCGAGGCCGTCGCCGTGCTCGGTGTCCTGAGCCTGCCCGCCACCTATGTCGCCGTCGACCCCGGCGTTCCCGCCGACCGCCGTACCCGCATCGCCGAGGCCGTCGCCCCGACCGCCCGCATCGGGGGCGCCCCGGACGACCCGGCCCTCGCCGCCGTCCCCCGCTGCCCGTCGGCCGGCCTCGCGGCGGACACCGCGCCCGCCCCGCCGCGGACCGGCGGACCGGCCGGGCCCGGCGCGGCCGCGTACATCTCCTTCACCTCCGGCACCACCGGCGAGCCCAAGGGCATCGTGGTCCCGCACCGGGCGGTGCTGCGGCTGGCCGACGACGGGCAGCTGTTCGCCCACCCGGCCGGGGCGCGGATGCTGCGGCTCTCCCCGCTGGCGTTCGACGCCTCCACCCTGGAGCTGCTGGTACCGCTCGCCGCCGGCGGCACGGTGGTCGTGCACCCGCCCGGCGAGCCCACCCCCGGCGGCCTGGCCGACTTCCTCCCCGCCTCCCGGACCACCCACGCCTGGCTCACCTCCGGCCTGTTCCACCTGGTCGCCGACCACCGGCCGGAGGCGTTCGCGGGCCTGCGCCAGCTGTTCACCGGCGGCGGCGTGGTCTCACCCGACCACGTCCGCCGGGTGCTGCGGCGGTGCGGCCGGCTGCGGATCACCAACGGCTACGGGCCGACCGAGAACACCACCTTCACCACCGTCTTCCACGCCGACGGCGCCCACGAGGTGCCCGACCCGTTCCCGATCGGCTCACCGGTGTGCGGCACCGGCGTGCGGATCACCGACGACGCCGGCCGCCCCGTACCGCCCGGCGCCGTCGGCGAACTGCGCGCCAGCGGCGCCGGGCTCGCCGACGGCTACCTCGGCGACCCGCGGCGCACCGCCGCGGCGTTCACCGAACGCTCCGGCGAGCACTCCGGCGGACGCTCCGGCGAGCGCTCCGGCGAGCGCTCCGGCGAGCGCGAGTACCGCACCGGCGACCTGGTCCGCTGGGGCGCCGACGGGCGGCTGCGCTTCCTGGGCCGCGCCGACCGGCAGGTGAAGATCGCCGGCCACCGGGTCGAACCGGTCGACGTGGAGCGCCGGATCCGCGAGCGGCCCGGCGTCCTGGACGCCGTGGTGTTCGTCGCCGCCGAGCGGCTGTGCGCGGCCGTCAAGGCACCCGCCGACCTGCTCGCCGGGATCCGCGCCGCCGTCGAACCCGGGCTCGCCCCGTACGAGCGCCCGCAGCGCTGGCTCGCGGTGGACGCCTTCCCGCTGGACCGCAACGGCAAGGTCGACCTGCGCGCCCTCGGGGCGCTGTCCGCCCCCGCCGGCCCCTCCGCCCCCTCCGCCCCGACCGCTGCCGCCACCGCCGCCGCGTCCGCCGGCCCGGTCGGCGATCTGGAGGAGCTGATCTCCAAGGTCTGGGCCGGGGTGCTCGGCACCGACGACTTCGACACCGACGAGGGCTTCTTCGACGTCGGCGGCGACTCGCTGGGCATCGCCCTGGTCCGCCGCCGGCTCCAGGAGCAGCTGGACGGCCGCCCGATCCCGCTGACCGACCTCTACCGCTTCCCCACCGTGCGGACCATGGCCGCCCACCTGCGCGCGACGACCACGGGAGGACCGCGATGAGCCAGGAGATCGCCGTCGTCGGCATGGCCGGCCGGTTCCCCGGCGCCGCCGACCTGGACGCGTACTGGTCGAACCTGGTGGCCGGCCGGATCAGCGTCAGCCGGCTCGACCGCGCCGAGCTGCTCGCGGCCGGCGTCCCCGCCGCGCAGCTGGACGAGCCCGGCTACGTCCCGGTGCGCGGCACGCTCGCCGACCCGGAGCTGTTCGACTCCGCCTTCTTCGGCATCCCGCCGCGCGAGGCCGACCTGATGGACCCGCAGCACCGGCTGCTGCTGCAGACCGCCTGGCAGGCCCTGGAGTCCGGCGGCCTGATCACCGACGGTCCGCCGGGCCGGGTCGGCGTGTTCGCCGGTACCGGCTACAACTACTACCTCCAGCAGCACGTGCTCGCCGACCCGGCCGTGCTGGAGACGGACGGGCTGCTCTCCGTGGTGCTCGCCAACGAGAAGGACCACCTGGCGACCAGGATCGCGTACCGGCTGGGCCTCGGCGGCCCGGCGATCACGGTCCAGAGCGCCTGCTCGACCTCGCTGACCGCCGTCCACCTGGCCTGCCAGAGCCTGCGCACCGGCGACTGCGATCTCGCCCTGGCCGGCGGCGCCTACCTCGCGCTCCCCCAGCAGTCCGGCTACCAGTACGAGCCCAAGGGCATCATGTCGCCGGACGGGAGCTGCCGGCCGTTCGACGCCGCCGCCAACGGGACGGTGCCGGGCAGCGGCGTCGGCGTGGTCGCGCTCAAACGCGCCGAGGACGCCCGCCGGGACGGCGACCTGATCCACGCGCTGATCTCCGGCTCCGCGATCAACAACGACGGCGCCGCCAAGGTCGGTTACACGGCTCCCGGCGTCGCCGGCCAGGTCGACGTCCTGGCCCGCGCCTACGCCGGGGCCGGTGTCGACCCGGCGACCGTCGGCTACCTGGAGGCGCACGGCACCGCCACCGAGGTCGGCGACGCGATCGAACTCGCGGCGCTGCACGAGGTGTTCAAGGCCGGCGGAGCCCGCTGCTCGCTCGGCTCGGTCAAGGCGAACATCGGGCACCTGTCGGCCGCCGCCGGGGTGGCCGGGCTGATCAAGGCCGTACTCGCGCTGCGTTCCCGGCAGCTCCCGCCACTCGCCGGAGTGCGGCAGCCGCGCGCCGAACTGCTGGACCCGGCAAGTCCGTTCACCGTGGACACGGTCGCCCGCGACTGGCCCGCCGCACCCGGGACGCCCCGCCGCGCCGCCGTGAGTTCCTTCGGCCTCGGCGGTACCAACGTGCATGTGGTGCTCACCGAGGCCCCGACGGCCGAGGCGGCACCCACCGGGACTGCACCCACCGGGACTGCGTCCACCGGGGCTGCGTCCACCGACGCGGTGCGCGCGGCCGACGGCCCCGAACCACCGGCGGGCCCCGAACTGCTGGTGCTCTCCGCCCGCAGCGACGACGCCCTGCGGACCGCCGCCGAACGGCTCGCCGCCCACCTGAACGCGCGGCCCGGGCTGCCGCTGCGCGACGCCGCCACCACGAGCCGCGAACACCGCCGGCACTTCCCGCACCGGCTCGCCGTGGTCGCCGGGGACCCGGCCGCCGCCGCCCGGGCGCTGGCCGTCGCTCCCCGCCGCACCGCGCTGCGCCGGCCCGAGGTGGTCCTGCTCCTCCCCGGCCAGGGCGCCGAGGCCCCCGGCATGTCCGCCTGGCCGTACCACCGCTTCCCGGGATTCGCCGCCGACCTCGACCGGGGCGCCGACCACGTCCACGGCCTGCTCGGCGTCGACCTGCGCGACCTGCTGCTCGGCAGCGACCCGGACGGACTGCTCCACCGCACCGACCTCACCCAGCCCGCCCTCGTCCTGCACGAGTACGCGCTCGGCCGGCTGCTGCTCTCCCTCGGGGTGAAGCCCGCCGCGCTGATCGGCCACTCGGTCGGCGAGTTCGCCGCCGCCGCGCTCGCCGGGGAACTCACCCCGGAGGAGATGCTGCGACTGGTGGTCGAACGCGGGGCGCTGATGCAGCGTGCCCCCGAGGGCCGGATGGTCGTCGTCCTCGCCGACGGACCGACGGTCCGCCGCCACCTCGCCGACCTCGACGAGCTGGACCTCGCCTCGCTCAACGCCCCCGAGGTGGTGGTGGTCTCCGGCCCCGTCGCCCCGATCGGCCGACTGCGCGAACGGCTCGAGGCCGACGGCGTGCCGCACCGGCCGCTGCCCGCCCGGCGCGCCTTCCACTCCCGGATGATGGCCGACGCCGCCACCGCCCTCGGCGCCGTCGCCGCGGACGTCCCGGCCCGCCCCGCCACCGTCCCGGTGGTCAGCAGCGTCGACGGCGGCCTGCTGCCGGTGGGCGGCGTCCGCCGGGCCGGCTACTGGGCCGAGCAGCTGCGCAGCGCGGTGCGCTACCAGGACGCGGTGGAGGCCGTCGCGGACCGCTCCCGGCTGGTCCTGGTCGAGGTCGGTCCCGGCACCGGACTGATCGGCAGCGCCCGGCAGATCCCCGCAGCCCGGCACGCCGCCATGGTCGCCCTGCAGCCCCGGCGCGCCGACCTGCTCGGCGGCCTCGGGCAGCTCTGGGCGCACGGCGTCGACCTGGACTGGCCCGCCGTCCGGGCCGGCGCCCCCGCCAACCGGGCCGCCCTGCCCACCCACCCGTTCGCCGCCACCCGGCACTGGCTCGACGCCGCCCCCGCCGCTTCTCCCGCCGATGCCCGCTCCGCTCCTTCCTCCGCCTCTCCCTCCGCCTCCCCCTCCACCGCCTCCGCCTCCGCCTCCCCCTCCGCCTCCGCCGTCGACGCGCCGCTCGGCCAGGTCCTCGCCATCTGGCGCACCCTGCTGGGCGTCCCCGACGTCGGCGCCGACTCCGACTTCTTCGCGCTCGGCGGGGAGTCCCTGCTCTTCATCCGGATGATCTCCCAGGTCCAGCGCGCACTCGCCACCCCCATCGACATCGCCGCCCTCGCCGGGTCCCCGACCCCGCGCGCGATCGCCGCCCAGGCGGTGGCCGGATGAGCGACCGCACCGACCTGCCGACCCTGCTCGGCTTCAACCCCGACCCGACACCCGCCCCGCGCACCCCCGTCCACGAGGCGATCTGCCGGCAGGCCGCACGCACCCCCGACGCGATCGCCCTGCGGTACGGGGACGACACCCTCACCTACCGCCGGCTCCTGGACGCCGCCGCCGCCCTGGCCGGCCGGCTCGCCGCCCGGGGCATCGGCCCCGGCGCGCTGGTCGGCCTCTCCGCCCGCCGCGGCCCCGGCCTGGTCACCGCCGTCCTCGGCATCCTGCTCTCCGGCGCCGCGTACGTCCCGCTGGACCCGCGGCACCCGCCGGCCCGGCTCCGCACCATGCTGGACTCCACCCGGGCGGCGCTGCTGCTCACCGACGCCACCGCGCCACCCCTGCCGGACGGGCACCCGGTCCCGGTCCTCCCGCTGACCGGCGCACCGTCCGCCACCGCCCCGGCCCCGGCCCCGCTCGACTGGCGGCACCACCGCGCGGAGCCCGCCGTCGTCGACGGCCTCTGCTGCGTCATCTTCACCTCCGGCTCCACCGGAGAGCCCAAGGGCGTCGAACTGACCCATGCCGCCCTCGCCAACCGGCTCGCCGGGATGCTCGACCGCCACCGCCTCGGCCCCGCCGACGTCCTCCTGCAGAAGACCCCGTACACCTTCGACGTCTCCATCTGGGAGCTCCTGCTCGCCTTCCTGGCGGGCGGCACCCTGGCCGTCGCGCCGCCGGACGCCCACCGCGACCCGCAGGCCCTGGTCGAGCTGATCCAGCGGCACGGCGTCACCATGGTGCACTTCGTCCCGTCGATGCTCGCGCTGTTCGTCACCGAGCCCGGAGTCGAGCGCTGCACCACCCTCCGCACGGTGCTGTGCGGCGGCGAAGCCCTTCCGCCCCAACTCGCCAACACCCTGACCGCCGCCCTGCCGCAGGCCGCCGCGCACAACATGTACGGACCCGCCGAGGCCACCATCGACGTCACCGGCTGGGCCTGCCGCCCGCACGAGGACGGGGACCTGGTCCCGATCGGCCGTCCGCTCTCCAACGTCCGCGCCTACGTCGTCGACGAGTCCGGTGACCTCGCCCCCGTCGGCGTCCCCGGTGAACTCCTGCTCGCCGGCCCCTCCCTGGCCCGCGGCTACGCGGGCCGCCCGGACCTCACCGCCGAACGCTTCGTCGAACTGCCGATCGCCGGCCGTACCGAGCGGGTCTACCGCACCGGGGACCTGGCCCGCTGGTCGCCCGACGGCCACCTCGACCACCTCGGCCGGATCGACACCCAGGTGAAGATCCGCGGCCAGCGCGTCGAACTCGGCGAGATCGAGGCCACCCTGCGCCGCCACCCCCGGGTCCGCAACGCGGTCGCGGTCCTCCGCGACGGCCGGACCCTGGTCGCCTACGCCGTCCCCGCCGACGGCACCCCGGACCAGCTCGACGAGACCGCCCTCCGCGGCCACCTCGCCGACCACCTGCCCGAGCACATGGTGCCCGCCCGCATCGTCCCGCTCGCCGCGATCCCCACCACCGCCCACGGCAAGGCCGACCGCACCGCCCTCCCCCCACCACCCCGCCGCCGCCCCCGGCCGTAACCACATCCACAGCCACGGCAGGGCCCCGGCACCACCGGGGCCCTGCTGTCCGCTGTCCGAGGTCCGGTGCCCGTCGAGTTCGGCCTGCACGCCGGCTGGTCACGGTCCCGGCGCCCGGGAACACCAGGCGGGGACGGTCCCCCTGAACGCCGCCGAACACCTCGGAGGTGCGGAGGCCGAGAGCACGTCCTACCGGCCGGCCTTCGGGGTCCTGGCCGCGGCCGGAGCCCTCACTCTCCTCGCCTCACGCCAATTGCGTGCGGACCCGGCCCGAGCAGCCGCGCCCGCACCGCAGCACCAGCGTCCCCGTGACACGACGGGGCCGGATGCTCGGCGGACACCTCCCCCTGGGCATGGCCGTCTTCGGGTTCGGCGCGGCGCTGACGTACTGGGCCTTCACGTTCCGCCCGGGCCGGCCCCGGAACCCCGCCCGGGAGGACGGCCAGTGACCTCCCGCCGACGGTTCCTCACACTCGCGGCCGGCGCCGGCGCGGGCCTGGCCGTCCCCCTCGGTGCGGCGACGTATGCCGCGGTGACGGGCGAGAAGACCGGCAAGGTGCTGACCAGCGCCCTGCGGCTGCCCGAAGCCTTCACCGTGCCGCTGGCCCTCCCGCCCGTCGCGGCCCCGGTCCGCACCGTCAACGGCACCGACTACTACGACCTCACCCAGCGCGAGGCGGCCGTCGAGATCGTGCCCGGCACGAGGACGACCGTGTGGGGGTACGACGGCATCTTCCCCGGCCCGACGTTCATCGGCCGGTCGGGGCGACCGATGGTCGTCCAACTGGCCAACACACTGCCCGTGCCCACGTCCATGCACGTCCGGGAGGTCTCGGCCACCCGCTACCGGCTCCGGCTGCTCAACGCCTCCAACGCCCGCCGCTACCGCCTGGCACTGGAACGGGAGCACGGGGACGACCTGCCGTTCGTCCAGGTCGGCAGCGATGCGGGACTCCTGCGGCGCCGCGGACCCTCGGCGCGATACCCGTCGCACCCGCCGAACGCTTCGACGTCGTCGTCGACTTCGCCGCATGCCCCGTCGGCAGCCACGTCACCCTGGTCAACACCCTGGCCGACGGGAGGATGCGCCAGGTGATGCGCTTCCGCGTCACCCGCCAGGAGAACGACACGAGCCGGATTCCCGCCCAGCTGTCCAAGAGCTCCGCCTCGCCCGACCCCAAGACCGCCACGCGGACCTGCCAGTTCGACTTCCGCCGCAGCGGCGGGGACGACGGGAACGCGATGTGGACGATCAACGGCAAGCCCTTCAACAGCTCGGAGACCCTGGCGAACCCCCGCCTGGGAACCGTCGAACGATGGCGCTTCAGCAGCGACTTCCACCACCCGGTCCACCTCCACCTCGCCCACTTCCTGGTCCTGTCACGCGGCGGCAAGCCCCCGGCACCGACGGGCGCCGGGTGGAAGGACACCGTCGACGTCCGCCCCTACGAGGTCGTCGAGGTCCTCGTCCGCTTCGACGGCTACCGAGGCCGCTACATGCTCCACTGCCACAACCTCGAACACGAGGACATGGCCATGATGGCCAACTACGAGGTCCTCTGAGCAAGGCCGCAACACCCCCTGACACCCGTGCCGCTCGGATCGCCGTCCGAGCGGCACCGGCACGGGACGACTCGATCTCCACCGCCGGCAGGAACTCGAACACCCGGCGCATCGGCCGGGTGGCACCCGGGACGCTGCAGGAGACGTGGAACCTCCGGCCGATCGGGGTGGGCCACCCGCGCACCGGTCCACGGCTGGTCCTCGCTCCAGCCGTGGGCGGCCGGCTTCTCCTGGCACCACCGGAGGAGGCCCCCACTCGCGGCCCGGCCGGGTGCGCACCGGGGTCCGTTCAACCGCCGCGGCCCGCGCCCGTAAGGTTTGATGAGGCATACCTAAGTGGCCGTCCGGGGCACCGGGGCCGCCGGACCAGCGGGACGGGAGCAGCATGGGGCACGACAACCAGGAAGCCAGGCGCCCGCACGGCGAGCTCGTTTCCGACGTGCTGGCCGCCCTGTGGGCCGCCGAGAGCCCGATGACTCCCCAGCAGGTCAACACCGCGCTCGGCCGGGGCCTGGCCCGCACCACGGTGGCCACCATCCTCATCCGCCTGCACGAGAAGGGCACCGTGGTGCGGGTCCGCTCCGGCCGGGGTTACGCCTACTCGGCGGCGGACGACGCCGCCGGACTCGCCGCCGGCCGGATGCGCCGCGAACTCGACGCCGGCGCCAACCGCGACCTGGTTCTCAAGCGGTTCGTCTCCTCCCTCTCCGACGGCGACGAGGACGTGCTGCGCCGTCTGCTGGAGCAGGCCGAGAGCGCCGGGGAAGGCCCGTGACCCTCGTCCTGCTCCTGGTCACCGCGGCTCTGGCGTTCCCCTGGGCCGCGGCCGCAGCGGCCCGCCGCCTCGCCGCCGTCCTCCCGCCGAAGGAGGCGTGCGCGGCGATCACCTCGGCGGCGGTCCTGGCCGCGGGCGGCACGGGGGCAGCCCTGTTCGGTCTCGCCCATGTCCCGTTCCTCGCCGGCCTCGAACAGCTCACCCTCGCCCAGGTCGCCACCGAGTGGCCCGCCGCCCTGCCGGTGGCGGCCCTCGCCGCGGTCGTCATGGCCATCCAGCTCGTCCTCGTGATCCGCCGCTGGTTCGAGCACCGCTCGCTCCTGGCGCGCGCCTGGGTCGCCGCCGCCGACGCCGAGGTCGACGGCGAGGTCGACGGCGACCTGCTGGTCGTACCGGGCGAGTGCCCCGACGCCTACGCCCTGCCCGGCCGGCACCGCCGGCCGGGGCGCATCGTCGTCACCCGTGCCATGCTCCAGGCTCTCGGGGACCGGGAACGCGAGGTGCTCATCGCCCACGAGCGGGCCCATCTCACCGGTCGCCACCACCTGCTGTCCGTCGCGGTCCACCTGACCGCAGCCGTCCACCCGGCCCTGCGCTCCCTGCGCCCGGCGCTGGACTTCCACCTCGAACGGTGGGCCGACGAAGCCGCCGCCCGTGCGGTCGGCAACCGCCGCCTGGCCGCGGCTGCCATCGCCCGCGCCGCCCTCGCCGGAGCCTCCGCCGCCCGCCCGGCGCGCGGCCCGCTGCTGGCGGTGAACAGCGGACCGGTCCCGCAGCGTGTCGAAGCCCTCCTCGGTCCCCTGCCCGTGCGGCCCGAAGCGCCCTCCGCGCGCGCCGCCGCCCTCGGGCTGGTCCTGTCGGTGCTCGCGTGCGCCGTCGCGGCGGTCGCCATCGCCTACGGCCTCCACGAGTACGTCGAGCTGGCGGCGGAGGGGATCCGGGGACGCTGACGCCCCCGGGTGACGACATTGATGTAGACCAAGCGGGCGGGGCGCGGGTACGGTGAGCCTCGGTTTACTTCGCGTGCCCGCCATCGGGAGCGCCGCCAACGCCCGGCCCGGCCGGCCCAGCAGCACACTGGTGTGCCGCCGGCGCGCGACGTTGGGGCTCCCTCCGGAGCGGGCGTCGCGCTCCCCGGATTGGAAGCGGTGTGTACGAGAGGGGCAAAGGCTCACAGCCTTCCGACCACGTCATCCACCTGCTGGCCACCGCCGCCCGGGCCGCCGACGGCCTGCTCACCGACCTCCTCGCGGACCGGGGGCTCAGCCGCCTTCACCAGCAGGTCCTCCAGACCCTGGCCGAACACGGTCCGCACGCCCGCCCCGACCTCGCCGCGCAGGTCGGCGCCACCCCCGAGGAGACCTCCGGGGTGGTCGACGACCTGCTGGACAAGACCCTGGTCACCTCGATGGTGGTGCATGCCGGCGGCCGTCAGGAACTCGTCCTGCTCGCCCCGCCCGGACAGGCCGCACTCGACCACCTGCAGACCGACACCGGACACGTCGAAGCGGTGCTGCTCACCTCCCTCACCAAGGGCGAGCGCAGTCAGCTCGGCTACCTGCTGCGCCGGGTGTGCGCCACCGCCCCGGCCCGCGGCCGCCGGAAGGCGGTCCCCGGAGGCTGAGCCCGCCCGGCCGTGACGTACCGCTGCGGCTGCGCCGGTGACGGCCCGCCGGTGTGGAGGGTGGCGGTGGCGAGCGGGCCACCGGCCGGTACCACGATGTTCTCCTTGGTCGGGCCGAGCGGCAGCACCGGGGTCCACCGGGTCCGGCGTGGTGCCTGGCGGCCCGTCAGAGTGCGACGGACCGACCCGTCCCGGACGGCTCGGCGGCGCCGTCGTCGAGGATCACGGTGTGGTCGGCGTGGGCGTGGACCAGGTGGAGCTCGTGGGTGACGAGGACGACCGCGAGGCCCCTGGTGCTGCGCAGGTCGCGCAGCAGGGCCATGATGCCGTCCGCCGTGGCGGTGTCCAGGGCGGAGGTGACCTCGTCGCACAGCAGGACGGCGGGGTCGGCGGCCAGGGCCCGGGCGATGGAGACCCGTTGACGCTGCCCGCCGGAGAGCTCGTGCGGGTAGCGGGTGGCGAACTCGGCGGGCAGACCGACCGCCGTGAGCAGCCCGGAGACCCGGGCGGGGTGCTGCTCGGGGGGCGCGGTGCGGTGGAGGGTGAGCGGGCGGGTGAGGGTGGCACCGACCGTACGGGCGGGGTTGAGCGCGCCGAGCGGGTTCTGCGGCACCAGCTGGACGCGGCGCAGCTGTTCGCGGGTGCGCGAGCGGTGGGTGCCGGTGAGCGGGCGGCCGTCCAGGGTGAGGGTTCCGGTGGTGGCGGGGTGGAGGCCGGCGAGGGTGCGCAGCAGCGTGGTCTTGCCGCAGCCGGAGGGGCCGACGATCGCGGTCAGGGCGCCGGGGCGCACGTCGAGGTCGATGCCGGTGAGGACCTGGCGGCGGGCGCGGCCGGTGCCCACGTGCGCGGTGAGTGACCGGATGGTCAGAACGCCGTCGCCGTCCGGCCCCGGGGGCGTGGTGGGTGTGGTGCCGCGCTGGACCGGGACCGCCCCGGCGGGCGGGGCGGGGGCGTGCAGGGTGTGGGTGGCGTCGGCGCAGCGGGCGACGAAGTCGGGGTCGTGGCTGGTGAGGGCGATGGTGATGCCGTCGTGGTGGGCGAGGTCGCGCAGGAGGTCGGCGATCTCGTCGCGCAGGGCGGCGTCCAGGCCGGCGGTGGGTTCGTCCAGGAGGAGCAGGTCGGGGCGGCGGGCGAGGGCGCGGGCGAGGGCGACGCGGCGTTGCTGGCCGCCGGACAGGGCGGCGGGGCGGCGCCGTTCGATCTGCTGGTCGGTGGGCAGGCGCACCTGCGTCAGGAGGCGGTGCAGGGCCGCGGGGGACTTGTCGGTGGCGGTCTCGGTGATGAGGCGCCCCGCGCGCATGCGGGGGTTGAGGCCGGAGCCGGGGTCCTGGCCGAGGTAGGCGAGGCGGTGGCGGCGAAGGCGCCGCAGCGGCTCGGGCGCGAGGGCGAGGATGTCGTGCCCGAGGACGGTGACCCGGCCGGTCGTCACGGCGCCGGGGGGAAGGGCTCCGGCGAGGGCGCGCAGCAGGGTGGTCTTGCCGGAGCCGGAGGGGCCGGTGACGGCGTGGACGCGGCCCGGCTCCAGGGCGAAAGTGGTGTCGCGGAGCAGCGCGGTGCCGTCGGTCAGGGCGACGGTGAGGCCGGTGACCGTGGCGGTGGTGTTCACAGGGGGGCCTCCGGGGTGGGCCGGGCGGGTGCGAGGGCGTCGGCGGCGAGGTTGACGCTGACGGCGAGCAGGCCGATCGCCAGGCACGGAGCGGCCACTGCCCAGGGGTTGAGCATGATGCCGGGGGCGTTCTCGCGGATCATCAAGGCCCAGTCCGCTTCGGGGGGTTGTGGGCCGAGCTGGAGGAAGGCGGCGACGGAGACGACGTAGACGCCTTCGACGAAGCGCAGGCCGAACAGGGCGAGCAGGGTGGCGCGCAGGTTGGGCAGCACCTCGCGGGCCATCAGGTACCACAGGCGCTCGCCGCCGGCGGCGGCCGTCTCGACGTAGCCGGTGGCGGCGACGGGGGCGGCGGCCGCGGCGACGACGCGCACGGCGTAGGGGATGCCGAGCACGGTGGCGGCGGCGCCGACGGCCAGGCGTCCGCCGCCGGGCCAGGCGAGGGCGATGAGCATGATGCCGAGGACGGCGGGCAGCAGGATGGCGAGGTCGGCGGCGCGTTCCAGCCACCGTCCCAGGCGCGGGCGGAGCGCCGCGAGGATGCCGAGCACGGTCGCGGCGGAGGTGACGAGGACGGCGATGGCCAGGGCGGTGGCGATCAGCGGTGCGCCGCCCGCGAGCAGGCGGCTGAGCACGTCGCGGCCCAGCAGGTCCCCGCCGAGGGCGGCGGCGGAGTCGGGGGTGCCGTAGGGCATGGTGACGGGCTTGTCGATCGCCTCCGGGGCGATCAGCGGCCCGGTGACGGCGAGGGCGACGAGCAGCAGCGCGGGTACCGCCCGGGTCAGCACCCGCGCGCGGGAGGGGTGTTGGCGCACTGCGGCGGAGGGGGTGGCGGCGGTCACGGACGTGCTCCCAGGACGCGGTCGCGGATCAGGTCGGCCAGGAGCAGCAGGACGCTGACGGTGGCTCCGGTGGCGGCGACGACTCCGGCGACCAGCGGTGTGTCGCGGTCGGTGATGGCGGTGGCCAGGACGGCGCCGATGCCGGGGTAGTTGAAGAGGGTCTCGACGACGACGGCGCCTCCGAGCAGCATGCCGGCCGAGGTGGCGGTGGAGACGGCGACGGCGGGAAGCGCGCCGGGCAGCATGTGGTGGGTGAGGACGCGGCGGCGGGGAAGGCCGTCGAGGATGGCGGCCTGCACGTGGGGCAGGGCGGCCTGGTCGGCCAGCGCGCCGCGCACGATCCGGGTGTTCCAGCCGATCTGGGGGATCGCCAGGGCCAGCAGGGGCAGCACCAGCATGTCCCAGGAGGCGGGTGCGCCGTCGGGGCCGGTGAGGGTGACGGCCGGCAGCCAGCCGGTCCACTGGGAGAGCAGGAGCAGCAGGGCGACGGAGACGACGAACTCGGGCAGCGCGAACGCGGCCGTGGCGGCGACGGCGATGATCCGGTCGATCCGCCCGCCGGGGCGCAAGGTGGCCCAACTGCCCAGTGCGAGTGCCCCGATGACGCTCAGGAGCAGGGCCAGGACCCCGAGCAGAAGGGTGTTGGGGAAGGGCCCGGCGAGGACGTCGGTGACCTTCTGCCCGCGGGCGGTGGTGCCCAGGTCACCGGTGGGCAGGCCGGTCATCCAGTCCCGGAACCGGGCCGCGACCGGCCGGTCGAGGCCGAGGGCGGCGCGGCGGGCGGCGAGGTCGGCGGCGCTCTCGCCGCGCTCGGAGACGGACCTGGCGGCGTCGCCCGGCAGCACCTCGATCGCGGCGAACACCGCGGCCAGGAGCAGCAGGAGCATCAGCAGGCGCCGGGCGGCCAGGGCGGCGGCCCGGCCCGCACCGGGAAGGATGCGGGCCGGGCCGGGCGGCGCCTTGAGCGCGGTGGCGCCGTCGCCGGGGGTTCCCTGGATCAACGGGCCAGCCAGGTCTTCTCGAGCTGGACGCGCCCGTAGCCGGGGAGCTTGGGGAGGTCGCGCACCGCGGCGCCGGCCAGGTCGATGCCGTCGGCCATGCCCCACAGCAGGTAGCCGGACCTGGCGAACTCGATCTCCTGGAGTTCGTGCAGCACCGTGGCGCGCTCGGCCGCATCGGCGGTGCCCATGGCCTTGCGGTACGCCTCGTCGAAGGCGGGGTCCTTGAAGGCGGCCTCGTTCTGGCCGGCGTCGGAGAGCATCGTCTTGGAGGCGAAGAACACCACGGAGTCGTTGGTGCCCCAGTAGCTGGTGTAGAGCGGGGCCTTGAGCCAGCTCTCGTCCCAGAAGACCTTGGAGTCCTGCTTGACCACGTTGATCCTCACCCCGGCCTCGCGGGCCTGGGTGGCGAACAGCGTCGCCGACTCGGCGAGGCCCGGGATGTCCTCGGTGGTGAGCAGGTCGTAGGACTCGGCGGTGTCGAAGCCGGCCTCGGTGAGCAGTTGCTTGGCCTTGGGGAGGTCACGCCCCCGCTGCGGGATGTCCTTGGCGAAGGCGGGGTCTCCGGTGCCCAGGATGTCGTTGCCGATCGTGCCGTAGCCGGAGAGGACCTGCTTGACCATCGCCTCGCGGTCCACCGCCAGCCGCAGCGCCTCCCGGACCCTCGGGTCGGCGAACGGGCCGTCGGCGGCGCGCATCACGATCGGCATCGCCATGTCGTTGGGGCGGCGCAGGATCTGGACGTCCTTGCGGGCCTCGGCGGTTCGGGCCGCGACGGCGCCGACGTTGGAGGCGACGTCGATCTGGCCGGCGAGCAGGGCGTTGGCCATGGCCTGCGGGCTCTCGAAGATCCGCACCTCGATGGCGTCCAGCAGCACCTTGCCGCCGTACCAGTCGTCGTTGCGCACCAGGCGGGCGTTGCCGTCGCGGAACCAGTCGAGCTTGAACGGGCCGGTGCCGGGCGCGCTCGCGATGGCGTCGTCCGTGGTGTCCTTCTTGACGACGAAGGTGGTCAGACGGGTGAGCAGCGGCAGGTCGGCATTGGCGTAGTCGGAGACCAGGACCACGGTCCTGGCGTCGGCGGCACTGATGCCCTCGGGCTGGATGCCGGGCAGGCGGCTCTTGCCGGCCGGGGTGGCGCGCAGGCGCTTGAGGGAGAAGACCACGTCGTCGGCGGTGACGGGGGTGCCGTCGTGGAACTTGGCGCCCTCGGCGATGGTGAAGCGCCAGGTCTTCAGGTCCGCCGACGGGGTCCAGCTCGCCGCCAGGCGCGGGGCGGTGTTGGTCTTCTCCCCCGGCACCGCGAGGGTGTCGTAGATCAGGCTGAGGATCAGGTAGTCGCTCTCGTTGGCCTGGGAGCCGTGCGGGTCGCGGGTGACGGAGGCCGCCTTGCCGAGTGCACCGACCTTCAACGTCCCACCGCTTCGGGGCTGTTCGGAGGCCGAACCCGATGCTGCCGGGTCCGCGGAACCGGTGGCGGTGCTGCTGCAGGCGGCGAGCGCACCGGCCGCCCCGATCCCGGCACCGGCCCACAGCAGCTGTCGTCTGGTGACGCTCACGGTCGTTCCTCGTTTCAGGTCGTGCGATTTTCAGATCGAGCAGAGGTTACTTAGGTTTACCTATCCTAAGTTGAGGACCCTTCGCAACGCCGGTGCGGCAACTCGGCCGACGGGCGACCTGTCCCGACGGGACGCCAAATCGCGTGGTGGGAGCAACCGTTGAGGCCGACGGACTCCTGCGGCGCACGGACGCTGTGACCGATGACACAGATGTAGTCAAACTTCTTGGTAAGGCTTGCCTTACCAAGAAGGGGTTGTTACGTTCCTGACTGCCCGGCCGCCGGGCCTGACGCCCCTCGCGCTCCCCACCACTCCTTCACCGGGTCGCTCCCCCGCCGCGCCCGGATCCCGCCCTGCGTCCGCCATGGAAGGTGCCACCGTGCCCACCGCCGCCGCCCCTGCCCCGGTACGCCGGCTCGAAGCCGACCACGTCGCCGAGCTCACCGCCGTCGCGGCCGAACTGCTGGACATCCACGGCGCGGCCACCAGCCCCGCGCTGCTCGCCGACCTGCCCCGGGTCCGCACCCGCCTCAGCCGGGGCCTGCACCACGTGCTGCGCCCCGTCGACACCGCCGACGGCCTGTTCGTCGTGCGCGGCCTGACCATCGACGACACCGAACTCGGCGCCACACCCGGCCACTGGTCCACCGTCGGCGACGCCGGCGCCCTGTGGGACGTCGTCCTGCTCGTGGTCTCCACCCTCATGGGCACCCCGATCGCCTGGGACGGCCAGCAGGACGGACGCTTCGTCCACAACATCGTCCCCTCCCCGGGACACGAGACCGTACAGACCGGCGCCTCCAGCAGCGTGCTGCTCACCCCGCACACCGAGGACGCCTTCCACCCCGGCCGCGCCCACCTGCTGCTGCTGTGCTGCATGCGCAACCACGACGCCGTCGCCACCACCGCGGCCGGCATCCGCCTGGCGACTCTCTCCGACGAGGACCTCGCCCGGCTCACCCGGCCGGTCGCCCCGATCCTGCCCGACGACGCCTACGAGGAAGCCCGGCAGTTCGGCGGCAAGCCCGACCCGGTCCCCACCCTGTTCGCCGCCGCCGACGGCCTGACGCTGCGCTACGACCCCGCCTACACCCCGCTGGAGGAGGCCGACGAGACCTGGCGCGCGGCGTACGGGCGCCTGGCGGCCGAACTCGCCCGCGTCTCCGTCGCGATCAGCCTCCGGCCCGGCGACGTCCTGGTGGTCGACAACGACATGGCCGTCCACGGCCGGGTCCCCTTCACCGCCCGCTACGACGGCACCGACCGCTGGCTCAAGCGCGCCTCCGTCCGCGTCCCCGGCCGCCGCACCCGCCCCGACGCCGAACAGCACGAGCACGGCTACGGCCAGGCCGCCCTCGAAGCCTGGGCCGCCTGAGCCGCCCACGGCACCACCCCTTCCGCGCCCGACCCCCAGAAGGGACAGCCAAGATGAGCACCCAGGACACCGTGAAGCCCCACGACGGGTCCCTGCGCGTCCTGAGCACCAGCGACCTCGCCGGCATCGACATCACCCTCGCCGACGTGGTCGACACCGTCGAACAGGCCTACCGCACCCTGGCTGCCGGACAGTCCGACAACCCGCGCAAGCTCACCGTCAAGCCCGCCGACGGCCACTCCGTCTCCTACGCGATGCTCGGCCGCGACGGCGTGCGCGACGTCGTCGCCGTCAAGACCTCCTACAAGCACGGCCTCGACAAGGGCCGCGAGGAGCAGCACTACTACACGACCCTGAGCATCTACGACGACGTCACCGGCCTGCCGGTCGCGATGATGGACTGCTCCCGGATCGGCTCCCTGCGGACCCCCGCCGTCTCCGCCCTGCTGGCCCGCGAGTGCGCCGCCCCCGACGCCCGCACCGCGCTCGTCATCGGCACCGGCACCCAGGGCCGCCTCGCCCTGCCCTTCCTCCTCACCACCCTCCCCCGACTGGAGCGCCTGCTGCTGTCGGGCACCCACCCCGAGGGCATCGCCGCCGTCCGCGCCGAGCTGGAGCGTCACTTCCCCGGCCGCGAGCCGGAGCTGGTCACCGACCTCGAGCGCGCCGCGGGCGACGCGGACGTCATCGTCGCCACCGCCGGCGGCCACACCCCCGCCGCCGTCGAAGCGGGCTGGCTCAAGCCCGGCGCCGTCACGATCCTGGTCGGCCACGGCCTCGCCCCCTCCACCCTGCACCAGGCCGACCGCGTGATCGCCACCAGCGAGGCCCAGATGCAGGTCACCGGCACCGACATGGTCGACGACGAGGGCAGGCTCCCCGCCGTCGACCTGGAACTGCCCGCCGTCCTCGCCGGCGCCTCCACCGCCCGCACCGCCCCCGGCCAGCGCATCTTCGCCTACAACAGCGGACTGGTCGTCACCGACATCGCGCTCGGCCACCGCTTCGCCCAGCTCGCCGCCGAGCAGGGCCTGGGCACCGAGGTCCCGCTGTGGCGCTGACCCTCCCGGCCCACCCCGACCCGCTCGACGACGAACTCGCCGCCTCCGGCCTCCTGCACGACCTCGCCCACGCCCTCGGCGGCCCGTTCCACTACGTGCTGCCCGAACGCTTCGACACCAACCTCGCCGCCTTCCGCACCGCCCTCGACGAGGCCTCCGTCGAGGGCAAGGTGTACTTCGCCAAGAAGGCCAACAAGGCCGCCGCCTTCGTCGAGCGCTGCGCCCGCACCGGTGCGGGTGTCGACGTCGCCAGCCACGGCGAACTGCGCGAAGCCCTCGGCCACGGCGTTCGCGGCGAAGACCTCGTCGTCACCGGCCCCGCCAAGAGCGACCGACTCCTGCGCGTCGCCGCGCTCCAAGGCGCCCTGATCACCCTCGACTCGCCCGACGAACTCGACCGCGCCCTGGCCCTGGACGTGCCCGGGCCCGTCCGGACACTGCTGCGCCGCTTCCCGCCCAGCCAGCCCACGAGCCGGTTCGGAATGGACGACGGACAGCTGGAGGAAGCGCTGGAGCGCTGCGCGGCGGCCGGGGAGCGGGTGCGGATGGAGGGCTTCAGCTTCCACCTGTCCGGCTACGCGGTGCAGCCCCGCGCCGACCTCGCCGGCGAACTCGTCGAGCTGTGCCTCAAGGCCCGCACGCTCGGCCTGCGGGCCGACCGGATCAGCATCGGCGGCGGCTTCGCCGTCGACTACGCGTCCGCCGCTTCCTGGCGGACCTTCCTCGCTGCCCAGGGCCCCGACGACTACCACGCCCAGAAGGCGTTCAACGCAGACGACTTCTACCCCTACCACTCGCCCGTCGCCGGAGCCGACGCCCTGCGCGCCGTCCTCGCCGCCCGCCCGCACGGCACCGGCGCGCCGCTCGCGGAGCGCCTGCGCGAGGCCGGGGTGATGCTGCTGCTGGAGCCCGGCCGCGCCCTGCTGGCCGGCGCCGGATCCTCGGTGTTCACCGTCCAGGGCGTCAAGGACCGCGCCGCGTACGGCATCGTCACCGTCGACGGCACCAGCCTGAGCCTGTCCGAGCAGTGGTTCGACAGCGAGTACCTGCCGGAGCCCCGGCTCCTCGGCGAGCGGCCCGAGCCGACGGCGGGAGAGTACCGGGCGTGCGTCGGCGGTGCCAGCTGCCTGGACTCCGACCTGCTCACCTGGCGCAAGATCGCCTTCCCCCGCCGCCCCCGCGCCGGAGACCTGCTCGTCTACCCCAACACCGCCGGCTACCAGATGGACTCCAACGAGTCCCCCTTCCACGACCTGCCGCTGCCGATGAAGGTCGTCATCCACCGCCAGGGGGGCCGCCTGCGCTGGCACCTCGACCGCCGCCCCGCCTCCTGACCCCGCCACCGCGCCGCTTCCGAGGGAGCCCCCGCCGCCATGACCGACGCCCTGCACCGCCCGCCGGTGGTCACCCGCATCTCCGACCTCATCGGCCGCACCCCGCTGTTCGAGCTCGCCCGCGCCGACAACGGCGCCCGCCTCCTGCTCAAGCTGGAGATGTTCAACCCCACCGGCAGCGCCAAGATCCGCATGGCCCGCCAGATGGTCCTCGACGCCGAGCGGCGCGGCGACCTGCGCCACGGCGGCCACATCATCGAATCCACCTCCGGCAACACCGGCCTCGGTCTCGCGGTGGTGGCCGCCGAACGCGGCTACCGCTTCACCGCCGTCGTCGACAGCCACGCCGCCGCCGACAAACTGCGCGCCATGAAGGCCATGGGCACCGAACTCGTCCACGTCGACGAGGACACCGACGGGGAGGAGCTCCACACCGCGGCCCGCGAGGAGCTCGCCGAGCAGATGGCCAAGGGCAAGGACAACACCTTCTTCACCGAGCAGCACAACAACCCCAGCAACGCCGTCGGCTACTACGCGGTCGGCCGGGAGATCGCCCGGGCCCTCGACAACCGCGTGGACGTACTCGTCGGCGCGGTCGGCACCGGCGGGGGCCTGTGCGGCACCGCGCTGGAACTCAGGAAGCACGTGCCCGGCGTCACGGTCGTCGGCGTCGAACCCAAGGGCTCCATCGCGTTCGGCCCGCCCGCCCACGACTACTACCAGTCCGGCACCGGCACCCCCGAAGGCGCCACCATCGGCCTGCTCGTCGACTACGACCTCATCGACGAAGGCGTCAAGGTCGGCGACATCGAGGCGTTCGCCACCGCCCGCGTCGTCGCCCGCCGCACCGGCCTGCTCATCGGCGGCTCGGCCGGCGGCGTCGTCCACGACGCCCTGACCCGCCTGCGGACCCTGCCGCCGGACGCCGTTATGGTCGCCTTCGTCAACGACGGCGGCGAGAAGTACATGGACACCGTCTTCAACGACGAGTGGATGAACGCCCGCGGCCTCATCGATGAGGCCGTCGAGGCCGAGATCGACGAAACCCTCGCCAAGCTCCGCCGGAACTGAAAGACGGTCATGCACCAGCTCCACACCCTGGCCCGGGACAGCCGCGCACTCGCCGCGCTCGCCGTCCCGCTCGCCCTCACCCAGCTCGCCCAGGTCGCCCTCACCACCACCGACACCGTCATGATGGGCGCCCTGGGCACCGAGGCCCTGGCCGCCGGCGGCCTCGCCCTGGTGATCTTCAACCAGCTGCGGACCATGGGCGTGGGGCTGACCACCTCCGTCGGCAACCAGATCGCCTCGGCCGCCGCCCGCGCCGAACTCGCCACCACCCCCGGAGAGTCCGCCGCCGATGCCGGTGACCGTGAGGTCCGCGGCCTGGTCCGCGCGGCCTTGGCGGTGGCCACCCTGGCCGGCCTCGCCGGAGCCGTCCTGATGATCCTCATAGGCCAGGCGGCCACCTGGCTCGGCCAGGACGCCACCGTCGCCGACCGCGCCCAGCACATGCTCTACGCCCTCGCCCCCGGCCTGGTGCCCTGCCTGTGGTTCCAGGCGATCCGCCAGTTCACCGTCGGCATGCGCCGCCCCCATGCCCTCCTGCGGATCACCATCGTCTCCGTCGCCGTCAACGCCGCCCTCAACTGGGCGTTCATCCACGGCAGCCTCGGCCTGCCCGCCCTCGGCCTCACCGGCATCGGCGTCGCCACCAGCAGCGTCCACCTCCTCTCCCTGCTCGCCCTCCTCGCCGCCGCCCGCCGCGACCCGCAGCTCGCCCCGCTGCTCAGCCTCGCCTTCTGGAAGGCCGACCCGAAGACCGTGCGCAAACTGCTCGGCCTCGGCACCCCGATCGCCGCCACCTACGGCTCCGAGGCCGGGTTCTTCTCCACCACCGCCCTGCTCGCCGGCACCTTCGGCCCCGCCGCCCTCGCCGCGCACACCGCCGTCAACCAGCTCGTCTACATCGTCTTCCAGGTCTCCGTCGGCCTGTCCCACGCCGCGTCCATCAACGTCAGCCGCGAGATCACCCTCGGCGAGTACGCCGCCGCCCGCCGCATCCGCAACACCGCCCTGGCCTGCGGCGCCGCCGTGATGGCCGTCGTCGGCGCCCTCTACCTCACCCTCCCCGACCTCGTCCTGCGCCCCTACTTCGACCCGAACTCCGCCACCGACCAGCAGGGCCTGGCCATCGCCACCGGCCTGCTCGCCGTCGTCGCCCTCCTCCAGTTCTTCGACTGCGCCCAGAACATCGGGGTCGGCCTCCTGCGCGGACTCGACGACACCAAGAGCGGCTTCCGCCTCACCCTCATCGGCTACTGGGCCGTCGGCCTGCCCGCTTCCTGGCTCCTCGCCCACCCCCTCGACGGCGAGACCCGCGGCCTGTGGCTCGGCCTGCTCATCGGCCTCGCCACCACCGCCGTCCTGCTCCTGCGCCGCTACGAGCAAGCGCTCACCGCCCGTGCGGAGGGCCGCCCGGCCGCAGTACCCGCGGTGTGAGTCAACGGCCGCGTCGTCCCGGTGGCCGCCTCGTCGAGGCGGCCTGGGGCGAACTGCCGCCCTCCAGCGCCGAACACCGGACAACTGCGCCGAGCATCGGGACACCGCTTCCCCTTTCGTTCCCCCCGCCTTCCCTCCTGGAGAGAAGCCGCCCCGGGCTCTGCGACGATGTGTGCATGGGCACACAGACCAAGGAAGCCGACCTGTCCGAAGTCGCTCGTCTGCGCGGCGAGGAGCGCTTCGAGGAAGCCCGGACACTCCTGCTGGAACTGTCCGCGCGCTTCCCGGACGACGCCGAGATCGCCTACATCACGGCATCCGTCCACGACCGGATGGGCCTGGAGGCCGAGGCCGTCGCCTTCTACGAACGCAGCCTCGCCACCACCGGCCTGTCCGAGGAGGACCACCGCGGCGCCTTCCTCGGTCTCGGCAGCACCTACCGCGTCCTGGGCCGCTACCCCGAAGCGGTCGACACGCTGCGCGCCGGCGTCCAACGCCACCCGAACGACGGCGCCCTGCGCACCTTCCTCGGCATGGCCCTGTTCAACGTCGGCGACCACCACGGCGCGATGAGCCTGCTGCTCGACCTGCTCGCCACCACGAGCGAGGACCCGGACGTGCGGCGCTACCGCCGCGCCATCGCGTACTACGCCAAGGACCTGCACCACACCGCCTGAACGCGCCCGCGTCGAGCACACCTTCGCCCGCGTGAAGAACGACAAGATCCTCCGAGACCGCCGACAGAAAGGCGACGGCCTGCACCACGCGGTGCAGGCCGTCGCCCCCATGCACAGCCTCGCCCGAACCACCTGAACCAGCAGGCCAGAGCGAACACCGCCCTGCCCGCACCCGGGCGTCTGCAACAGGCTTCAGACCGCGGGGACCATCCCGAGCAACTCGCTCAGGCGGCGGACCGTGGCGGGCGACTCGCGGTGCAGGCCGGCGACGTCGAGGCCCTCGTCCCCCAGGATCATCAGCAGCGCCTGCTCCCCGATCGCCAGCACCACGACGTAGCCGCTGTTGCAGCGGGTGACCACGTCGCGCAGGCCACCCACGCCAACCTCGGCCGCGGTGCGCCGGCCGAGGCCGAGCATGGCGGCCGACAGGGCGGCGGCCGACTCGGGGTGGACGGCGGCCGTGTCGGCGGCCACCAACAGGCCGTCGGTGGTGGAGATGACACTCTCCGAGATGCCCATGACCCGGTCGCGGAGGGACTTCAACTCGTCGACCAGCACGGCGGTCGGTGTCTGGCTGCTCATGGTGCGCTCTTCTCGCTCTGCTCGGTCGTCTCGGTGCGCGCGGTGTGCTCGGCGCGGTGTGCGTTCGGTGGACCACCGGAAGCGGCCGCCGCTCCCTCGGATCGGGCGGGCAGGCCGCCGGGGCCGCCCGCGCCTCGTCCGCTGCGGACGCGGCGCGGCAGCGGCCCGGTGTCGGCCGGCGGCGGTTCGCTCGTCGGCATGCGCGGGGCCACGCTCGGGGCCAGGGCAGCCGGGTGCTCCGGTTCCCGGTGGAGCAGGTGCCGGGCGTCCATCCGTACGACGTCGAGGAGCACCGCGAACACACCGCGTCCCAGGGCGAAGCCGAGGTCGCGCGCGGTGCGGCGGCCGGTGGCGGCGGCCAGGACCTCCTGGTAGCGGACCGGGATCCGCAGCGCGCCGGACTCGGCCCGGGCGGCAGGACGGATCCGGATGCGGGCCAGTTCGCCGGGCGGTCCCCAGAGGCGGGTCAGCAGGGCCGTCCGCCGGGCGGTCTCCTCGAAGAGCCGCTCCGGCTCGATGCCCGGGCGCAGCGCGATCCTGGCAGGCGGCGCCGCCTCGACCGTCTCCCAACTGCCGGGCGGGCTCAGCACCAGGGCGAAGGCCCCGTCGAAGGCGGCGGCGGCGCAGACGGCTTCGAGCTCGGCGGCGCCGATCGACCCCTGAGCCACCAGAGCCGCGCCGAGGTCGCCGCCCCAGGTCGGGGGAGCGTCGACCGGCCGGCCTGCGGACACGGCCGTCTCGGCGGACGCCCACTCCTCCTCGCCGACGCGCCGGGACTTCAGCAGCAGGGTCTCGGCGGTCGGGGCCCCGGGGGTCTCGATCGCGGTGACCAGTCCCTGCTCCAGGTGGATCGTGCCGCCCGGTGCGCTGGAGACGGTGACCGAGCCGGTGAACTCCGTCCGGCGCAGCGCGAGCAGCAGCGCGGGCACGTTGCGCGCGGTGGGCGGAGCCGGCGTCGTGGGAACTGCGGGCATGGCGGGTGGCGCCGTGTCGTGGGACCGGTCGGTCATGCCAGCAAGTCCTGCGCACTGTCGGCGGTCTGGCGGACGGCCAGCGCCAGGTTGGTCCGCTCCCGGTCCAGCACGGTGGCCAGCAGCAGGGGGTCGCCCTGCCGGGACACCACCTGGACGACCTGGTGATGGCGGGTGCTGGTGACCACCAGGCTCTCCAACTCGCTCTCCGCCCCTGCCTCGTACAGCCGCTCGCCGATCAGGTTGGTCAGCTCGGCGAGTTCGGCTCCGGTCCCGAGCAGCCGGTGGTCCCCGGCGGACTGGTAGCCGAGACCTGTGACGGCGTCGACGAGCGCGGCACCGACCACTCCGGGGGAGCCGAGCACATCGGAGAGGGAAGCTTCGAGTGCCCGCACCAGTAGTACCCCTTCACGTTCTGAACCCCGGCAGCGTACTTTATTCCATCATTTTCACGAGGTGACCACAACCGGTGGCTTCTTGCTACTTTGTTACCGCACACGGGAGTTCTGCCCGGAAGTCACGCAAAGGACGAACAGCGCATGAACATTGACGACGCACTCAAGGACGCGATGGCCATCGAGGGGGCCATCGGAGTGGCCGTGGCCGACTACGAGAGCGGTATGTCACTCGGGCTCCTCGGCGGGGGGCCGCAGCTCGACCTGGAGATTGCGGCCGCCGCCAACACCGAGGTCGTTCGCGCGAAGATACGCGCCCTGGCCGCGCTGTCGATCGACGATGTCATCGAGGACATCCTGATCACCCTCGGCACCCAGTACCACCTGATCCGCCCGCTGACCCGCAGTCACGGCTCGCTCTTCCTCTACCTGGCGCTGGACCGCTCGCGCTCCAACCTCGCGCTCGCCCGGCACGGTCTCAAGCGCATCGAGGCCGCTCTCGACGTCTAGCCGAGGCCGGGCCGGCGGCCCGGGTGTCCGCACCCCGCCCGGAAGGCCCGCCCGAAGGCTCTGCCCGAAGGGCTGTCCGGAAGGCCCGCGCGGGCCGCGACTCGCGCGTGGAACTCCGGGCGGAGCGAATGCGGAGCACAACGAACCGACGACGGAGATCCGTCCGCGGGAATCGGACCGCGAATATCGCGGGTGTACGCCGGCCACGGAATTGCGTGACTTTCCGATGACTGAGCGTCATATTCACCCCCGGCTGGTCCGGCCGGCGACGGAGCGCCGGAATACCGTGGTCGAACCGTCGAACCGCCGAAGCGCCGGTGCTCCGGCGGTGCCGCGGAATCGGCTCGACCACGCCGCGCGCGGCACACATCCGGGTCAGCTCCGGTTCGGGAGCCGGGGCGCGGGGCGGCCGTGAACGTTCGGGTCGACGGCCGACGCGCCGGGGGCGACCGACGCGCCGGCCGTCGAGGCCGCTGTCGAGTGCTGGAGGGACCGTAGTATGGCCAGCGCCTGGCCGGCGATGCCGGCCGCGATCTGGTTCACCCCGTCGGTGCCGTTCAGGACGGTCAGATCGGCGCCCGCCATGCCCCGGGCCGCCGCGTCGGCGAGTGCGGGAAGGTTCTCCACGATCCGGTTGGCCGCGATCAGCTCCTGGTTGCCGTCCCGCAGCGACGCCGCGCGGGCGGTGTTGGCGTCCGCCTGGGCCTCGGCGAGGGTCCGTTCCGTGTAGGCGCCGGCGTCGGCCTCGAACTTCACCCGGTCGCGGTCCGCCTCGGCCAGCGTCCGCTTCCGGTAGGCCTCGGCGTCGGCCGGGCGCCGCACCTCCGCCTCCAGCCGCTGCGCCGTCAGCGCCGCGTTGCGCTGCGCGAGGGCGGTCTGTTCCTCGGTGACCTCCTGGGTGGCTCGTGCCTCGGCGAGCGGCCCGGCCTGTGCGGCGCGTGCCCTGGACTGCTCGGTCTCCGCGAGGAAGCCGGCCCGCTTGATCGCGGTGTCCCGCTCGTACTCGGCCTTGAGCGCGGCGGCCTGCTGCTCCCGTTCGCTCGCCTCCTGGTCGGCCTTGGCCTGGGCGATCCGGGCCTGACTGGCCACCGCCGCCGCGTGCGGTGCGGCGAGGTTGTCGATGTAGCCGGTGGCGTCCTCGATCTCCTGGATCTGCAGGGCGTCCACCACGATGCCGAGCTTCTCCATCTCGCCGTGACTGCCCGCCATGACTTCCTGGGCGACCCGGCTGCGTTCCCTGATGATCTGCTCCACGGTCAGCCCGCCGATGATGGAGCGCAGGTGGCCTGCGAAGATCCGTCCGACCAGTTCCTGCATCTGGTCCTGCTCGGACAGGAAGCGCCGGGCGGCGTTGGCGATCGACACGGCGTCGTCGCCGACCTTGAAGACACAGACCGCGCGGACCGTGAGCCGGATCCCCTGCTGGGTGACGCAGTCCTCGGCGATCTCCGCCTCCTGCAGGGCGAGGGACAGCATGCGGGCCTTCTGCTTGACGGGAACGACGAAGCTCCCGTGGCCCGTGACGATCCGGAACTGGGTGTCCTGCGACTGCCGCTTGGAACCGGAGATGAGCATGGCCTCGTTGGGCGCGGGCACGTGCCAGAACAACATGACGAACCACCTGACCTGCAACAGATCGACGGGGCCGCAGGGGCCGCCGGACTCAGGACGGCATTGGCTCGACGAGCACCGACCGGGCGGAGATCGTGTCGATCACGACCACCCGGGTGTTGACCGCGATCGGCCCGGCGGACCAAGCCGCGAACACCTCCGACCCCCCACGCAGGCCGACCAGCACCTCGCCCGGCCCGTCCGTCGGGATCGGCACCGTCACCCTCCCGACGGCTCCGACCGGGCTCTGCCGGGAGTCGTCAGCCACGTACATGACACCTCGCGCCGTGCGACACGACGGCGCAGTGGGCGGCCGGAGAACGAACGGCCACGGGCAGCACCCCTCCTGGAGGCGCCGGGCCCCCGGTCGAGTCCTTCGGCAGAATGCCTGCGAGCAGCGCGCGCGGCGCGACCGCCCGACCCCTTCCACGGTACTCCGGCCGCAGCAGGGAGGCGTTTCCCGGGCACCCGGCTCGGAGGCTGGGCCGCCGACCACCCGTATCGGCGGACTGCCGGGCCGCCCGGATGACGTCGGCACCGTCGTCAAGGCGGCGGGCGAACGCCACACAGCGTCGCTCCCGGCGTTCGGTGCGTGACCTGCGGCCGGGCCGGGCCCTGCTGCCGACGTCGGCGGCCCCGGGCGCGCCGGTGCTGTCCGGCCGCGATCCAGTCGAGGGGCCTGTCGGTACGGTCGAGGTCGGAGACCGGTGTCCACGCTGATCGCCGCCGACGCGATCGCCAAGCCGAACCTGCCCAGCGGCGGCTCGGTGATCGTCTCCTACGGCCCCGTCCTCGGATCCGCCCACCGAGTCGGACGTGCCCTCCCCCCTCGACAACCCCGAACTCGGCAACCCGCCGGGGCGTCCCCTTCAGGTCCACCGTCCCGGCCGGTGAGGCGTCAACCCGTGGACGGGAGGTTCCCACCCGCGGTGACCATGCCCGTCTCATAGGCGATGACGACCATCTGGGCCCGGTCATGGGCGTCGAGCTTGGCCAGCAGCCGCCGGACATGTGTCTTGACGGTCGCGACGCTCAGCCCCAGTCGCTCGGCGATCACGAGGTTGGGCAGTCCCCGGGCCACCAAGCGGAGGACTTCCCGTTCCCGTGGGGTCACGCCCGCCAGCTCCCGGGCGAGTCGCGGGCCCGGCTCGTGGCGTCCGGCGAACTCGCGGATCAGACGGCGGGTGACCGCGGGCGCGAGCAGGGCGTCGCCGGAGGCGACCACCCGCAAGGCTGTCAGCAGGTCGGCGGGGAGGATGTCCTTCAGGAGGAATCCGCTGGCTCCGCCGCGGAGTGCCGCGTACACGTACTCGTCCAGGTCGAACGTGGTGAGGACCAGCACACGGGTGCCGACGGCGTCCGGGTCCGCGCAGATGCGCCGGGTGGCCTCCAGACCGTCCGTGCCCGGCATCCGGATGTCCATCAGCACGACGTCGGGCCGCAGTCGCAGGGCGAGTTCGACGGCCTGTTCACCGCTGCCGGCCTCACCTGCGACGGTGAGGTCCGGCACGCTCTCGATGAGCAGACGGAAGCCCGCCCGCAACAGCGCCTGGTCATCGGCGATGAGAACCCGGACCGGCCGGTTCACCGTGCTGTCTCCGATCCGCAGGGCAGCCACGCATGCACCCGGAATCCGCCCGTCGCCAGGGGGCCGGCGGAGAGGGTCCCGCCGCACATGGCCGCCCGCTCCCGCATCCCGATGAGTCCGTGCCCGCCGCCAGGACGCCGGGACGGGAGCCGGGACGGGAGCCGGGACGGGAGCGGGGACGGCGCGTCGTTGACGACCTCGATCTCGACCGCCTCGGAACCCACCCGGAACAGGTTCACCCGGCAGTCCGCCGATCCCGCGTGCCTGACGACATTGGTGAGGGCTTCCTGAACGATCCGGTAGACCGCCAGTTCCACCCCCGGGGGGAGCGGTGGATCCGGGTCGACGGACAGCTCCACCCGCGGGCCTGCGCCGTCCGCGAGCGCGGGCAGGTCCGCCAGACCGGGGGCGGCCCCCAACTCGGCTCCGTCACCGGGTGATCGCAGAACGCCGAGCATGCGGCGCATCTCGGTGAGCGCCGTCCGGCCCGCCTTCCCGACCAGGGCGAGGGTCCGCTCGGCCTCCTGCGGGTTGGTGGAGGCCACCGCACAGGCCACCTCGGCCCGTACCGCGATGACGGTCAGGTGGTGGGCCACCACGTCGTGGAGCTCGCGGGCGATCCGCAGGCGCTCGTCCGTCACGGCCTGCCGGGCGGCGAGTTCCGCGTACGACCGCTGCTCTCTCAGCGCGGTACCCACCAGCCAGGGCAGGGTCATCATCAAAGACGCGAAGACGACGCCCCACGCGACCCCGGAGGCCGGGACCGGTCGCGGTACGAGGGCCATGGCCGCCGCGACGGCGCCCAGCGAGCAGCCGAGCGCCGTCGCGGACCGGCGCCGCGGTTCCCGCGCCGCCACCGTGTACAGGGCGGCCCCGACGGGGATCCAGGACTCCTCCCATCCGGTGAACACCATGGCGAGGACCGCTCCGGCCAGGACCGTGTACAGAACCCGGACGGCCCGTCTACGCCGCACCGCGACCGGCAGCCAGACCACCGCCGCCACGGCTCCCGCGCCCCAGCCACCGCTCCACGTCTCGCTCGCGCCGAACGCCAGGGCGAGGAGCACGGCCGCGACCGTGTCCACGCCGTGCCACTGTCCGTCCCGCAGACGTCCGGCCACCAGCGGCCGTGACTCCCCGTCGCCCATGCCGGCCACGCTATCCACACGGGGGCCCGGGGCCTGTCAGCCCGGAGGACGTCATCTCCCGGGCTGAGTCATCCACGCGGCTGATGCCCGTCGTACCCTCCTGGGCTGACACCGGGTTCCTCCCCGGGGGCGAAGCCGCCGGGCTCGTCGGACGGAACAGTGAAGCCATGAATCGGAGAACACTGCTGTCCTCGTGCGCCGGACTGGCCGCCGCCATGGTCTCGGGTCCGCTCGCCCCGGTGGCCGTCGCGCGGCCGAGGCAGGAGGAACCCGTGCGGTTCCAGCTGCCCGCCCCGAACGGACCGTACCCGCTGGGCACGATCGCGCTGCACCTGGCCGACACCGCACGGCCGGACCCCTGGGTACCCTCCCGCCCCTGCCGTGAGCTGATGATCAGCATCTGGTACCCCGCCCGCGACTGCGCGGCCCGCCCCACTGCTCCCTGGATGCCTCCGGCGGCGGCCGACCGGTACCTGAGCCTCCTCGGCCTGCCTCCCGGCCGGGTACGACTGGGAGGCACCCACGGCCACGAGGGCGCTCCCGTCGGCGGCCCACCAGGCCCCCTGCCCGTCGTGCTCTACTCTCCCGGCTCCGACGCGTCACGGTCGTTCGGCACCGGCGTCGTGGAAGACCTCGCCAGTCACGGCTTCCTGGTGGTCACCGTCGACCACACCTACGACGCGGCGGTGGTCGCCTTCCCCGGTGGACGCGTCGAGACGAATCCGCTGGGCGGGATCAGCGACTACGCCAAGGCCCTCGCGGTCCGTACCGCCGACATCCGCTTCGTCCTGGACCGGCTCGCCGTCCTCCGCGCGGGTGGCCACCCCGGCGTCTGCCGCACCCCGCTGCCCACCGGCATGCGCGGGGCGCTCGACCTGCGGCGCGTCGGCATGCTCGGCCACTCCCTGGGCGGCGCCACCACCGCCGCGACGATGCTCACCGACGGGCGGATCACGGCGGGAGCGAGCCTGGACGGGGGCGCGGCGGGCCCGGTGGTGGACGCCGGGCTCGACCGCCCGTTCCTGGTCGTGGACACCCCGGGCAAGGGCGGCATGGAGAGCAACCCCGCCCTGCGCGCGTTCTGGTCGCGTCTGCGCGGCTGGCGCCTGCATCTGACCGTACGGGGAGCCGCGCACCAGTCGTTCGGCGACGATGTGCTGATCCTGCCGCTGATCGCCCCTCTCCTGGGCAGGTCACCGGCCGATCTGGAGGAAGAGGTCGGGACGATCCCCGCGCACCGGGCACACGCGTTCCAACGCGCCTACCCGCGAGCCTTCTTCGACCTCCACCTCCGCGACCAGGGGCAGCTGCTCGACGGCCCCTCCCCCGACTTCCCCGAGGTCGACTACGCCCGGTGAGCGAGGGTCGTCGGTCTCCTCGGCTGCGCGGGGAGGATCACGACCCGGGCAATCCGGCGGGGCGGCGCCTCCGCCATCCCGACAGGAAAGCGGCACCCCGGACGGGCCCGCGGCTACCAGCCCCGCTGTCGGGCGGCCGCAGCCCCGGGCGAGCGGAGCAGCGCGACGAGTTCCCGCCGCAGAGCCCGGTCCTGGTCGGTCTCGGTCGACAGGTCGAGCTGGACGATGTCCACCCCGCCCGCCCGCAGCAGGTTGATCCGGCGGGCGACGGTGGCGGGCGAGCCCGCGTACGCGGCGGCGAAGGAGCGGCGGACGTAGGCGGCCACCTGCTCGCCCGGCCGCTCCTCGGCGGCCCGGCCCCGCTCGCGGTCGCGGTCCAGGGCGACGGCCTGGACGAACCGGTGGCCGTCCGGACCGGCGGTGAGCCGCAGCGCCTCCCGGCGCAGCTCGCGGACCTTGTCCCGGGCGGCCTCGTCGGTGTCGGCCAGCACCAGGGTGAGGTGCCGCCAGATCCGCACCACCCGCCCGAACCCGGCGGCCGCCTCCCGCACTTCGGTGATCCGGCGGCGGGTGTCGGGCAGCGGCAGGGCGGGTACGGCGTACACCTCGGCGTGCCGGGCCGCCAGCCGTACGCCCTGCGGGGAGGAGCCCCCGAAGGAGAGCAGTTCGCCGCGCGGCTCGGGCCGCAGCCCGGGGCGGGCGCCCTGGACGCGGTAGAACTCGCCGCTGTGGTCGAACTCCTCCTCCGCCGTCAGTGAGCGGCGCAGCAGGGTGAGGTACTCGTCGGCGCGCCGGTAGCGGTCCTGCTTGCCGAGCAGGTCGCCGTCCCGGGCGACGTCGAGGTCGCTGGAGCCGACGATCACGTGGGCCGCCGCCCGGCCGCCCGACAGCCGGTCCAGGGTGGCTAGTTGGCGGGCGGCGACGGTGGGCGCGGTGGTGCCGACGCGGTGGGCGACGGCGATCCGCAGCCGGCTGGTGGCGGCCAGGGCCCAGGTGGCCACCAGCCACGGGTCCGGCCAGGAGCTGGACTGCACCACGAGGGCGCTGTCCAGCCCGTCCTCCTCGTTCTCGCAGGCCGTCCGGGCGACGTGCCCGGGGTCGGCGGCGCGCTCCCGCAGGTCCGGGGCGAAGCGCAGCGCCTGCCGCTCGCGCGGTGTCCGGCCGTGTACGGGGGCGGCTCTCACGCCGCCCCGGATCTCCAACTCCATTGCTCTGCCTCCGCGTTCGCGGGTGTACGGGGGGGGTGCGCGCCCTGCCCGGGCCCCTGCCGGGCCGTCCCTGGGCAGGGGCCGGGTGCCATGGACCGGGGCGCGCTGCCCGGCGGCGCTACCCGGCGGCCGGGCCGAGCCGGGCCAGGGTGTCCAGCAGTCGGGCCCGGCTGACGAACACCTCGGGCGGCAGCGACACGTACAGCTGGATGGTGGTGACGCCGGGCCGGTGGTACCGCAGGATGCGCTCCCGGCACTCCTCGGGCGAGCCGGAGACGAACAGGCCGTCGACCACCTCGTCCGGCAGCGCCCGCTGCGAGCCCTCCGGGTCGCCGGCCGCCCAGCGCTCGTGGGTCTCCTTCAGCAGTTCGCCGTGGCCCAGCCACTCGTGGAACTTGCGGTAGGGCTCGCGGTTGAGGATCCAGGCCAGGAACGGCCGGGAGGCCCGGTGCGCGTAGTCGGCGTCCTCGGTGGGACAGACGAACACCTTGACCACCAGTTCCTTGCCCGGCGGCTGCGGCCCGACGGCGTCCAGCACCTTGGGCACGTCCTCGGGGAAGAGCAGGTTGGTGATCGCGCCGTCGCCCTCGTTGAAGCCGAGCTTCAGCATGCCGGGGCGCAGCGCGCCCAGGATCACCTTGACCGGTTCGACGGGCGGGTGCGGCAGCCGGTAGCCGGTGATCGAGAAGGTGTCGAAGTCCCCGGCGATGTGCTCGCCGCGCAGTGCCCGGGTGAGGAAGCGCAGCACGTCCCGGGTGCGCTTGAACGGTTCGTCGAAGGGGATGCCGTTGATGTCGGTGACGTGCGCCGGCACGGAGGCGCCGATTCCCAGCAGCAGGCGGCCGGGGGCGAGTTGGGCCAGGGTGGCGGCGGTCTGGGCGAGTACGGCGGGGCCCCTGGTGTGCACCGGGACGATGCCGGTGCCGATCCGCAGCGAGGGGGACCAGGCGGCGGTGGCGGCCAGCGGGGTGAAGGCGTCGGTGCCGCCGCCCTCGGCGCTCCAGACGTCGGTGTACCCGAGTTCCGGCAGCCGTTCGACGATGAAGCGGTGCCGGTCGATGGTCAGGCCGGGCAGCGGGAGGGTGATGCCCCACTTCGGCGGCTCGGCGCGGCGGTCGGGTGCGTGCGGGGTGGTCATCGAGCGGCCTTCTCTCGTACGGGGGTCACTACTTGCCGATCCAGACGGTGGTCAGGTCGATGAACCAGGACTGCGGCTGCACCAGGCCCTGCACCTTGGGCGAGAGGGCGCGCGGGTTGCGGTCGTTGACCACGAACAGCCAGGGCGCGTCGGCGGTCACCTGGGAGAGCGCCTGGCGGTAGTCGGCCTGCCGCTTGGCCTGGTCGGGCTGGGCGGAGGCGGAATTCAGCAGTTCGTCGACCTTGGGGTTGCTGTAGTGGCCCGTCCAGAACGGGCTGTTGGAGCCGATGAACAGCGGCAGCAGCGCCTCGGACTGGAACAGTGTGGTGGACTGCGCGATGGCGTCCGAGCCGAGCGCGACCTGGCCCTTGGCCTCGGCACCGATCAGCGTGGACCAGTCGGTGGTGCGCAGTTCGACCTTGATGCCGACGGCTGCCAGGTCGCGCTGGATGGCCTCGGCGATCGGCACGGGCAGCAGGTTGCCGGAGCCGCCGGTGGGCACCGTGACGGAGGTGCTGAAGCCGCCGGCCACCCCGGCCTCGGCGAGCAGCGCCTTGGCCTTGGCCGGGTCGTAGCCGTAGGCGTCGCCGGCCGGGTCGTAGGCGAAGGTGGCGCGCGGGGCGGCCTGGAGGGCCGGGTCGGCGGTGCCGCGCAGCAGCTTCTCGGCGATGGCCTGCCGGTTGACGGCGAAGTTGGCGGCCTTGCGCACCCGGGGGTCGTTCCAGGGCGCCTTGGAGGTGTCGAGGATCCAGTACCAGAGGTGGTCGTAGCTGTTGGTGGAGATCCGGACGCCGTCCCGCTGGAGGCTCTCGATGTCGTCGGGGTTGGGGTACTCGATCCAGTTGACCCCGCCGGAGCGCAGTGCGGCGGTGCGGGCGGCGGCGTCCGGCAGCGGCTTGACGATCAGCCGGTCCAGTTTGGGCGCGCCGCGCCAGTAGGACTTGTTGGCGGCCAGTTCGATCTGCTGACCCTCGGTGTGCGAGACGAAGGAGAACGGGCCGGTGCCGACGGGCTGCTTGGCGAAGTCCTTGGAGCCGGTCTTCCTCACCGCGGTGGGGCTGGCGATCAGGACGTGCGCCAGGTCCTCGGGGAAGTGGCCGTTGGGGTCCTTGGTGACCAGTTCGACGTGGTCGGCGTCGAGCTTGCGGTAGGTGGTGATGGAGCCCGCGTACTCCGTGGCGGCGGCGCCGATCGCGTCGGTGTAGTGCTCGCTCTGCTTGTTGAGGTAGCGGTCCAGGTTGAACAGCACGGCGTCGGCGTCGAAGGGGGTGCCGTCCTGGAAGGTGACGCCCTGGCGCAGCTTGAAGGTCCAGGTGCGGGAGTCCTCGGCGACCTTCCAGGACTCGGCGAGCGCGCCGGTGACGGCCGGCGGGCGGTCGGTGACGGACAGGTCGTAGCGGGTCAGGCCCTCGTAGATCTGGAAGCTGACCAGCCGCTTGCCCTCGAAGCCGGCCCCGCCGATCACGGTGTCGGGGTTGGGCAGCTTGCCGGTGGCGCCGACCACCAGGGTGCCGCCCCGGCCCTCGCCGCCGGCGGCCGGGGCCTCCGTCCCGGAGCCGCAGCCCGCGGTGGCGAGCAGCACGACGGCGGCGGCCGGCAGCGCGCCGACTCTGGTGCTGATGCGGGCGGGGCGGTGGTGCGTCATGGCTGTTCCTTGTCGCTGGTCGGGTCGGCGGTACGGGGACGGGGAAGGGGCGGCGGAGGGGCGGCGGCAGGGCGCGCGGTCAGGGGCTGGAAGGGCGGCGATGGGGCGGCGGGACGTGCGGTTGTGGACGGGCTCAGTCGCTGGCGCCCTGGAGGACGGGCGCCGGCCCGCACTCGGCGGCCGCCAGCAGGGCCCGGGTGTACGGGTGGGCGGGGGCCGACCACAGGGTCTCGGCGCTGCCCTCCTCGACCACCCGGCCATGCCTCAGCACCAGCACCCGGTGCGCGATCCGGCGGACCACCGCCAGGTCGTGCGAGATGAACAGGTAGGCCAGGCCGGTGCGTTGCTGGAGTCCGGCGAGCAGGTCCAGCAGGCGTTCCTGCACCGCGGGGTCCAGGGCGGAGGTCGGCTCGTCGCAGACCACCAGGTCCGGCCGGGTGGCCAGGGCCCGGGCCACGGCCACCCGCTGGAGCTGCCCGCCGGACAGCTCCCGGGGGTAGCGCGCGGCCAGCTCGGCGCCCAGGCCGACCTGCCCGAACAGCTCCGCCACGGCGGCGGGCCGCTCCCGGCGCGGGGTGCCGTGCAGGCGCAGCGCGGTGGCCACCGCCTCGCCGGCCCGCAGCGCGGGGTTGAGGGAGCCGCGCGGGTGCTGCGGCACGAACTGGAGCCGGGCGCGGACGGGTCGGGCCCGCCGCCCCCGCAGCCCGTACGGGTCCTGTCCGGCGAACCGGACGGTGCCCTCGTCGGGGGCGAGCAGGCCCAGGGCGAGCCGGGCCAGCGTGGACTTGCCGGAGCCGGACTCGCCGACCAGGCCGACCGTCTCGCCGGGTGCCACCCGCAGGCTGACGCCGTCCAGGGCGAGGGTGCCCCGGCGGAAGCCCTTGCGGACCTCGGTGATCTCCAGCAGCGGTGTGCCGGCGGCGGACTCGGCGCTCATCGACGGCCTCCCGGTTCGGCGGCCACCATGCCATCGGCAGCATCGGCGGCAGGATCGGCATCGGCATCGGCATCGGCGGCGGTGCCGGGACTCGCGCCGAGCACCTGCTCGGTCGGCCCGGTGCCGAAGATCCGGCCGGCCCGCAGCACGGCCACCCGGCCGCCGATCCGGCGGGCCGCCGTCAGGTCGTGGGTGACCAGCAGCAGGGCGATGCCGCGCCGGCGGCGCAGCTCGTCGAAGAGGTCGAGGACGCGGCCCCGCACCAGCGCGTCCAGGGCGGTGGTGGGCTCGTCCGCGATCAGCAGCTCGGGGCCGCAGCAGACCGCGATGGCGATGGCCGCTCGCTGGCGCAGCCCGCCGGAGAGTTCGTGCGGGTAGGCGCGGGCGACGCGCTCCGGCTCCGCCACCCCGGCCTCGGCGAGCAGGGCGGGCACGGCCTCCCGGGCGGCCCGGCGGCCGTCGGCCCGCCGGTGGCGCAGCAGGACTTCGGCGAGCTGCGGGCCGATCCGGCGCAGCGGGTCCAGCGAGCCGGTCGGGTCCTGCGGGACGTAGCCGATCCGGGCGCCGCGCACCCGGGACCAGCCCCGGGCGTCCAGGGCCCGCAGGTCGGTGCCGGAGAGCGTCACCGAGCCGCTGACCCGGGCCCCGCGCCCGGGCAGGCCGAGCACCGTACGGGCGGCGGTGGTCTTGCCGCTGCCGGACTCGCCCAGCAGGACCAGCGCCTCGCCCGCGTCGACGGAGAAGGAGACCCCGTCCACCGCCCGGACTCCGCCGGGGTACTCCACGGCCAGTCCGGCCACGTCCAGGACACTCATCGGCCCGCCTCCGGAAGGTGTGCTCCGCTGTCGCCGATCCGTCGGCGCAGCCGCTCGCCGAGGGTGTTGAAGACCACCGAGACCAGCAGGATCACCAGGGCCGGCTGCACCGCCACCCACGGGTGGGTGAACAGGCTGGGGCGCAGTTCGTCGAGCATCGCGCCCCACTCGGCGGTGGGCGGCGCCACGCCCAGACCCAGGAAGGACAGCCCGGCCGCGTACACCACGGACAGGCCGACCAGCGAGGCCGCGTACACCAGCACCACCGGCGCGACCACCGGCACCACCTGGCGCACCGCCAGGTCCAGCCCGCCGGCCCCGCTGACCCGGGCGGCCTCCAGGTACTCGGCGGTGCGGATGCGCCGCAGCTCGGTAAAGGCCACCCGGGCCACCGCCGGGGTGAGCACCACCGAGAGCGCGAGCACGGTGGCGCCCAGGCCGGGCCGCAGCAGGGTGGCCACCGCGATGGCGAGCAGCACCCCGGGGAAGGCGTACAGCACGTCGAGGGCGCGCAGCAGCACCTGCTCGGTGACCCGGCCGCCCAGCCCGGCGGCGATGCCCAGCAGGGTGCCGACGGTGACGGCCACCAGCACCGGTACCAGGCCGCCGACCAGCGAGGCCCGGCCGGCCCAGAGCAGCCGGCTGAGCACGTCCCGGCCCTGGCCGTCGGTGCCGAGCGGGTGGCCGGGGGCGCCCGGGTCGAGCAGCCGGTCCTCCAGCGAGCCGGCCGCCGGGTCGTACGGGGCCACCAGCGGCGCGCCGAGGGCGAGCAGCACCAGCAGGGCGGCGGCCCCGGCGGAGAGCAGCAGCAGGACGTCCCGGGGGGCGCGCCGGACGGCTCCGGGCTCGACGGGTCCGGGCTCGACGGGTCCGGCGGGTTTGGCGGGTTTGGTGGTCAGCGTCACGGTCAGCTCCGCACGCGCGGGTCGATCGCCGCGTGCGCGGCGTCCACCAGCAGGTTGATCCCGACGAAGGCGACCGCCACCACCAGCACCCCGCCCTGGACGAGCGGCAGGTCGCGGGCGGTCAGCGCGTCGTACAGCAGCCGGCCGACGCCCGGCCAGGCGAACAGGGTCTCCACGAAGACCACGCCCTCCAGCAGGTAGGCGAGTTGCAGGCCGCCGATGGTCAGCAGGGCCGGCGAGGCGTTGTGCACGCAGTGCCGCAGCACCGCGAACCGGCTCAGGCCGCGGGCCCGCAGGCTGTCTGCCAACTCCCCCGCCAGCACGGTGGAGAGCGCCGCCCGGAACACCTTGGCCGTCAGGCCCAGCGGTACGAGTGCCGCCGCCACGGCGGGCAGCACCAGGTGGCGCAGCAGGTCGCCCGCGCCGCCGTCGCCGAACACGTCGTGGGTGCCGCCGGCCGGCAGCCAGCGCAGGTTGACCGCGAACACCGCGATCAGCAGCAGCGCCACCGAGTACTGCGGCGCGGAGACCGCCAGCGTGCCCAGCGCGTCGCAGAGCCGGCCCAGCGGGCCGTTCGGCCGCAGCGCGCCGAGGGCCCCCAGCAGCACCCCGCCGGCCAGCACCAGCAGGAAGGCGGCGCCGGCCAGCAGCAGGGTCTGGCCGAGCGCGGAGCCGAGCAGTTCGGCCACCGGGCGCTGCGCCGAGATGGAGACCCCGAGGTCGCCGCCGGCCGCCCCGCCCAGCCAGCCGAGGTAGCGCAGCGGCAACGGCTCGTCCAGGCCCAGTCGTTCGGACAGCTCGTGGCGGGCCTCCGGCGGGGCGCCCGGTCCCAGCAGCGCGGTCAGCGGATCGCCCGGCACCAGGGCCACCGTGGCGAACACCACCACCGTCACCCCGAGCAGGGTCGGCACCGCGAGCAGCAGGCGGCGCAGCAGGAACCCGGTCATCCGCGCACTCCTCGGGGCTGGGCCGCGCCGGGTCGGGCGGCCGTCCGGTGGTCGGCGGCGGGCATGGCGGAATTCCTTTCCGGACGGGGCCGGTGGCACCGGCGGGCAGTCTGCGGGGGACCTTCGAGGGGGCGGCCCTGGCGGCGGGCCGGGACGCGCCGGAACGGTCCGGGGCACGTCGGAACGGCTCGGCGCACCGGGTGGGCGGCGGAAGGCCGACGTCATGAAGGTCGCGGATGGGCGGCGTTGACAGCCAGTCAGCAGTTCATGCTGTTACCCCCGGTCATAGGATCGGCCGCGCGGGGCAGCCGGCTACCGCCTCCGCCGGACCGCCGTCCCGTCCTTGACCTGCTACGAGGCCCGGAACTACCCTGTCGGCATGGCAATCCGGCGGACCGGCTACACCCTGGTCGGTATCGGCGGCTCGTGGCACCGCAGGTGTTTCGACGAGCTGTGTCCTCGCGCTCTCCAGCGCTGACGCCGAGCCCCGACCCCCGGCAGCAGCGCTCCCGCACCAGGCCCGTACGCCCCGCCGCCCGCCGCCTCCGGCCCGCGACCTCCGTACCAGGCCCCGCCGCAGCAACCGTGCCCACGAGCCGGCCCGCCACGTCCGAGGGAACCGCACCCGCCATGCCGCAGTACGCCCTGTCGCAGTACGCACCCGCCCAGTACGCCCCCCAGCGCGCCCTCCCCACCGGCGCCCGCGACCCGCATCCGCACCGGGCCCCGCACCGGGGCAGCGCCCGCCGGCTCTCGCACATCGGCGTCGGCCCGGTGATCGGGGCCGAGGCACTGCACAGCGAGATCGACAACCCGCTCGACCTGATCGCCGGTCACCAGCTGCTGGCCGAGCCCGGCCCGCAGCCCGCCGCACCGGCCGCCGCCTGCGAGTGCGGGCACCCGGTGTGCGGCAGCGAGGAGGCCGCGGCCGGCACCACCCGGGTCTTCCTGGTCGAACGGCACCCCGTGGCCAGTGCCGGCCTGCGGTCCGTACTGGCCACGGCGCCGGGGCTGACCGTGGTCGGCAGCACCGGGGACCCGGCCGCCGCCGTGGCCGCCGTCCGCAGGGTCCGGCCGGACGTCGTCCTGCTGGGCCGGGGCGCCTCGCTCGGCGAGGACCTGGCCGCCGCCGTCGCCCTGCGCGGGCCGGAGGGCGCCCCCGACACCCGGGTCGTCCTGCTGAGACGCGCCGAGTCCACCGCCGAGGCCAGCCGCATCCTGCTGGCCGGCGCCGTCGGCTGCTTCCCGCTGGACCTGCCCGAGGACCGCATCATCGGCGCCGTCCAACTCGCCGCCGCCGGCGGCTCGGTCTTCCTCCCCGCCCCGCCCCCGGCCCGCGTCCACCCCGCCAGCCTGGCCGGCCAGGCCGCCGAACCGGCCCTCCAGCAGGTCGGCCTGACCGAACGCGAACGCGAAGTCCTCGCCCAGCTCGCCCGGGGCCTCAGCAACGCCGAGATCGGCCGCGAACTCGCCCTAGCGGAAGCCACCGTGAAGAAGCACCTCACCTCCGCCATGCGCAAGACCGGCCACTCCGACCGCCTCCGCGCCGCCCTCTACGCCCACCGCCACGGCCTCGCCGGCTGACCCACCACCGACCTCAGGGCCGCGGGGAACCGCGCGCAGCACCGGGCCCCCGACCCGCACCCGACCCGCCCACACCCCCCACCCGCCCCGCTCCCGCCCCAGCCACCGCACGCCCCCGAGGGCGACCTTCGGCGCACTCCCGGTCTCCGATCGTCGCCACCAGTGGGTCCGTTCGGGGCTACTCCCCCCACCACTCCCCTTCATACGGTTGCGACACCGCGATCCGCCGAAGGGAGTGACCCGTTGAGCATTCCGCCCGAGGGTGCCGTACCGCCCGCGCCGGCCACCGCCGTTCTGCCGGTGGCCGGCCCCGGTCTGCCGCCCGAGCTGCCCCCGTCCCCGTACCGTTCGATGTCGGACGCCGAGCGTTCGGCGCTGTGGCGCCGCCGCCTGCACGAGGCCGAGGCCGGCCTGACCAGGTTCCTGGTGTCCCGTGGGGACGAGGTCCACCTGACCGACTGGTTCGCCCTGCAGTCCGCCGTGTTCGCGGACCTCCCCGAGGAGGGTTCGGCCGGCGCGCCCGAGTGGCAGCGGGTGTTCTTCCGGGGCCAGGCGCTGATGGAGCGCTTCCTGGTGTCCCGGTACGGCGAGCCGGTGCTCGCCGAGTGGGCCCGGTCGAACGCCGAGGTGCACCGCGAGGTGGAGCCGGACTACGGCCGCGGCGCCGCCGACCCGATGCACCGCCTCGCCCGCCAGGCCGAACTTTACGGCTCCGACTACGAGTTCGACGAGGACCACAGCACCGGCCGGGGCCCTGCGGAGCACTCCGCGCTGACCATCACCCACTGCGCCATCTGGGACTACCGCGAGCAGGCCCGCCGCTCCGGTGTCCGCCTCACCCTGGCCTCCCCCTGCACGTACTGCACGGAGGCGGTGTCCTCCAACATCCGCGCCAAGGGCTTCCGCCCGGCCGTCCGGCTGCTGAGCGGCCCGACGGGCCACGGCTGCCGCTGGGAGGCCTCGGCCCCTTCCGATTCCGACCCCCGCCAGGAGGCGTGATGTGCGGTGTGACAGGCTGGCTGGACTGGGAGGCGGACCTGCGCCGCGAGGAGCGGACGGTCCGGGAGATGACCCGCACCCTGGTGTGCCGGGGCCCGGACGCCGAGGGGGTGTGGCTGTCCCGGCACCTCGCGCTGGGCCACCGCCGGCTGTCGGTGATCGACCTGGACGGCGGCGTGCAGCCGCTGGCGGACGCCCCGCACGCCCCGCAGGTCGTCCTGGGCTACAACGGCGAGCTGTACAACCACCGCGAGCTGCGGCGGGAGTTGGAGGCCCACGGGCACGTCTTCCGGACGGACTCGGACACCGAGGTGCTGCTGCGCGCGCATCTCCAGTGGGGCGCCGCCGCCCCCGAGCGCTTCAACGGAATCTTCGCCTACGCCCTGTGGAACGCCCGCGATGAGGAACTGCTGCTGGTCCGGGACCACCTGGGGATCAAGCCGCTCTACTGGCACGCCCACCGCTCGGGGGTGCTGTTCGGCTCCGAGCCGAAGGCGCTGCTGGCCAATCCGCTGTTCCGCGCCGAGCTGGACGCCCAGGGCGTGGCCGAGCTCTTCGCGCTGCCCGCCGCCCCGACCGCCGGCCACGGGCTCTTCCGGGGGCTGAACGAGGTCCGGCCGGGCCGGCTGGTACGGGTGACCAGGTCGGCGACCACCGAGGTCCGGTACTGGCGGCTGGAGTCGCGCCCGCACGAGGACTCTCCGGAGCGCACCCGGGCGACGGTCAGGGAGCTGCTGGCGGACGCGGTGGAGCGGCAGTTGCTGAGCGATGTGCCGCTCTGCACCCTGCTGTCCGGCGGGGTGGACTCCAGCGCCATCACCGCGCTGGCCGCGATCGCCCGGGAGCGGTCCGGCCAGGGCAAGATCACCAGCTTCTCGGTGGACTTCCCCGGCAGCGCCGACCGCACCCCGGACGCCTGGCGCACCACCCTGGACGCACCGTACGTGCAGGCCGCCGCCGAGCACATCGGCACGCTGCACACGGCCGTCCTGGTGCCGGACGACGACCTGCTGCCCGCCCGGGACGTGGTGCTGGCGGCCCGCGACCGGCCGGGCTGGGGCGAGATGGACGCCTCGCTGCACCTGCTGTTCCGCGAGGTGCGCCGGCGTTCCACGGTGGCGCTGTCCGGCGAGGCGGCCGACGAGATCTTCGGCGGCTACCCGTACTTCCACGACGCGGCGGCGCTGGCCTCCGGCACCTTCCCCTGGCTGCACGGCCGCGCCACCCCGGCCGACCTGCTGCGCGCGGAGGTGGCGGCCGAGGTCCGCCCGGCCGAGTACACCGCCGCGGCCTACCGCGACTCGATCGCCGAAGTCCCGCGCCTGGCCCACGAGTCGGCGGCGGACGCCCGGGTGCGCGAGGTGTTCCACCTGGCGCTGACCCGCTGGCTGCCGCCGCTGCTGGACCGGGTGGACCGGGTGTCGATGTCGGTCGGCCTGGAGGTCCGGGTGCCGTTCTGCGACCACCGGCTGGTGGAGTACCTGTGGAACGTGCCCTGGGCGTTGAAGGCACCGGAGGGCAGACCGAAGGGCCTGCTGCGGGACGCCGTCCGGGACCTGCTGCCGCCGCAGGTGGCGGACCGGCCGAAGAGCGGCTACCCGTCCACCCCGGCCGTCCACTACACGGAGGTGCTGACCGAGCGGGCGCAAGCCCTGCTGGCCGACCCGCAGGCACCGGTCTTCGACCTGGTGGACCGGGCCGCCGTACGCCGGCTGCTGGCCGAGGGCCGGCCGCTGCCGAGCCCCCGCACCGCGCCCAACCCGGTCGGCGGCCTGGACCACCTGGTGCAGCTGGACGAGTGGCTGCGCGCGTACCGGGTGGCGCTCCGATGAGCCCCGTGCGCAGGCACCGGCCGGTGGAGCCGCAGGACGTCCGGGCGGCCGCCCGCCACTGGACGACCGGGGTCGCGGTGCTCACCGCCCGGGACGGCGACGAGGTCTTCGCCAAGACGGTCTCCTCCTTCGGCACGCTCTCCCTGGACCCGCCGCTGGTCAGCGTGGCGGTGGCCGCCCACAGCCCGCTGGCGGCGGCCGTCCGGGACTCCGGCCGGTTCGCGGTCTCGGTGCTGAGCGCCCGCCAGGAGGCCGTCGGACGCCGCTTCGCCACCCCGGGCGCGGGCCGGGCGCTCGGCATGTTCACCACCGTGCCGATGCGGCTGGAGGTCACCGGCGCGCCGGTGGTCGACCACTGCCTGGCCTGGTTCGACTGCCGGCTGCACGCGATCCTGCCCGGCGGCGACCACGCCCTGCTGGTCGGCGAGGTGGTCGCCACCGACGGCGCCCCGGGCGAGCCGCTGCTGTACCACGACGGCCGCTACCGCGCCCTGGCCGACCCGCTCACCGATCCGGCCCTCACCGGTCCCGCACCCGCCCGCACCGACAAACAGCCCACCGACAAGCAGCCCACCGACGCCCCGACCATGACTTCGACAGGAGCCACCGCATGACCCTGCTGGACACGCCGGCCACCGGACGGGGACTGCTCACCGGCGAGCGGTACCTGGCCGAACTCGACGACGGCCGCGAGCTCTACCTGGACGGCAAGCGCGTCGCCAACCCGGCCGAGCACCCCGCCTTCCGCCCCGCCGCCCTGGAGCTGGCCCGGCTGCTCGACCTCCAGCACGACCCCGAGCACCGCTCCCTGCTGACCGTGCAGGACCCGGACACCGGCCGCCGGATCGCCCGCGCCTACGCCCCGCCGCGCACCCTGGAGGACTTGCGCCTCCAGCGCCGCAGCGCCGAGTTCTGGCACGCCGAGGCGCTGGGCCAGCACGGCCGCTCGCCCTCCTTCATGGCCTCCATCGCGCTCGGCGTCTACGACTTCCGCCACCAACTGGCCCGGAACGACGAGCGGTTCGGCGCCAACGCGGAGGCCTGGTACCGGCACTGCGCCGACAACGACCTCGTCCTCTCGCACGCGCTCGGCGACCCGCAGATCGACCGCTCCGCCGATCCGGTGGAGGAGCCCGACCTCGCCCTGCGCGTCCTGGAGGAGAACGAGCGCGGCATCGTGGTGCGCGGCGCCAAGCAGCTCACCACCCTCGCCCCGCTGGCCCACGAGGTGCTGGTCTACCTCTCCGCCTCCTTCACCCAGCGGCGCGGCGAGCAGTTCGTGGTCTGGTTCGCGCTGCCGCTGAACACCCCCGGCCTGGTCACCCTCTGCCGGGAGCCGCTGGGCAGCACCCCGTGGGGCCACGACCACCCGCTCGGCGCCAAGTACGACGAGCAGGACGCGATGCTGTTCTTCGACGACGTGCTGGTGCCCTGGGACCGCGTCTTCCTGCTGCGCGACGGCGAGCTGGCCCGGGTGGGCCTGGGCCGGATCAACGCGTGGAGCGCCTACATCGGCCACGTCCGCTACCGGGAGCGGCTGCGCACCCTGCTGGCCACCGCCACCCTGGTCGCCGAGTCGATCGGGGTGAAGGGCTTCCGCAACATCCAGGAGGACCTGGGCCGGCTGGCCGGGTACGCGGAGCTGACCGAGTACTTCCTGGACGCCGCCGAGGCCCGCGCCCGGGTCACCGACAGCGGGCTGCTGGCCCCGGGAGACACCGCCGCCAGCCGGGTCTGGTCCGCCGAGGTGGCGGCGAGCGCGGTGGAGATCGTCCGGAAGATCGGCGCCTCCGGCCTGCTGATGCAGCCCACCGCCGGCGACCTCGCCAACCCCCGGCTGCGCCCGCACATCGACCGCTACATGCGCGGCAAGGACATCGACGCCGAGCACAAGTCCCGCCTGTTCAGGCTGGCCTGGGAGCTGACCGGCGACGGCTTCGGCCAGCGCCAGGACCTCTACGAGTACGTCCACCGCGGCGACCTCGCCCGCAACCGGATCAACATCTTCAACCGCTACGACCAGAGCAGCACCCGCGAACGGCTGCTGCGCCTGATCGACACCGCCCCCGAGCCGCACGCCGCCACCGCGGCCGGCACCGACCCCGAGGAGGCCCGGCAGTGACCGCATCCGCCATCGAGATCCAGGCCGGCACGCTGGCCGGCTACGCCGACGCCAGCCGGCTGCGCCAGGTCCAGGACCGCGACTGGGTCCTCGACCAGGTCACCGGCAGCCCGCAGACCCTGGTCGACCTCGGCAGCGGCATCGGCCAGCTGCTGGAGACCGCCCTCGACCGCCACCCCTCGCTGCGGCTCGCCGTCGGCCTGGAGCGCTCCGAGCACCGGATGGCCGAGGCCACCGAGCGGCTGGCCCGCTTCCCCGGCCGCACCGTCCTGCACCGGGCCGACCTGACCGATCCGAAGCCGCTGGACGTCCGGGCCGACGTCGTCACCATGACCTCGGTGCTGCACTGGCTGTACCCGGTGGAGCACCGCGTCTTCCGCTGGGTGGCCGACCGGCTGGCCCCCGACGGCCGCTTCCTGCTCACCACCTACCACCCCGCCCGGGACGCCCACGGGCTCGGCGGCGAGGACGAGATCGTCCGCGACGCGCTGATCGCGACCGGCACCGAACCCGCCCTGGTGCCGCAGGTGTTCAGCGAGGGCGAGGTGCTGCCGATCGCCACCCGGACGCGTACGGTCGAGGACCTGGCCGAACTGCTCGGCGAGTTCTTCACCGTGGAGTCGTACCTGGAGCGGGACGCCGTGGTCACCGTCCGGGACGCCGCCCAGTACGAGCACTTCCACGCGGCCACCTTCGGCGACTACTACAGCCGGCTGGTGGCCCCCGCCCTGCGGCCCGCCTTCTTCACGGCCGTCGGCGAGAGCGCCGCCCGCCGCCAGGCCGAACGCGGCTGGGTGAGCCACATGCCGGTACGGCTCTGGCGGTTGGCACCGCGCTGATCCACCCGCGCCACCGGGCGCGACCCGCCCGTACGGCTGCCGCTCTAGTCTGAGGTACGACGCAGCCCCGCCCCCCGAGGAGCCAACGCCATGTCACCTCCCCTCGCCGGCCAGGAACTCGGCGCTTTCCTTCGCGCCCACCGCGAGCAGCTCAAGCCCGCCGACGTCGGCCTGCGGTCCACCGCGCGCCGCCGCACCCCGGGCCTGCGCAGGGAGGAGGTGGCCTCGCTCTCGGGGGTCGGGCTGGCCTGGTACACCTGGCTGGAGCAGGGCCGGGTGACCGCCTCCCGGCAGGTCCTGGAGGCGGTCACCCGGGCGCTGCGGCTGGACGCGGCCGGGCTGCGGCACGCCATGCGGCTGGCCGGCTACCACGAGCCGGCCGCCCCGGCGGACGGCGCCGCCGCCCGGCTGGCCGGCGCCGTCCAGCCGGTGCTGGACTCCTGGCCGGCCAGCCCGGCCGTGCTGCTGGACCGCCACTTCGACCTGCTCGGCTGGAACGCCGCCTGGGCCGCGCTCTGGGGCCCGCCCGAGGCCGTCCCCGCCGACCGGCGCAACCTGATGTGGCTGATGGCGGCCGACCGCCGGCTGCGCGGTGTGCTGCACGACTGGGAGCCGCTGGCCATGAACGTCTTCCAGCACTTCCGCGCCCAGGCCGGCCCGGCCCTCGCCGACCCGCGCACCGGCGAGCTGTACCGCCGGCTCGACCAGGACGCACCGGAGCTGCGCCACTGGTGGGGCTGCCACTCGGTGGCCGAACTGACCGCCCGCACGGTCACCGTGGAGCCGGCCGGCGTCGGGCCCGTCCGGCTCTCGCTCTCCTCCTTCCACCCGGTGGACGACCCCTCCGCCCTGGTGCTGCTCTTCACCCCGGTCGCCGCCGAGGACCGCAGCCGGATGACCGGCCTGGTGGACCGCCCGCTGCGCCCGCTGCCCGTCCAGCAGGCGGGCTGACCGCACCGCCCCGGCACACGCCGAAGCCCGTACGGAACCCCGTACGGGCTTCGGTGCTCCCCTCCGGCGCCGCTCAGCCGGCCACCTGCCGGTTCCGCAGCGAGGCGCTGACCAGCAGGGCCCCGGCCGCGGCCACCACCGCCAGCACCGTGCCGACCACCGGCGTGCTGTCCGCCGCGTCGCCGTAGGCCCCGATCGCCCAGGCACCCAGCCCGGTGCCCGCGTACATGGTGGAGGTCAGCCAGGCGCTGGAGGTGGCCCGCAGCTCGGGGGCGACCGTGCCGGCCAGGGTCTGCTGGTCCGTCACGAAGCCGCCGCTGGCCACGAACCAGACGACCACGCCCACCAGCGCCACCACCAGGCCCGGCCCCTCGACCGTGAGCAGGATGCCGAGCGCCAGCAGCGCGCCCCAGACCGGCAGCAGCGGCAGGTTGTGCCGCCCGGCGGCGCGGGCCCGGTCGCCCAGCCGCCCCCCGAGCAGCGAACCGGCCACACTGCCCGCGCCGACCAGCACGCCGACCAGGCCGAGCGCCTGCACCGAGAGGTCGAAGCGCTGCACCAGCACCACCCCGAGAAAGGTGAACGCCCCCAGGTTGGCGGCGTTGAAGACGGTGTTCACCAGCAGCGCCCGCCGCAACACCGGGTCGCCCCAGCCCGCCAGCAACGCCCGGACGGCCCCGCCGGAGGCCGGCCGCTCCGCCGCCGGGTCGCCCGCCGGAACCTGCCGCAGCAGCAGCGGCACGGCCAGCGCCGTACCGACGGCCAGCGCCCAGAACGCCGACCGCCAGCCCGCCGCCCCGGCCAGGAACCCGCCCAGCGGGACGCCGATCAACTGGCCGCAGGAGAACAGCGCCATGCCCAGACCCAGCGCCCGGCCCCGGACGGCGTCGGGGGCGGTCTCGGCGATGTGCGCCCAGATCGCCGGCCCGGCCGCGGCGGCAGCCAGCCCGGCCAGCGCCCGGGAGAGCACCAGGCCCGCCAGATCGCTGGAGACGGCGGCCCCGACATTGGAGAGCACGAACAGCACCGTCCCGGCCACCAGCGTGCGGCGGCGCCCGAAGCGGTCGCTGAGCAGGCCGAGGAAGGGCGCGAACACCGCGTAGACCAGCACGTACGCGGTGACGCTGGACGCGGCGGCCGCCTCGCTGACCTTGATCGAGTCCGCGATGGTCGGCAGCAGCGGCGAGACCAGGAAGGTCTCGGTGCCGAACAGGAACAGCAGCACGAAGACGCCCGCGTAACGCAACCGGTCGAACGAGGCCGCACCCTCACCGGGCGGGGCTGCGGAGGTAGCGGAGGTACTGGTCAAGGATGATCACTGCCTTCGGGGTGACACAGGGACAGGAAATGCCGCGCAGCCCGGCCATCCTGTCCCCCGGCCGCCCCGCCAACCAGTCGCCCGTTCATCCTGTGACCCCCACTCACAGCCACCGCCTCACCGGCCCGCGGGCCCCCGGCTGCGGCACCGGCCGCTGCATGGTGGTGACGGCGCGGCAGCCGTGCGGCGGGCCCGGCCACGGGGTCCGGGTGGTGCGCAGCACGGTGAAGCCGTGCCGCGCCGCCCAGGACTTGGCTCAGAGCGCCTTGCTGCGGATCTGCATGTCCTGGGGGCGTTCCGATACGTGGGACAACCCTGCGGCCTATGCCCGCAGGACCCTTGTCAACGTCCACGCCACGTGGCGCCGGAGGCACTGGTACCGGGAGATCCCCCACCGCAGTCCCCGGGAGCGCGGGGCGGCGCCGTGCCGACTCCTTCGTACGCGCCGCCGCCATGGATGTCCTGGCCGGCGTGCACCAGGCCCCTGACCTCCCTCTGCTCACCGACGGCCGGTGGCAGCCCGCCGGGCTGCTCGGCGGTTGATGCGGCTGTGGCCGCCACACGGTCCGCGCGGCGGCCCGATGGTCCCTGAGCCGGTGGCGCCCCCCTCGACGGTGCGCATCCGGAGCGCGGTTCCGTCGTTTACCAGGCCGTGGCCCCGGGTGGTTGCCCGGGGCGCGGTCTGCGCGGGCACCGGCTTTCGCCGGGGGTCGTGCGAGGAAGGAGCGCGATGAGCATGCCGACGGGTGAGGGGCGCCAGGCCGTGGACAGCGGTGCGCGGGCGGTGGGCAAGCGGATGGCGGTGCTGGGTACGGCCGTTGGGGCCGCGCTGGTCCCGGCCGGCGCCGCGCACGCCGACATCGTCGGCGTGGGCAACGCCGTGTTCGGCAACTCCTGTGTGAACCACGGCGGCGCGCAGGCCACCGGGGGCACCGTCGCCGACAGCGGGACGGCGAGCGGCAACCAGCTCGGCCTGCCACTGGACCTGCCCCGCAACCATTGCGGAAGCAGCGGGATCGTCTGTACGGCCGTGTTCATGTCCAGCGTCTGACCCGGCGGGCCCGGCGTTGTGCGAGGCGGGTGGTGTCGTGGCCGGTCCCGGGGTGGCGGGTGTGTCGCTGGAGGACGCAGCGCTACGGGAGTTGGCGGCTCTGAGCGGGCGCGCGGCGCCATTGCTGCGGGAGTGGGTGGCCGAGTGTCCGCGGCTGGGCGTGGCGCGGGCCATGCTGGCGCTGGCGACCGGCGGAGGCCGGAGCGACGAGGCGTTGCGGGAGGAGTTGGTGGTCGCCTACCGGGACGCGCGGGCGGCCGACGCCCGGTCGGCGAGTCTGGTGTACGGCGTCTTCCTGTACTCCCACCGGCAGTTCCGGCTGACGGCCGATCACCTGGTGGCGCACTTCGCGCGCTGGCCCGGGGACGAGGTGGCCTCGCTGCTGCTGGACGCCTTCCACGCCTGCGGGGACGCCGGCTACCGGACACACGGCGATGCGCTGGCCGAGCGGCAGTACGCCCTGGCCGGTGCGGACAGCTGGGCGTGGACGGGCAGGCTGGCGTGGACGCGGGCGGAGCAGGGCCGAGCGGAGGAGGCCCTCGACCTGGCCGAGCAGGCCCTGGCCCGGTGTCCGCGCGCCGGACTGGCCGCTCACGCCCGCGCGCACGCCGAGCACGAGCTGGGGGCCGGTCCCGCGTCCACCGCGTTCCTCGACCGGTGGCTGGCAGAGGACCCGCAGGCGATCCAGGTCAAGCACCTGAACTGGCACGCCGCCCTGCAGTCGCTGGCGTGCGGGGACTTCACGGACGCGCGCCGCCGGGCCGACGAGGTCCTGGGCCACGCGGACGTGGGGATGCGGTCGGCGACGAACTGGCGCCTGCTGCTGGCCGGGCAGCAGCCCGCCGGCCGCTGCGACCTCGACCACGTACGGGGCCTGTTGGCCGGACCGGGCGGAATGGCGGAGGTCTTCCACACGTTCAACCTGGCCCTGGCCCTGGCCGTCGAGTCGGCCGCCGACGACCTTGAGGCCCTGGCCCGTCGGGCCGCCGGCGACGAGCGCCCCGACTACAGCGACGTCCTCGCCCCGGTCGTCCAGGCCCTCTCCCACGTGACCGCGGGCCGCCCACAGGCGGCCGTCGACCTGCTGACCCGCCTGGGAGCACAGGTGGAACGGATCGGCGGGGTGCGGGTGGAACGCGAGATCGTCCAGGACACCCTGGCCCGCGCCCTGATCGACACCGGCGAGCACGCCCGCGCGGCCACCCTGCTGCACGAGCGCGTCACCACCCGCCGCCACCACACCTACGAGGATCTCCTCCTCACCTCCGCGAACACGCCACACGTCACCTCCTCGCCCCCGGGAGACCTCCCATGTCCGCGCCCCAGCTGATCGTCGTCTCGCCGCGCGGCAGCGGCACACCGCTGCTGGCCCGCACCACCACCGCACTCGGCTACACCCCCTACGGCACCATGAGCGGCGTCCAGCACGACGGCGGTGACCGGCCCGGCCCCGGCGAGGCCTCCCGTCTGCTCCGAGCCGCCTACGGCCAGGAGAAGGCCGGACGGCTGCTGCTGCGGCAGCGCGACGACCGGACCGAGCTGGAGGCCGCCTTCCAGCCGGCGGTGACCGCCCTGTGGCGGGTGTGGTGGACTCGCCTGGGCCAACCGGTCACCGCCGCCTCACCCGTCGACCCCGTCCTCGAAAGCCGCCTGTCCCGCGTCCCCGACAGCGAACTGCCCCGCCTGCTGCCGGGCCGCGGCTGCTGGTACGTCAACAGCCTGGACCTGGAACGAGCCGACGCCGGCTTCCTGCGCGCCTGGCACGCCACCGCACGACCGCCGATCGTCTACCACCACCGCGACGTACGCGACCGGATCATCGAGCAGATCCGCCTGCTCTCCCAGCCCGCCGGCCGCGTCGGCTCCCTGCCCGACCACCTCGTCTACCGCGACATCGTCAGTGCCCTGCCCACCATGGACGCCAGGATCACCCTCGCCCTCACCGACCCCGGCTTCCCCGGTCTGCGCGAGGCCCGCCGCTGCCAGTGGCTGCTGCGCCATCCCGCCGTCTTCGTGCTCACCCACGAAGAACTCGCCGGCGCCGCCCACGGCGGCACCGCCGAAGCCCGAGACCGTGCCCTGCACCGGCTGCTCGCCGCCGTCGGCCATCCCGCCCCGGCCGCAGCCCTCGCCGCACTGCCCGAGCCCGAGCCCGAGAGCGACGAACTCCCCGTCGGCGTCTGGCGCACGCACTTCAGCCCCGAGCACGAACGCCTCCTCCAGCAGCATCACGGCGACCTCCTGCCTCCCCAGCCCGACGAAGCCGTTCACACCCTCGGCCCTCGGCGCACCGGCGCACCGGCGTCCTCGCGCCCCGCATCCCGGTGAACCCGTACCCGTCCCGCCGGTCCGACCGGCGGGACGGACGCGCCACCGTTCAGGCCTTCGTGTCACCTGCCTGCTGGAAGCGTTCCAGCACGAGCTCGATCAGTTCGGGTGCGTCACCCAACGGCTGGGAGACACCGACCACGCCGGCCGCGGTCGCCGCCTCGACGGTCACGCGGAACAGCAGCCCGGCGGCGAAGCAGTAGGACGCGACCGCGATCCGGCGGGCCCCGGCACGGCGCAGTGCTTCCACCGCCTCGCCGGGGGTCGGTGCGGTGGTCGACGCGAAGGCCGCCCGGCACGGCAGGCCGAGGGCCGTGCTCAACGCGGACGCCATGGCGGTCACCGCCGAACACGCGGCGACGTCGACACTGCCCGCCGCCGCCAGCACCACCGCGTCGAACTCGACGTCCAGCTCCGCGAGGCGGCGCCGCAGCGCCGCGACCAACCGCCCGTCGGGCACGCCGGTGGGACCACCCACCACCGGTGTCACGATCGGCGCCCGGGCCGGCGGGTCGGACAGCGCCTTGGGCAGGTCCACCCGAGCGTGAAAGGCGGAAGTCAGCAGCAGGGGCACCACGACCACCCGCTCGTGTCCGGCCCCGGCGAGCGTGCCCAGCGCTTGACGGGCCGTGGGGCCGGAGTGCCGGAGGAACGCGACCTCGACCCGGCCTCCCAGGGAGGACCCGACCCCGCGGGCGAGCGCCCGGGTGGACTCCTGCGCCTCGGGGGCGAGGCTGCCGTGCGCCAGCAGGAGCAGTGCGCTCGGAGCCGCCGGCTCGGCGACCGGTCGGAGTGTTTCGATCGCTTCGGTCACGGTCGTACCACCCTCGTCATGTGGAGCGATTGCATCGAAGTGACGGAAAGGCTACCGTCAGTGATGCCGCCTTTTCGGTGGCGCCACGCAGACACAGCCGCTTGCACCAGCCGTTGGGAACGGACGAAGCCGCTGGCCGTGGCACACTGCCGAGGCCTCGCTCCCGCCATCGGGCGCTCGCCTCCGCACGTCCCCTTCCTCGCACCCCGCATCCGGGTGGACCCGTACCGGGGTCCGCCCGCGGCCGGTGCGAGTCCGGCGGGTGCCGCCGTAGCCTGCGACCACTCGCCCTGTCCGGCACCTCGAAGGCGGCCCACCGTGCAAGCGTCCACACTCCTGCCGACCATCGCCGTCTTCTCACTGGTGACCGTGGAGTTCGGCGGGCACGCCCTGCTGCGGCTGATCGCCGTCCAACACGGCACCCTCACCGCCCTGCGCGAACGGTTCTTCCGCGCCGGGCACGCCCACGCCGGCGTGCTGCTGGTCCTCTCCCTGGCCTACTTCCTCTACCTGCCCCGCGCGGAATTCTCCTCCGGGGCCGAATGGCTCTTCGGCATTCTCCTGCTGGCCGGAGTGCTCGCCCAGTCCGGCGGCTTCTTCCTGCACCTCGCCCTCGGCGCCGAGGGCCGGTCCTCCCCCGGCACCCACCTCACCCGGGCCGGAGCCGTCCTGATCGCCGCGGCACTCATCGCCCTGGGAGTCGGCCTCGCCCAACACCTCTGACCGGGCCTCCGCTCCCGTGCCCTGCCCGCTCCGCGTTCCCGCGCAAGCCGGACAACCGCTTTGTGTACCGGAGTGCGCCGATGGGGAGCACCGGGGTGTCGGGCTGGCGGTGTCAGCTGCGGAGGTTGACCACGGACCAGGTGAAGGCGACGGTCGGGCTGTGGTCGTCGTAGCGGTTGATCGTCTTGGGGCCGCCACCCTCGGCCGGAGCTCTCCGACGCCGCCCGGCGCACCTGCACCCACCCCGCCGGCACCGCCGACTCGCTGGAACACAACACCGAGGGCTGGCACCGCGAACAGGAACGCAAGCAGTCCACCGAGGCCGCCACCGAGCTCACCACCGTCGAGAACGCCGACCTCGGCAACCTGACCGGCCACGAGCAACAGGCCGTCCTGCTCAGCCGCGAGGACGCCCCCCGTCGAGGCCACCGCCGCCGACCAACTCCTGGAACAGAACCCCTTCGGGCCGGATCGCCGCAGTTCAGCGGGTCCGTCTTCAGCAGCCTCGGAACGTGCTTCGCCCACTGTCAGAACGCCGAATGCGTGGTCGCAGGTCATGCGACCCCTCTGAGGGTGGGCCTGATGGAGCCTTGGCCTGGTCCCAGTTCAGTGACCCAACTGCCATGCCGCTCCTCCCAATACGCCAGGAGCTGAGCCCACAGTCAGTGTCGCGAACCAGGGCTTCCGAGTCTTGCTACGGCTCTCTCGCAGCCGGCCCAGATCGGGGCTCCGAGGCGGTTGCGTCCGTCCAGGTGACCTCTGGTGCCGACGCCACCTCTTCGTTCGCACACGGGAATAGGTTGCTGGGCGACCCACTGGCCCGCTTCCCGGAGGACACCGATGGCCGTCCCTGCCCTGGACCACTCAACGACCCGCTACTCCCTCCCCCACGCCTACTGGATGGCCCAAGCCGCCGGACTGGCCATGCTGGACCGGGCCGGCATCGAGGACAAGGCCCACGCCTGGGGCTTCGACGAGGTACGCCACTTCGAGTCGACACACCAGATGCCGTTCCCGATCGAGGACACCCAGGCCTACACCATGGCCAGCGACCGCATGATCGTCACCGGCTTCCGGGGCACCGAGGTCCTGAAGATCTACGACTGGCTCACCGACGTCAGCACCCCGCCAGTCCCCGGACCGGCGAACAAGGGCTTCGTCCACTACGGCTTCCACCAGGCCCTGCAGTCCGTCTACCCCGACATCCGCGACACCATCCAGGAACTGCGCGCCGACGGGCAGAGCGTCTGGTTCACCGGCCACAGCCTCGGCGGCGCGCTCGCCATGCTGGCCGGAGCCCGCTGGTACTTCGAGGATCCCCGCCAACTCCCCGACGGCGTCTACACCTTCGGCCAACCCCGCACCTGTGAACGCCTCCTCGCCGGCGCCCACAACGCGGCCTTCAGGAACCGCTGCTACCGCTTCGTCAACAACAACGACATCGTCCCCCAGCTCCCACCCGAGCCGGCCTTCACCCACGTCGAAGCGCTCCGCTACTTCGACGCCGACGGGAAGCTCCACGAGGCCGTGCCGCTCATCTCCGCACTGAAGGACCGGGCCACGGGCTACCGCCAGGACATGTTCGCCCCCGAGACCGACGGCATCAAGGACCACCACCTGCCCAACTACCTCGCCGCGTTCGAGAAGAACCTCACCAAGACTGGCTGACCACAGGCAACCCCCACCCCGGGCCGCGGCCGCCACGGCGATGTCACCGACGTCGCCCTCGCCGCCCAGACCCTGCGCCGCCCCGTCCTGCGGTCCGCCTGGCGCACCCTGCGCGAACTGCGCCTCACCGACCACGACCCTGCCCACGACATCCACCTGCCCTCCCGCATCCGCACAAGCGCCCGTCCGCTCACCTAGATCGAAGCCGCCGACCCTGCACCATCAGACCTCCTTCATCGACCGGCACACCCGCCACGCTGTGACCGCCGCCCTCGCCCTGGCCGACGGCCACAGCGGCGAGATCGACCACACCCGCATCCGCAACCTCGACCCGCACGGGCGGCGCGTGTGGATGCATGGCTCCGCCAAGACCGACCCCCGCTGTCGGGTGGCGTCGGTCCACTGGGCGACGTAGGCCTTGGTGACGTGGCAGGTGTTCGCCCCACCCTTGGCCAGCAGGCCGCGGCTGAGGTCGAACGGGTCAATGGTGGCCCGGCCCCTGGGGGTGAGTGGGGTGGCGTGACGCTGGCCCGCGACGGCGCGGTGCTGATCGCCGCCGCGATCGCCGCCCGTCTGGTCACCACGGTGGCGAAGTGGCTGCTGGTCGGACGCTTCAAGGCCGCCGAGCACCCGCTCCGGCCCAGCTTCGTCCGGCGCAACGAGCTGTACGACACCTTCGTGGAGGATCTCGCCATGCCGTGGGGCGGTCAGACGCTGACCGGCACGCCGTACCTCAACTTCTGGCCGCGGAGCTTGGGGGCCGAGATCGGCCGCGGGATCTGGTGCGAGCCGCACTGGCTGCCGGAGAGCGACCTGCAGCATCGTGCTGCCGGGCTCGACACTGGGCGCCGGCGCCACGGTCGGGCCCGCCTCGCCGGTGATGCGCGGTGAGAGGGTCCCGGACGGGGGACCCTGGCTGGGCCACCCGATCGCCGCCTGGCGCCGACGGCCGCGGCCACCGCCGCAGCCGCGGCGGAACCGGCGCAGGCGCCGCGCCGGGCCACGGCGGAAGCGGAGTACGTCAAGGTGCGGCAGTCGTCACGGACGGCACACTGCACCGGGTGTCGGGCCGCCCGAGGCGGTCTCGCCCCGGGGGCGCGACGGGGGGTAGGGGGCGGGGGCGGGGGGGGGAGGCC
>NZ_JBHVRK010000027.1:0-99426 GCF_042885845.1 Kitasatospora sp. NPDC058032 | reverse complement strand
CCGCGGAGACCACCACCGTGTGCGACACCCCTGGGGTGTTGTCCACGAAATTGGTGATCAGCCAGTTCAGGTTCTGTGCGGCCTGGCTCATCTGATTCAACTCAACGCTCCTGATGATCTGCGGCGTTGCCGTCGGTCCGGCCCCCGAAACTATCGAACCCGGGCTGCTGGGCACCATGGTGGAAACCGGCCTGGTTGCCCTGGCCCGGGGAACCCTGCGGGCCCTGGCCCCGGTCGGCCTGCGGCTGGGCGCCCGGAGCCTGGCCGGCCGCCTGCTCGGCACCGGCCCGGCGGCCCTGCTGGATGCCGCGGCGCAGGTTGGTGAGCCGGCCGCGGACCTCCTCGGGGGCGCGGGACACCTGGGGGCCGGTCAGCGGGGACGCCTCGGCGGTGCCGGAGACCAGGTTGGCCTGCGGGGTGCGCCGGGGGAGGCCCGACATGGTGACCCCGCTGGTGGACGGCTCGCGGACCTGCTCGGCGCGGCGCCAGCGCTCGTCGTTGGCGGACGGGCGCCACGGGGCGTCACCGGGCTGCGGCTGCTGGGCCTGCGGCTGGGGCTGCTGCGGCCGCTGCTGGGCCTGGGCGGCCTGCGGGGCGGGCGGCTGCTCCTGACGGCCCGGGGCCGTGGTGCCGGGGCGGCGCGGCTGGTACGGCCGGGGCCGGCTCTGCTGCTGGGCCGGACGGCCCTCCTCGCTCGGCGCGCCGGCGTCGGACGGCCCGGTCGGCAGTGCCATCGGCTCCTGGCGGACGGGCTGCTGCTGCACCGGCTGCTGGGGGGCCTGCGGCCGGCCACCCTGCTCCGGACGGCCCGGGTTCGGCATGGTCGGCAGCACCGGCTCCACCAGGCCGAGGCCGAGCGGGTCGCGCGGGTCGATGTCGCTGGCCTCGAACCGGGGGCGGGCGAACTGCTGGGTGCTCTCCCCCGGGGCGGGCTCGGCCGCGGGCAGCGGCGGGGCCGGCTGGACCTTCGGCAGCGGCTGGGTCTGCTGGAGCTGCTGCTGCCGGTCGCCCGGCGCGGGCCGCTGCGGACGGCCGCCCTGGTCCTGCGGGCCCTGGGGACCACCCTGCGGGGTCTGCGGCGGACGGCCCTGGCCGGGGCGCTGACGCTGCGGCAGGCCCTCCTGCGGACGCTCGCCGGGGCGGGCGCCCTGCGGCGCGCCCGGACGGCCCGACTGCTCGGCCCAGCCGTGCTGGGGCTGCTCGCCGCCGCGGGCTGCGGGGACGCCGTCGCCCTGCGGACGCTCCTGACCGCGGCGGGGCAGGCCGCCCGGGCCGCCCTGCTGCGGGGCACCCTGCTGGGGGCCGCCGGGCTGCTGGCCGCGGCGGGGCAGGCCGCCGGGGCCGCCCTGCTGCGGGCCCTGCCGGCCCGGGGCGCGCTGCGGCAGGCCGCCCTGCTGGTTCGGGGCCGGCTGCTTCGGGGCCTGGGAGTTCGGGCCCTGCTGGCCGGGACCGCCCGGTCGGCCGCCCTGCGGCGCCGAGTTCTCGCGCAGCGACTGGCCGACCTGACGCGTCGGCAGTCCGCCGCCCGCGCCGGGGCCGCCCTGGCCGGGCTGACCGTTCTGGCCGCCGGACGGACCGGGGCCGCCCTGGCCGAGCTGCGGCCGGGCCTGCGGGGCGCCGCCCGCCGGAGCCTGGCCGAGCGCCGCCGGACCGCCGGGGCGGCCGCCCTGGCCGGTCGGCACCTGGCGCTGCTGGCGCGGCGTCGGGGTGACCCCGCGCTGCTGCTTCGGCTGGCCGCCCTGGCCGCCCTGGCTGCCCTGGCCGCCCTGGCCGCCGGGACGGCCGGGGCCGCGCCGGTCGGCCGAGTTGGTGACGTCCACCGGGAGCATGACCAGCGCGGTGGTGCCACCGGAGTCGCTGGGACGCAGCTGGATGCGGATGCCGTGACGCAGGGACAGCCGGCCGACCACGAAGAGGCCCATGCGGCGGGAGACGGAGACGTCCACCGTCGGCGGGTTGGCGAGGCGCTCGTTGATCTCGGCGAGGTCGTCGGGGCTGAGGCCGATGCCGGTGTCGTGGATCTCGACGAGCACCCGGCCGTCCGGCAGCGCGTGGCCGGTGACCCGGACGCGGGTCTGCGGGCTGGAGAACGAGGTGGCGTTCTCCAGCAGCTCGGCGAGCAGGTGGACGAGGTCGTTGACGACGCGGCCGGCGACCTCGGCCGACGGCACGGCGGCGAGCTCGATGCGCTCGTACTGCTCCACCTCGGAGGCGGCGGCGCGGAGCACGTCGACCAGCGGGACGGGGCGGGTCCAACGGCGGCCCGGGTCCTCACCGGCGAGGACGAGGAGGTTCTCGCCGTTGCGGCGCATGCGGGTCGCGAGGTGGTCCAGCTTGAAGAGGTTGGCCAGCTGGTCCGGGTCCGCCTCGCGGCTCTCCAGCTCGGAGATGAGCGACAGCTGGCGCTGGATGAGGCCCTGGCTGCGGCGCGAGAGGTTGGTGAACATCGCGTTGATGTTGCCGCGCAGGAGGGCCTGCTCGGCGGCGAGGCGGACGGCCTCGCTGTGCACCATGTCGAAGGCGTGGGCCACGTGGCCGATCTCGTCCGCGGAGTCGACGCCGACCGGCTCGACGGCGACGTCCACGTCGTGCGGGTCGGTCTCGGAGAGCGTCTTGACCAGCTCGGGCAGCCGGCGCTCGGCGACGTCCTCGGCCGCGGCCTGCAGCCGGGTCAGCGAGCGCACCATCGAGCGGGCGATCAGACCGGCGCCACCGAGGGCGACGAGCAGCACGAGCGCGACGGCGGCACCGATGATCAGGGCCTCGGTGTCGGCCTGGGACTGGAGCTCCTGGGCCTTTCCGTCGAGGTCCTCGATGAGCTTGGACTCGATCCGGCGCTCGGCGGCGATCTTGGCGGTGGACTGCTCGTACCAGTCCTTGTAGCTGACGACGTCGCCCTGGTGGATGCCGCCCTGCTGGAGGATCGAGCGCGCGTAGCGGTCGGCCGCGGCGACCACCGAGTTGTAGCTCAGCTGGCCGCGCAGGTTGTCCAGGTCGTGCGAGGTGTAGATGTTGTTGAAGCCGGTCAGCGCGTTGTCGTAGGACGACTTGAGCCGGATGCCGAAGGACTCGTCGCTCAGGCTGAGGTCCGGGCCGCCAGGGTTGGCGAGCGCGGCGCTGATCAGCGCGCGCTGCTGCGAGGTGGAGTTCTTGGCGAGCGAGAACTGCTGCAGGGCGCGGGTCGCGCGGACCAGCTCGCGGTTGTTGGACGCGAGCGCGATGTCCTGGGTGAGCGACAGCAGGTCGCGGATGATCACGTCGTAGGCGGTGATCGTCGCCTGGATGTTCTGGTTGTTCTGGTACGGGTTGCCGCGGGCGTCGGAGACCGAGTTGAGGTCCCTGCGGATCTGGAAGAGCAGCGCCTTGCCGCCGGAGAGTTCGAGGGTCTCGAACTTGTCCGAGGACGCGGTGAAGGTGCGGCTGAGGTCGTCGGTGACCTTGCGGGCGGCGACGATGTCGTCGTCCAGCGGCGCGTTGGGCTTGGCGGTGATCGGGCCGGCGCTGATGTCCCGCTCGTTCTGCAGGGCGTTGGCGAGGTCGGTCGCCTTCTTGGCCAGGTCGGAGAGGTTGGCCATCTGGGCCAGTTGCTGCGAGGTTTCGAGCGAGGTCTGGATGCGCAGGCCACCGAGGACCAGCGCGACCAGCACCGGGAGTGCGAGCAGCGCGATCAGCTTGCTGCGGATCCGCCAGTTGCGCATGGCGAGGCGGCTCATGCCCTTGGCGCGTCGGCGGGTCAGGGAGCTGCGGAGCTTGCCGCGGGTCGACTTGCGCTCCTTGCCGTCCTCCTCCGGCCGGCCGATCACATCGGGTGCCGGTTCGGCCGGGCCGCCGGGGGCCGCCGCCTGCTGGGGGGCTGCCGCGGGCTCATGCGACTCCGGGTCACCCGCGGCGCCGCTACCCCTTTTGAAACGTCCCTGCACTGGCGTCGCAACCTCTGGACCGGGCGTCCCGCCGCGTCGCCGCGGTCTGGACGGTGTCGAGTTTCCATCCGCCCCCGGCCGGTCCGGGAGAGCGGGTCACCGGGGTGGACAGCTCCCTACCCACGGTCCGTGGCATTCCAGCACAGCCGGGGAATCCCAACAAGGGCGGACGGGGCACATCGGACGGCACTACTCACCGCGCGCGACAACTCACCGACTGTGTGGCAAACGGACCGGAATACCGCCTTTTTCGGACACTCGCCGGATGCATGCCAAGCCGACCCGAGATCAACGGGATGGGTGGAGCTTCGGGTATGCCCGATATTTCCGATATGCCGGTAAAGGTCGATGAAGCGATATGTCGGATATCAGAGATATGTTCTGCGATTTGTGACGAAAATCACAGATGAATGTGTAGCTTTGGTCACGGTGACTGTGGAAAGAGATCCGTAACCTTGCTGTATCCGGCGCACGGCCCCGATCAGCCTGCCCAGAATCTCCCCGAATCACTCAGGCCGGTCGCCGATCGTGGTCGGTCGCCCGGCCGCGACCAAGAGGTGCTGACGAGATGTCCCAGGCGACGACCGCCCAGTCCACGCCGACCAGCCACTCCACGGCCAACCCGCGCCGGACGACGCTGGCCTCGGTCGAGGACTTCGGCCAGATTCCCGGCGCCCGCAGGGCCGAGGACGTCGCGACCTTCGCGACCGAGCTGCCGGCCTCCACCGCCAACCCGCGCCGCACCCGGCTGATGACCGCCCCGGCGGTGAACGTCCCGCAGAACTGAGGCGTTCCGCGCACGCCACGACAGGCGCCGTCACCCCGGTGACGGCGCCTGTCGTCGTGCGGCGGGCCAGGTCAGGGCCCGCGCGATAGCCTGGGCAGCGATCGAGCGGGGCCGGGGTCGAAGGGGCCGCGGTTCCCGCCAGCGCCCGGGGCGCGCCCCGGGCGGCCGTCGAAGCGAGGGGTAGCCCAGCCGTGCGCATTGCCAGGTTTTCCGTCCGGGAAGGGAGCCCTGCCGCCGGCAGCGTCTCCTTCGGTGTGGTCGAGGGCGACCCGGCCCGGCCCGAGTCGCTGGTGGTCCACGCCCTGGCCGGCCACCCGTTCGGCCAGCCCCAGCCGACCGGCGAGAGCTACCGCTTCCAGGACGTCCGGCTGCTCAGCCCGATGCTGCCCAACAAGATCGTCGCGGTCGGCCGCAACTACGCCGCACACGCCGCCGAGCTGGGCAACGCCGTCCCGGACGTCCCGCTCACCTTCTTCAAGCCGTCCACCTCGGTGATCGGCCCGACCGAGAGCATCGCCTACCCGCCGTTCTCCTCGGACGTCCAGCACGAGGCCGAACTCGCCGTGGTGATCGGCCGGATGTGCCGTGAGGTGCCGCTGGAGCGGGTCCCCGAGGTGATCCTCGGCTACACCTGCGCCAACGACGTCACCGCCCGCGACGTCCAGCAGCGCGAGGGCCAGTGGGCCCGCGCCAAGGGCTTCGACACCGCCTGCCCGCTGGGCCCGTGGATCGAGACCGACCTCGACCCGTCGGACCTCGCCATCACCTGCACGGTCAACGGCGAGCTCCGGCAGACCGGCCGCACCTCGCTGATGGTCCGCTCGGTCGCCGAGCTGATCGTGCACATCTCCGAGGCGATGACGCTGCTGCCGGGCGACGTCGTCCTCACCGGCACGCCCGCCGGGGTGGGGCCGATCAACGTCGGCGACGAGGTCGCCGTCACCGTCGAGGGCATCGGCACCCTCGCCAACAAGGTGGTCAAGCGTGGCTGACGCGCCGGCCGTACGGGTGCGCTTCTGCCCGTCCCCGACCGGCAACCCGCACGTGGGCCTGGTCCGCACCGCGCTGTTCAACTGGGCCTTCGCCCGCCACCACGGCGGCACGCTGGTCTTCCGGATCGAGGACACCGACGCGGCCCGCGACTCCGAGGAGTCCTACGAGCAGCTGCTCGACGCGATGAAGTGGCTCGGCTTCGACTGGGACGAGGGGCCGGAGGTCGGCGGCCCGCACGCGCCGTACCGCCAGTCCTTGCGGATGGACGTCTACGCGGACGTCGCCCGCCGACTGCGCGAGGCCGGCCACGCCTACCACTGCTACTGCTCCACCGAGGAGCTGGACGCCCGCCGCGAGGCGGCCCGCGCGGCCGGGAAGCCGTCGGGCTACGACGGCCACTGCCGCGACCTGACGGACGAGCAGGTCGCCGTCCACCGGCTCGAGCGTCGCGAGCCGATCCTGCGCTTCCGGATGCCGGACACCACCATCGCCTTCGACGACCTGGTGCGCGGCACGCTCTCCTTCGAGCCGGAGAACGTCCCCGACTACGGCATCGTGCGGGCCAACGGTGCGCCGCTCTACACCCTGGTCAACCCGGTGGACGACGCCCTGATGGGCATCACCCACGTGCTGCGCGGCGAGGACCTGCTCTCCTCGACCCCGCGCCAGATCGCGCTCTACGCCGCGCTCGCCGACATCGGCGTCGGCGACGGCGGCACCCCGCGCTTCGGCCACCTGCCGTACGTGATGGGGGAGGGCAACAAGAAGCTCTCCAAGCGCGACCCGCAGGCCTCGCTCAACCTCTACCGGGAGCGCGGCTTCATTCCCGAGGGCCTGCTCAACTACCTGTCGCTGCTGGGCTGGTCGCTCGCCGAGGACCGCGACGTCTTCACCGTGGACGAGCTGGTCGCGGCCTTCGACATCGGCAAGGTCAACTCCAATCCGGCCCGCTTCGACCTGAAGAAGTGCGAGGCGATCAACGCCGAGCACCTGCGCCGGCTGGCCCCGGAGGACTTCGTCCGCCGCCTGGTGCCCTATCTGCAGGCCCCGGGCCTGCTGCCGGCCGAGCCGAGCGACGCGCAGCTGGAGCTGCTGGCGAAGGTGGCGCCGCTCACCCAGGAGCGGATGGTGGTGCTCGGCGAGATCGTCGGCATGGCCGGCTTCCTGTTCGCGGCGCCCGAGGACTTCGCCGTGGACCCGGACGACGCCGCCAAGGTGCTCACCGCGGACGCCCGGCCGGTGCTGGAGGCGAGCGTCCGGGCCCTGGAGGGGCTCGGCGACTTCGCCCCGGAGCCGATCCAGGCCGCGCTGCGCGAGGCGCTGGTGGAGGGCCTGGGCATCAAGCCGAAGTTCGCCTTCACCCCGCTGCGGGTGGCGGTGACCGGCCGGCGGGTCTCCCCGCCGCTGTTCGAGTCGATGGAGCTGCTCGGACGCCCCGAGACGCTGCGCCGGCTGACCGCCGCGCTGGCGGCCCTCCCGGCGGCCTGAACCCGCCCGCGGGCCCGGTCACCGGCCGGGCCCGCGGCCTCCCCGGACGTCACCGGACGGCCCCCTGCCCGCTGCCTGGGGTTATCGATTTTGGAGCGGGGGCGGACGTCGGGTAATGTTCTTTCTGCGCCGCCCGGGAGGGCAACGGCGAGGGAGCGGAAGCCCCACGCCGGAGCCGGAGCGGAAGGCGCGAGCTGGAGTGCGGCCCGACTGGGGTTCAACTCTGGTGGGGTATGGTGTAATTGGCAGCACGAGTGATTCTGGTTCATTTAGTCTAGGTTCGAGTCCTGGTACCCCAGCGCAGTACCGCGGTCCATCCGGGCCGTACAATTCAAGAACAAGCCCCCGTTGTGTAGCGGCCTAGCACGCTGCCCTCTCACGGCAGTAGCGCCGGTTCGAATCCGGTCGGGGGTACTGGTTCCGCAAGGAACCGCCTGGAAAGCCCCCGTTGTGTAGCGGCCTAGCACGCTGCCCTCTCACGGCAGTAGCGCCGGTTCGAATCCGGTCGGGGGTACTGATCTCGCAAGAGGTCGACCAGGAGCCCCCGTTGTGTAGCGGCCTAGCACGCTGCCCTCTCACGGCAGTAGCGCCGGTTCGAATCCGGTCGGGGGTACCGAGGCAAGAAGCCGATGGGCCTGCTCATCGGCTGATTGCTTTGTTGGGGTATGGTGTAATTGGCAGCACGAGTGATTCTGGTTCATTTAGTCTAGGTTCGAGTCCTGGTACCCCAGCCAGATAGAGAAGGCCCCGGTTTCCCGGGGTCTTTTGCGTTTTCCCGGACCCGGGAATTCCACCGACCCGAAGGGCCCCGCTCGGCATCGAGCGGGGCCCTTCTCGGTCGTGCGATGGGGGAGTGGGGGATCGGAGGACGGGGGAAGGGGCGAGCGGGGCGTGGGTCAGCTGCGGCGCAGGGCCTCGGTGAGCCGGTTGGCGGCCTCGATGATGGCCTGCGCGTGCAGCCGGCCCGGGTGGCGGGTCAGGCGCTCGATCGGCCCGGAGACCGAGACGGCGGCCACGACGCGGTTGGAGGGGCCGCGGACCGGCGCGGAGACGGAGGCCACGCCCGGCTCCCGTTCGCCGATCGACTGGGCCCAGCCGCGCCGCCGGACGCCGCTGAGCGCGGTGGCGGTGAACCGGGCGCCCTGCAGACCGCGGTGGAGCCGCTCGGGCTCCTCCCAGGCCAGCAGGACCTGGGCGGCCGAGCCGGCCTTCATCGGCAGGGTGCTGCCGACCGGGACGGTGTCCCGCAGACCGGAGAGCCGCTCGGCGGCCGCGACGCAGATCCGCATCTCGCCCTGCCGGCGGTAGAGCTGTGCGCTCTCGCCGGTGACGTCGCGCAGGTGGGTCAGGACCGGGCCCGCGGTGGCGAGCAGCCGGTCCTCGCCCGCCGCGGCGGAGAGTTCGGACAGACGGGGGCCGAGGATGAAACGTCCCTGCATGTCCCTGGTGACCAGGCGGTGGTGTTCGAGTGCGACGGCGAGTCTGTGGGCCGTGGGGCGCGCCAGACCGGTGGCGGCGACCAGCCCCGCCAACGTGGCGGGGCCCGACTCCAGTGCGCTCAGCACCAGAGCGGCCTTGTCGAGCACGCCGACGCCGCTAGAGTTGTCCATGCCCTAAGACTGCAGTCTCATTCCGCGAGACGCAAGTTCAATCTTCCGCGAAAAGCGCCACTCTGGATGCAGCAGCCCGGGAGAAGTCCAGGATGCGGCCCCGTCGAGGCGTCCGCATCGTGGACACCGATCCGGCGTGCAGGCCGCGCGACGCGTGCCGCACGGGGCGGCGACAGCTTTGACCTCGACGACACGAGAAGGCCGGCAACGCGGCCGGCTGGAGGGAACCCGATGGGACGGACACTCGCAGAGAAGGTCTGGGACGACCACGTCGTGCGGCGCGCGGAGGGCGAGCCCGACCTGCTCTTCATCGACCTGCACCTGCTCCACGAGGTGACCAGCCCGCAGGCCTTCGACGGCCTCCGGCTGGCCGGGCGCACGGTCCGCCGCACCGATCTCACGATCGCCACCGAGGACCACAACACCCCGACCCTGGACATCGACAAGCCGATCGCCGACCCGGTCTCCAGGGTCCAGCTGGAGACCCTGCGCAGGAACGCGGCCGAGTTCGGCGTCCGGATCCACTCGCTGGGCGACGTCGAGCAGGGCGTGGTGCACGTGGTCGGCCCGCAGCTGGGCCTGACCCAGCCCGGCACCACCGTGGTCTGTGGCGATTCCCACACCTCCACCCACGGCGCCTTCGGCGCGCTGGCCTTCGGCATCGGCACCAGCCAGGTCGAGCACGTGCTGGCCACCCAGACCCTGCCGCTGGCCCCGTTCCGGACCATGGCGATCACCGTCGAGGGCGAACTGCCCGAGGGCGTCACCGCCAAGGACCTGATCCTGGCGATCATCACGAAGATCGGCACCGGCGGCGGCCAGGGCTACGTCCTGGAGTACCGCGGTTCGGCGATCCGCGGCCTCTCCATGGAGGCCCGGATGACCGTCTGCAACATGTCCATCGAGGCGGGCGCCCGGGCCGGCATGATCGCCCCCGACGAGACCACCTTCGCCTACCTCAAGGGCCGCCCGCACGCCCCGCAGGGCGAGGACTGGGACGCCGCGGTCGAGTACTGGAAGACCCTGGGCACCGACGAGGACGCGGTCTTCGACCACGAGATCTTCATCGACGCCACCGAGCTGACCCCGTTCGTCACCTGGGGCACCAACCCGGGCCAGGGCGCCCCGCTCGGCGCCAACGTGCCGGACCCGGCGTCCTTCGCCGACCCGCAGGAGCGGACCGCCGCCGAGAACGCCCTGGCGTACATGGGCCTGGAGGCCGGCACCCCGCTGCGCGAGGTCGCGGTCGACGCGGTCTTCGTCGGCTCCTGCACCAACGGCCGGATCGAGGACCTGCGCGCCGCCGCCGACCTGCTGCGCGGACGCCGGATCGCCGACGGCGTGCGGATGCTGGTCGTCCCCGGCTCCGTCCGGGTCGCCCTGCAGGCCGTCGAGGAGGGCCTGGACAAGGTGTTCACCGCCGCCGGCGCCGAATGGCGGCACGCGGGCTGCTCGATGTGCCTGGGCATGAACCCCGACCAGCTGGCCCCCGGCGAGCGCTGCGCCTCCACCTCGAACCGCAACTTCGAGGGCCGCCAGGGCAAGGGCGGACGCACCCACCTGGTCTCGCCGCAGGTCGCCGCCGCGACCGCCGTCCTGGGCCGCCTGGCGGCCCCCGCCGATCTGGTGGCGGACGCCGCCGTGGAGGTCTGAGCAGCATGGAGAAGTTCACCACCCACACCGGCCGGGCCGTGCCGCTGCGCCGCAGCAACGTCGACACCGACCAGATCATCCCCGCCCACTGGCTCAAGAAGGTCACCCGTTCCGGTTTCGAGGGCGGGCTGTTCGAGGCCTGGCGCAAGGACGAGTCGTTCGTCCTGAACCGGCCCGAGCGCCAGGGGGCCACCGTCCTGGTGGCCGGCCCCGAGTTCGGCACCGGCTCCTCCCGTGAGCACGCCGTCTGGGCGCTGCAGAACTACGGCTTCCACGCGGTGATCTCCTCGCGCTTCGCCGACATCTTCCGTGGCAACTCGCTGAAGAACGGCCTGCTGACCGTGGTCCTCCCGCAGGAGACCGTCGAGCGGCTGTGGGAACTCACCGAGGCGGACCCGACCGCCGAGATCACCGTCGACCTGGAGGCCCGCGAGGTGCGCGCCGAGGGCATCACCGCGTCCTTCGAACTGGACGACAACGTGCGGTGGCGGCTGCTCAACGGCCTGGACGACATCAGCATCACACTGCGGAACGAGGCCGACATCGCCGCGTTCGAGGCCCGTCGCCCCTCGTTCAAGCCGCGTACCCTGCCAGTGGCCTGAGATCCCGTTCTGAACAAGCATTCTGACGAACCGCCGGATGGCCCGCTCCCCCTCGGGGGGGCGGGCCATCCGCCGTTCCGGGGCGCGAGTTGTGCCCGCCCGCCGCCCCCGGATTGGGGATTCGGTTTTGCGACAGAGGGCCCCGCAGCATGCACAACTGCGCGTAGATGGCACAATCAGTGCATGCACCGGCACCATGAACCTCCGTACGCGGGCGGCGAACCCGCGTCACCGGAGTCCACGGGCCGGGGATCCGAACGCCGAATTGACGATCGGCCGGAGGCCGCAACCTCACCTGCTGAGGGGCCGGACGACCTGGAAGTCGCAGCGCTCTTCGCGCTTGTGGCCGAGCGGTTGAAGCAAGCTCACGACCGCGTGCATGCGCTGAACGTGTCTGCCGATGCAAAGACCGCTCTCACCCGTCAACTGCTCATCGTCACGGAGACCGCCAAGCGCGATCTTCCGGAGGCGGCGCGGCGGTTGAGTCGCTTTGTGCAGGACCTCGACGAGGGGCGCCCGCCCGTCGACTGAGGTCGCCGACGCGCAAATCCATTGCGACACTAGGGTGATTCGCGCGTTTGGTAATTGAAAGTCCGCAGATACATACCTAACGTGCGAAAAGAACGGATGGAATCATCCGGCGCCCGTTTCCGAAGGGGAAGACGTGAACAAGGCTCAGCTTGTCGAAGCGGTGGCCGAGCAGCTGGGCGGTCGCAAGGCTGCCGCAGAGGCCGTCGACGCAGTGCTCGACACCATGGTGCGCGCCGTCGTGGCCGGCGACCGCGTTTCGGTCACCGGTTTCGGCACCTTTGAGAAGGTGGAGCGCTCCGCGCGCTTCGCCCGCAACCCGCAGACCGGTGAGAAGGTCAAGGTCAAGAAGACCTCGGTGCCCCGCTTCCGTCCGGGCCAGGGCTTCAAGGACCTGGTCAGCGGCGCCAAGAAGCTGCCGAAGGAAGGCCCCTCGGTGAAGAAGGCGCCCAAGGGCTCCCTCACCCCGGGCAAGAGCGGCGTCGCCGCGACCCCGGCCGCCAAGCGGGCCGCCACCAAGCGTGCCGCCACGGCCGCTGCCGCTGCCGCCGCGACCCCGGCCAAGAAGGCCGCCGCCAAGAAGGCGACCGCCACCAAGGCCGCCGCCACCCCGGCGAAGAAGACCACGGCCGCCGCCAAGAAGGCGACCGCCACCAAGAAGGCCACCACCACCGCCGCCGCGAAGAAGACCACCGCGACCGCGACCAAGAAGACCGCCGCGGCCGCCAAGAAGACGGCGACCACGGCTGCCGCCAAGAAGACCACCGCGACCGCCAAGAAGGCGACCGCCACGGCCAAGAAGACGGCGCCGGCGAAGAAGACCGCCACCCGCAAGACCACCGCGCGCAAGACCTCCGCCAAGTAGTCCCCGCGGGTCCTCGCCGGACGGCCTTCGAGAGCCGTGGCGTCGCCCTCTCCCCGGAATTCCGGGAAGGGCGGCACCACGGCTCTCCGCCTTTTCCGGGATTTCCCGGCGGCGGGACCGCGGACGGTGCGCGGCGGCGGCGCGGGGTCAGTCCGCGGCCGGGTCCGGGAAGGTCTGCAGCGTCAGGAAGACCACCCGGCGGGCCTCGCCGGCGCCCTCGGTGCGGATCCGCACGCGCTGGCCCGGGCGCAGCAGCCGCAGACCGCCGGCGTCGAAGGCGGCCGCGTCGAACGGCACCGGGGTCCCGTCGTCGAGCAGCACGGAGCCGGCCCGGGTGGCGGGGTCGAAGGTGAACGCGGTGGCCTGCATGGCAGCAGCATAGCGAGGGCCTCCGACAGCGGCCCCCGTCGTCTCAGCGGGGCCGCCGCGGCGACAGGTAGCCGAGCCGGGCCGCCAGCGCACGGGTGTGCGGGCCGACGCCGAGCGCCAGCGCCTGCGCCAGGTCCTCCCCGGTGTCGACGTCCCGGCGGACCGATTCCACGTCGGGCAGCCGCAGTTCACGGGCGCCGCCGGCCGCGTGCCGGGCACGTGAGCCGTCCCCGAACGCGGGGGCGAGCGGGCTGCCCGGGGCGCAGGCCAGCAGGGTGGTGCCCAGCCCCGGGGCGTCCGGCAGGAAGGCCCGGCCGGTCGCGGGCACCGCGCCCAGCACCCGGCCCAGCTCGGCCGGGCGCAGCGCCGGCAGGTCCGCCGAGAGCGCGGCCAGCGGCGCGCGGGGCGCGAGGACCAGCGCGGCCGCCGCGCCGTGCGCCAGGGCCTCGTTGAGCCCGTCGCCGGGTTCGTCGTCGACCACCAGGGCGCCGAGCGCGGCCAGCCGGTCGCCGGCCGCGGTGTCCCGGGTGACCACCAGGACCCGGCCGACCTCCGCCGTGGCCAGCGCGGCGGTGACGGTGTCCAGGGCGAAGGAGAGTGCGAGGTCCGGGCGGTGCGGACCGGCGAACGGGGCCAGTCGGGACTTGGCCCGGTCGAGCCGCTTGAGCGGCAGCACCAGCGACCAGCCGGCGGCGGGTGCGGGGGGCGCGACGGGCTCGCTGGGGCGTACGGTGTCCTGGGTCATCGGCGTCATTGTGACGCTGGTCCCGGAGCCCTCGCCAGGCCGTCCGAACTGTGCGGACGTGCGTTTGATCACGCCCGAGCGGCGGGTGGGCGGGGTTGCTCGACAGCCGGTGAGCGGTCGGGCGAGACTGTTCCGCGCCCGCGCCCCGAGAGGTCGTGGAAGCGAGATCGACCGCGGCACCCCAGCGTGCCGCCCGGATGAGGAGGACCTGGGGTGGCCCGCCGCTCGAACGCCGGCTTCGGCAACGCCGACTACGGCTTCTGGTACCGCTTCGCGGCCGTGCTGGTGAAGCCGGTGACGACCGCCCTGGTCAAGCCGGACTGGCGGGGCTGGGAGCACCTCCCGAAGGAGGGCGGCTTCATCGCCGCGGTCAACCACAACTCGATCATCGACCCCGTGGTGTACGCGCACTGGCAGTACAACAGCGGGCGGCCGCCGCGGATCCTGGGCAAGTCCTCACTGTTCTCGGTCCCGTTCATCGGGTTCATGCTCCGCAAGACCGGCCAGATCCCGGTGTTCCGCGAGTCGACCGACGCCGCGCAGGCGTTCCGGGCCGCCATCGACGCCGTCGACCGGGGCCAGTGCGTGCAGTTCTACCCGGAGGGCACGCTCACCCGGGACCCGGACCTGTGGCCGATGACCGGCAAGAGCGGCGTCGCCCGGGTGGCGCTGATGACCGGCGCGCCGGTCATCCCGGTCGCCCACTGGGGCGCCCACGAGATCATCCCGCCGTACGGCAGGGGCGCTTCGGGCAAGGGCAAGTTCAACCTCTTCCCGCGGCACCGGGTGACGGTGGCGGCCGGTCCGGCCGTCGACCTCAGCAAGTACCGGGGGCAGGAGCTGACCGCCCAGGTGCTCAGGGACGCCACCGAGGACATCATGGCGGCGATCACCGCCGTGCTCGCCGACATCCGCGGCGAGGAACCGCCCGCCGAGCGGTACGACATGAGGGAGGCCGCGCGGAAGCGGGCCGCCGCCGCGGCCGCCCGCCGACCGGGCCGGGCCGTGGGCACCGACGAGAACGGGGAGGGCGCCAAGTGACCCGCTGCGCCGTGTTCGGCACCGGCTCCTGGGGCACCGCGTTCGCGATGATCCTCGCCGACGCCGGTTGCGAGGTGACCCTCTGGGGCCGCCGCCAGGAGCTGGTGGACGCCGTCAACGCCACGCACAGCAACCCGGACTACCTGCCGGGCCTGCGGCTTCCGGACTCCGTCCGGGCCACCACCGACCCCGCCGAGGCGCTGGCCGGGGCGGACTTCGCGGTGCTGGTGGTGCCCTCGCAGACGCTGCGCGAGAACCTGGCGGCCTGGGCGCCGCTGCTGGAGCCGAAGACCGTCCTGGTCAGCCTGATGAAGGGCATCGAACTCGGCACCGTCAAGCGGATGAGCGAGGTCGTCGCCGAGGTCGCCGGCGTCGGTCCGGAGCGGATCGCCGTGGTCAGCGGGCCGAACCTGGCCCCGGAGATCGCCAACCGGCAGCCGGCCGCCAGTGTGGTCGCCTGCACCGACGAGGCGGTCGCCAAGCGGTTCCAGGCGGCCTGCCACACGCCGTACTTCCGGCCCTACACCAATACCGACGTGATCGGCTGCGAGCTCGGCGGCGCGGTCAAGAACGTGATCGGCCTGGCGGTCGGCATGGCCGACGGCATGGGGCTGGGCGACAACACCAAGGCGACGCTGATGACCCGCGGGCTCGCCGAGACCACCCGGCTGGGTCTGGCGCTCGGCGCCGACCCGTACACCTTCGCCGGGCTGGCGGGCATGGGCGACCTGGTGGCGACCTGCTCCTCGCCGCTCTCCCGCAACCACACCTTCGGCACCAACCTGGGCCGGGGCATGTCGCTCGCCGAGACCATCGCGGCCACCCGGCAGACCGCCGAGGGCGTCAAGTCCTGCGAGTCGGTGCTCGACCTGGCCCGGCGCAACGGCGTCGACATGCCGATCGTCGAGGCGGTGGTGGACGTCGTCCACAACGGCCGGCCCACCCAGGAGGCGCTGCGGGCGCTGATGTCCCGCTCGGCCAAGCCCGAACGGCGCTAGCGGCCGTCCTGGACCGGTCCGGGACCGGTCGAGGACCCGTCCCGGGTCGGTCGCGAGGAGGTCACGGGCCTCGGGGTACTCTCGGTCGCGATATGAGCATCGAACAGACCTCCCAGAACCCGTCCGCGAAGCCGCGGGTCGCCGTCGTGTTCGGCGGCCGCAGCTCCGAGCACGCCATCTCGGTCTCGACCGCGGGCAGCGTGCTGAAGGCGATCGACCGCGACACGTACGAGGTGCTGCCGATCGGCATCACCCACGAGGGCCGCTGGGCGCTGGTCAGCGACGAGCCGGCCCGGATGGCCATCACCGACGGCCGCCTGCCGGACGTCGACCACGTCGCCGAGTCCACCGAGGGCCAGGTCGCGCTGCCGGTCGGCCCCGGCAGCCGCGAGGTGGTCTGGAGCGAGCCCGGCGCCGCGCCCAAGGTGCTCGGCGAGGTGGACGTGGTCTTCCCGCTGCTGCACGGGCCGTGGGGCGAGGACGGAACCCTGCAGGGCCTGTTGGAGCTCTCCGGGGTGCCCTACGTCGGCAACGGCGTGCTCGCCAGCGCCGCGGGCATGGACAAGGAGTTCACCAAGCGCCTGCTGGCCTCGCACGGCCTGGGCGTCGGGCGGTACACGGTGGTCCGGCCGCGCGAGTGGGAGAGCGAGGAGGGCCGTGCCGCCGTCCGCGAGCGCGCCTCGGTGCTGGGCCTGCCGCTGTTCGTGAAGCCCTGCCGGGCCGGCTCCAGCATGGGCATCACCAAGGTCAAGGACCTCTCCGACCTCGATGCCGCGATCGAGGAGGCCCGCCGGCACGACCCCAAGCTGATCATCGAGGCCGGTGTGTCCGGCCGCGAGATCGAGTGCGCGGTGCTGGAGTTCGAGGACGGCCCGCGGGCCAGCGTCCCGGCCGAGATCCTGGTCGGCGGCGACTACGAGTTCTACGACTTCGAGGCCAAGTACATCGACTCCTCCGAGGTCCGCATCCCGGCCGAGCTCTCCGCCGAGGAGACCGCCGAGATCCGCCGGCAGGCGATCGCCGCCTTCGAGGCGCTCGGCTGCGAGGGCCTGGCCCGGGTCGACTTCTTCCTGCTGGACGACGGCGGCTGGATGGTCAACGAGGTCAACACCATGCCCGGCTTCACCCCGATCTCGGCCTACCCGAAGATGTGGGAGGCCAGCGGGCTGTCGTACCCGGAGCTGATCGACCGGCTGCTGCGGGCGGCGCTGCGCCGCTCGACCGGCCTGCGGTAACCGCGCACGGACGGACGCAGGGCGGCCCCGGAGCCCCGGGACCGCCCTGCGCGTGCGTCGGGGCGCGGTCAGGGGATGTTGGCCTTGACCACGTCGGAGAGCGCGGCGGCGGCGTCCAGCGGGTTGGCGGCGGCCCCGCCGGGGACGGTCACCTCGACGAAGGCGGCGCGCTGGGTGGCGGTGAACCGGTAGCCGCCGTCGGAGAGCTGCTCCGGCCACCAGGTGACGTCGTTGACCGTCGGCGAGATCTCCGCCTGCTTCTCGTCGACCAGTCCCTCGGGGTGCGGCACGCCGCAGCGCAGTACGATCCGCGGCGAGGCGGCCCAGGCGGCGACGTATGGGGAGGCCGGGGAGGGGTCCTTGCGGGCGTGGCCGAGGAGTTCCTGCGGCAGGGCGGCGGCGAGCGCCCGGCAGTACTCGGCGGCCTTGCCCCGGGGCTCGGGCGTCTCGACCTTGGGGTCGAGGGGCGCGCTCCAGCTGCCGATCAGCACCACGACGGTGCAGGCGAGCGCGGTCGGCACCGCCAGCCACCGGACGGGGGCCGGCAGTGCCGCGAGGAAGCGGGGGGCTCGGAGTTGTCGGGTCACCCGCCGATGGTAAGCGCGTCTTACAGATGGACGACGGGACAGGTGAGGGTTCGGGTGATGCCCTCGACCTGCTGGACCTTGGCGACCACCAGGCGACCGAGGTCGTCCACCGTGTCCGCCTCGGCCCGGACGATCACGTCGTACGGGCCGGTGACGTCCTCGGCCTGGATGACTCCGGGGATCTTGGAGATGGACTCGGCAACGGCGCTGGCCTTGCCGACCTCGGTCTGAATCAGGATGTAGGCCTGTACCACGGGGACCTCCCGGCGGCTGGGTTCGGGGATCACCGCCGTGATCGCCCGGTGGGGCGCGGGGTGGGGGAACGGGGTCACGGCAGACTGATCACCACGCTACCTCCCGGCGGGCCGGGGAGGGGAGACCCGTGCGCCCTCGAAGGGCGTACGCTGCGCGCGGAGGCGGCGTGACCGCAGGACGTACGCGCCCGGCCGGGCGCAACCGAGAGGACGGCAGATGCAGGGGACCGTGGGCGAGCTCGGCGAGTTCGGACTCATCAGGGAGCTGACCGCCCGGGTACCGCTCACCGACGCGGTCGACCTCGGCCCGGGTGACGACGCCGCCGTGGTGAAGGCCCCGGACGGCCGGGTGGTGGCCACCACGGACGTGCTGATCGAGAACCGGCACTTCCGCCGGGACTGGTCCACCGCCTACGACGTGGGCCGCAAGGCGGCCGCGCAGAACCTCGCCGACGTGGCCGCGATGGGCGCGGTGCCGACCGCGCTGCTGCTGGGCCTGGTCGCGCCGGCGGACCTGCCGACCACCTGGGCCACCGAGCTGATGGACGGGCTGCGGGACGAGTGCCAGGTGGCCGGAGCGACGGTGGTCGGCGGGGACGTGGTGCGCGGGGACACCATCACGCTGGCCATCACGGCGCTCGGGGACCTTCAGGGGCGCGCGCCGGTGACGCGCGCCGGTGCCCAGGTGGGTGATGTGGTCGCGGTCACCGGCTGGCTCGGCTGGTCGGCGGCCGGCCTGACGGTGCTGCAGCGCGGCTTCCGCTCGCCGCGGGCCTTCGTCGAGGCGCACCGCCGCCCGGAGCCGCCGTACCACGCGGGCCCGGCCGGGGCGGGGCTGGGCGCCACCTCGATGATCGACGTGAGCGACGGGCTGGTCGCCGACCTCGGGCACGTGGCCGGGGCGAGCGGGGTGGACATCGACCTGCGGGCGGCCGACTTCGACGTGCCGGCGCAGATGGCGGACATCGGCCAGGCGGTCGGGGTCGACCCGCTCGTCTGGGTGCTGTCCGGCGGTGAGGACCACGCGATCGTCGCGACCTTCCCGCGCGGGGTCCAACTGCCCGCCCGCTGGCGGGTGGTGGGCGAGGTCGTCGGCCGGGCGCGGGTGGCCCGCGGCGGCCGGGTGACGGTGGACGGCGAGGCCTGGGACCGGGTCGGCGGCTGGGACCACTTCGCGGAGTGACGACCGGCCCGCGCCGGGCGGTGGCTGGCGGCCGTCCGGCCGGGGAGTGCGTAGGCTTGGCCCACGGCCCGGCCGCCCTTTCTGCACGCGGGTGGTCTGGACCATTATGGTCTGAACCACTTCGAGCGGGAGAGTCCACCACCATGCGAATCGGAGTCCTGACCAGCGGCGGCGACTGCCCCGGCCTGAACGCGGTGATCCGTTCCGTGGTGCACCGGGGCACCGATGTGCACGGCGACGAGATCGTCGGCATCGAGGACGGCTTCCTCGGCCTCATCGAGGGCCGCACCCGCCCCGTCTCGCACGACGACGTCACCGGCCTGCTCACCCTCGGCGGCACCATCCTCGGCTCGGCCCGGGTGCAGCGCGAGCGGATCCAGTGGGCGGTGGAGAACGCCAAGACCCTCGCCCGGGACATCGGCATCGACGCGCTGATCGCCATCGGCGGCGAGGGCACCCTCACCGCCGCCCGGATGTTCAGCGAGGCCGGACTGCCGGTGGTCGGCGTCCCCAAGACCATCGACAACGACATCGACGCCACCGACGTCACCTTCGGCTTCGACACCGCGGTGCACGTCGCGACCGAGGCGATCGACCGGCTCAAGACCACCGCCGAGTCCCACCAGCGCGTCATGGTCGTGGAGTTGATGGGCCGTCACACCGGCTGGATCACCCTCACCGCCGGCATGGCGGGCGGCGCGCACGGCATCCTGATCCCGGAGAAGCCGTTCGACATCGAGGCGGTGGCCCGGATGGTCGAGGACCGGTTCGCCCGCGGCAAGAAGTTCGCCATCATCGCCGTCGCCGAGGGGGCCTCCCCGATGCCCGGCACCATGCGCTTCGACCACGGCGAGGTGGACCGGTTCGGGCACCGGACCTTCGGCGGGATCGGCAACCGCCTCGCCCACGAGCTGGAGAACCTGCTCGGCAAGGAGGCCCGCCCGGTCATCCTCGGCCACGTCCAGCGCGGCGGCACCCCCACCGCCCGGGACCGGGTGCTCGCCACCCGGTTCGGCTGGCACGCCGTGGAGGCCGTGCACCGGGGCGAGTTCGGCCACTTCACCGCGCTGCGCCGCAACGACATCCGGATGGTGCCGATCGCCGACGCGGTGACCACGCTCAAGACCGTCCCCGAGGACCACTGGGTGGAGTCCGAGGCGGTGCTGTGACCGCGTAGGTTGGGCGCATGTCTTCCACCGCACCTCCCCGCGTTCTCACGGTCGCCGGCTCGGACTCCGGCGGCGGCGCCGGCATCCAGGCCGACCTCAAGGCGATGCTCGCCCTCGGCGTGCACGGCATGAGCGTGATCACCGCCGTGACCGCGCAGAACTCGCTCGGCGTCCAGGGCTACTGGGAGCTGCCCGCCGAGGCCGTCCGCGCCCAGTTCCGCAGCGTGGTCGACGACATCGGCGTCCAGGCCGTGAAGACCGGCATGCTCGCCTCGATCGAGCTGGTCGAGACCGTCTCCGAACTGCTGGCCGGGGTCGGCGCCCCGGTCGTGGTCGACCCGGTCGGCGTCTCCAAGCACGGCGACGCGCTGCTCGCCGCCGAGGCCGTCGCCACCGTCCGGGAGAAGCTGCTCCCGGTCGCCACCCTCGCCACGCCCAACCTGCACGAGGTGACGCAGCTCACCGGCCGGGTGGTCGAGGACGAGGCGCAGATGCTGGACGCCGCGAAGGCGCTGCTCGACCTCGGGCCGCGCTGGGTGCTGGTCAAGGGCGGGCACCTGCCCGGCGAGGCGGCCGACCTGCTGTACGGCGGGGCCGGCGAGGAGCACTGGTACCGGGCGCCGCGCTACGACAACCGGCACACCCACGGCACCGGCTGCACCCTGGCCAGCGCGATCGCCGCCGGCCTGGCCAAGGGCGAGGCGCTGCCCGAGGCGGTGGCCTCGGCGAAGGAGTACATCACCGGGGCGATCGCCGGCGGCTTCGCGCTCGGCGCCGGCATCGGACCGGTCGACCACGCCTGGCGCTGGCGCTGAGGCACCGCGCAAACGCCTGTGGGCGGGCCCGAGGGCCCGCCCACATCGGGTCGGTCGATGCCGGAACAACAGAAAGCCGGTTCACCCGAGGATGAACCGACTCACTGGAGGACCGGCATACCGGTCTGCGCGTCAGCGCGAGACCTTACCGGCCTTGATGCACGAGGTGCAGACGTTGAGCCGCTTCGGCGTCCGCCCAACCACAGCGCGCACCGTCTGGATGTTGGGGTTCCAGCGACGGGGGGTACGGCGGTGCGAGTGGGAGATGCTGTTGCCGAAGCCCGGCCCCTTGCCGCAGACGTCGCAGTTGGCAGCCACAGGAGTCACTCCAAGACTTCAGATCATTTACATGAGACAACCCCGCCAGACCAGCGGAGCACTCGCGTGAACCGAACCGGACCAAGGGGTGAGCCTGAACCTGTTCCAGGCAACCGGAAGAGCATACAACGCTTGCTTCCGTTCAACGAAACTACCATGACCGGCCAGGTGATCGCTCCGGCCGTCGTGTCCGCCGCCGCCTCCCGGCCCCCGATAACCTGCCGGTACGACCCCTCGCCGTTCACTCTCAGGCCATCACGGCGTCCCATCTCCGGAGGAGACCTGGTGCTGCACACGCTCGACGCCCCGGCCGTGCGCAGCTGGTGCCAACTGGCGCTGCGCGCGCTGGGCCAGGCCCGCGAGGAGATCGACGCACTCAACGTCTACCCCGTCCCGGACGGCGACACCGGCACCAACCTGTACCTGACCGTGGAGTCGGCGGCCGCCGAGGTGGAGAGCCGCTTCGCCGACCCGGGCCCCGGTCCGGCGCCCGGCCTGGCCGAGACCGCCCGGGCGATGGCCCGCGGCGCCCTGGTCGGCGCGCGCGGCAACTCCGGGGTGATCCTCGCCCAGTGGCTGCGCGGCGCGGCCGAGAGGCTCGCCGACGGCGGCGGCGCCGACCAGCTGCGGGCCGCCCTCCAGCGGGCCGCCGACGCCGCCTACCAGGCCGTCGCCGAGCCGGTCGAGGGCACCCTGCTGACCGTCGCCAGGATCGCCGCCCGGGAGGCCGGCCGGGCCGGCGACGGGCTCGGGCAGGTCGCCGAGGCCGCCCACCGGGCCGCCCGCGACGCACTGCGGCAGACCCCCCGGCAGCTCGCCGTGCTCGCCGAGAACGGGGTGGTGGACGCAGGCGGCCGCGGTCTGGTCGCCGTCCTCGGGGCGCTCGCCGACGCGGTGGCCGGCCACCAGCCGATGGGGCCGGTCGCGCTGCGGGGCGACGTCCGGTCCGTGGAGAGCTGCGAGGCGCACGTGCGCCCGCCCGGCCCCGGGTACCCCGCGTTCGAGGTGATCTACCTGCTGGACGCGCCCGACGAGGCGCTGCCCGCGCTGCGGACGCGGCTCGGCGAACTCGGCGACTCGCTGGTGGTCGGCGGCGGCGACGGCCTGTGGAACGTGCACGTCCACGTCGACGACGCGGGCGCCGCCGTGGAGGCCGGGGTCGAGGCCGGGCGCCCGCACCAGATCCGGATCACCCACTTCGCCGAGGCCGCCGCCCGCTCCGGCGCCGCCGCCGACCGCGGCGAGCCCGAGCGGCCGGCCCGGGCGGTGCTCTCGGTGGTCTCCGGCGCGGGCCTCGCCGAACTCTGCGAACAGGCCGGCGGGGTCGTCCTGCACGCCGAGCCCGGCCGTCCGCCGGCCAGCGCCGAACTCGCCGCCGCGGTGCGCCGGGCCGCCGCCCGCGAGGTGGTGCTGCTGCTCAACGACCCCGAACTGCGGGCCGCTGCCGGGGCCGCCGCCGACCAGCTGCGCGAGGAGGGCGTGCGGATCGCCGTGCTGCCCACCCGCTCGCCGGTCCAGGGCCTGGCCGCGCTCGCCGTGCACGAGGCCGGGCGGCGCTTCGACGAGGACGTGGTCGCCATGACCTCCGCGGCCGGCGCCACCCGGTACGCCGAACTGGCCGTCGCCGAGGGCGAGTCCTGGACCATGGCCGGGGTCTGCCAGGCCGGCGACGTGCTCGGCCTGATCGACGGGGACGTCGCGGTGATCGGCGCGGGCCTCGCCGAGGTCGGCGCGAGCGTGCTGGACCGGATGCTCGGCGGGGGCGGCGAACTGGTGACCCTGGTCCTCGGCGAGGGCGCCCCCGAGGGCCTCGCCGAGGGCCTCGTCGCCCACGCCCGGCACAGCCGGCCCGAGGTGGACGCGGTGGTCTTCCACGGCGGCCAGGAGTCGGCGCCGCTGCTGATCGGCGTGGAGTGAGCGCCCGGATTGTCGGTCCGGTGGTGTAAACAGGGGCCTTGATGGGCGCTCTCGATGAACCACTGACCAAGCTCGTCGGCGACCGGACCGCCAAGGTGCTCGCCGACAGCCTCAAGCTGCGCACGGTCGGGGACCTGCTGCACCACTATCCGCGCCGCTACGTCGAACGCGGCCAGCTCACCAGTCTGGACGAGCTGGAGATCGACGAGCACGTCACCGTGCTGGCCCGGATCGAGAAGGTCACCCTGATCCCCTTCCGGGGCCGCAAGGGCGACCGCCTGGAGGTGGTGGTCACCGACGGCCGCAGCCGGCTCTCGCTGGTCTTCTTCAACCAGGGCTGGCGGCAGAAGGAGCTGCGGCCCGGGACGCAGGGCCTGTTCGCGGGCAAGGTCGGGGTGTTCAACCGGGCCCGCCAACTGGCCTCGCCCGACTACCAGCTGCTCGACGAGGCGGACGGCGACAACGCCGCCGCGCAGTTCGCCGGACGGCTGATCCCGGTCTACCCGGCCAGCGCCCAGATGCCCAGCTGGAAGCTCTCGCTCTGCGTGGAGACGGCGCTCACCAAGCACCTGTCCGACGTCGGCGAGCCGCTGCCCGCCGAACTGCGCGAGCGGCACGGGCTGATCGCGCTGCCCGAGGCGCTCGAACTGATCCACCGGCCGCGCCACCAGGCCGACCGCGAACGCGCCCAGGAACGGCTGCGCTGGGACGAGGCGTTCGTCCTGCAGGTCGCCCTCGCCCAGCGCCGGGCCGCCGACTCCGCGCTGCCCGCCAAGCCGCGCGAGGCCCGTCCGGACGGCCTGCTGGACGCCTTCGACGCCCGGCTGCCGTTCACCCTGACCGAGGGCCAGCGGAAGGTCGCCGCCGAGATCGCCGCCGACCTCGCGAGCGACCACCCGATGCACCGCCTGCTGCAGGGCGAGGTCGGCTCCGGCAAGACCATGGTGGCGCTGCGCGCCATGCTCGCCGTGGTCGACGCCGGCGGGCAGGCGGTGCTGCTGGCGCCCACCGAGGTGCTCGCCCAGCAGCACCACCGCTCCATCGTCGAGATGATGGGCGACCTCGCCGAGGGAGGCCTGCTCGGCGGGTCCGACCTGGGCACCCGGGTGGTGCTGCTCACCGGGTCGATGGGCGTCCCGGCCCGGCGCCAGGCGCTGCTCGACATGGCCTGCGGGGACGCCGGCATCGCGATCGGCACCCACGCGCTGATCGAGGACAAGGTGCAGTTCCAGGACCTCGGCCTGGTGGTGGTCGACGAGCAGCACCGCTTCGGCGTCGAGCAGCGGGACGCGCTGCGGGCCAAGGGCGAGCAGCCGCCGCACCTGCTGGTGATGACGGCCACCCCGATCCCGCGCACGGTCGCGATGACCGTCTTCGGGGACCTGGAGACCTCCGTCCTGGACCAGCTGCCGGCCGGCCGCTCGCCGATCTCCACCCATGTGGTGCCGGCCGTCGAGAAGCCCAACTTCCTGACCCGCGCCTGGGAGCGGGTCCGCGAGGAGGTGTCCAAGGGCCACCAGGCGTACGTGGTCTGCCCGCGGATCGGCGACGAGGAGCCCGACGAGCCGAAGGGCGGCAAGGGCGGCAAGGGCGCGAAGCGCGGGCGCCGCGCCGAGGACCTGGAGGAGCTGCTGGACGACGCGCCCGACGAGGGCGCCGCGGCCGAGGGCGACCGGCGGCCCCCGCTCTCGGTCGTGGAGACCGCCGCCCGGCTGACCGGCGGCCCGCTGGCCGGGCTGCGGGTGGAGATCCTGCACGGGCGGCTCGCCCCGGAGGCCAAGGACGAGGTGATGCGCCGGTTCGCGGCCGGCGAGGTGGACGTGCTGGTCGCCACCACGGTGATCGAGGTCGGCGTCAACGTCCCCAACTCCACCGCGATGGTGATCATGGACGCGGACCGGTTCGGCGTCTCCCAGCTGCACCAGCTGCGCGGCCGGGTCGGCCGCGGCTCCGCCCCCGGGCTCTGCCTGCTGGTCACCGACATGCCGGCGGCCAGCGCCGCCCGCGCCCGGCTGGACGCGGTGGCGGGCACCCTGGACGGCTTCCAGCTGTCCCGGATCGACCTCGAACAGCGCCGCGAGGGCGATGTGCTGGGCCAGGCGCAGTCCGGCGTGAAGTCCTCGCTCAAGGTGCTCTCGGTGCTGGAGGACGAGGAGGTCATCGTCACCGCCCGCGCCGAGGCCACCCGGCTGGTCGCCGAGGACCCGGACCTCGCCGCCCACCCGGACCTGCGCACCGTCCTGGAGAGCCTGCTCGACGAGGACCGCGCGGCCTACATGGAGAAGGGCTGAGGAGCCCTTCGGCCGGGCCCGATTGTCAGACCCCCGGGAGAGAATGAAGGTGTTCAGGGCGCACCCCCAAGGTGCGTTCCTGGCACGACACTTGGGGGTTTAGCCATGGCATTCCGTCATCTCAACGAGCTCCCGCTGGGCGACAAGGTCTTCCGGATCGAACTCGCCAGCGACGACGACCGCGAGGTCACCCTCACCCTCACCGGCTGGCGCGAGGGGGCCGCCGCCGCCCCGCTCGCCTCCGGCAAGCTGCGGCTGCCGGTGGAGGACGTCGCCTCGCTGCGGATCGCGCTCAACCGCGCGCTCCGGGCGCTGGCGATCGTCGCCGACGTCTCCGAGCCCATCCCCGACCGCGACGTGCTGCGCGAGCTCTACCCCGGCCACGGCGCCCCCTGGGTGCCGCAGCACGAGGAGGAGCTGGTCCGGCGCTTCCACGAGGGCGAGACCGTCGCCCGGATCGCCGCCCGCTTCGGCCGCACGCCCGACTCCGTCCGCACCAAGCTGCGCGAGCTCGGCCACGACCCGCGCCGCCCCGAGTACTGCCCGCCCGACGGCTGCCTGTCCTGGTCCCGCTACGCCTCGCCGTCGCTGCTCGGCGCGGCCGTGCCGGCCCAGGCGGCCGGTTCCGAGGCGAGCTGATCACCTGAGTGCGTGAGCGTGGCCCCCGCCGGGCGGACCGGCGGGGGCCACGGCCGTATAGCGTGGTCGGGCAGCGACGAAAGGACCTCCCACCACCATGACCCGCGTGATCGCCGGGGCGGCCGGCGGCCGTCGGCTGGCCGTACCGCCCGGCCGGGGCACCCGCCCGACCTCCGACAAGGCCCGCGAGGCGATGTTCTCCACCCTGGAGGCGCTGCGCGGAACGACCCTGCACGGCGCCCGGATGCTGGACCTGTTCGGCGGATCGGGCGCGGTCGGCCTGGAGGCGCTCTCGCGCGGCGCCGAGCACGTGCTGCTGGTCGAGGCGGACGCCCAGGCGGCCCGGGTGATCCGGGAGAACGTCCGGACGATCGGCCTGCCGGGCGCGCTGGTGAAGGCCGCCAGGGCCGAGAAGGTGATCGCCGGCCCCGCCCCGGAGGCCCCGTACGACCTGGTCTTCCTCGACCCGCCGTACGTCGTCACCGACGACGAGGTGCGCGAGATGCTGATCACACTGTCGGCCGGGGGCTGGCTCGCGGAGGACGCACTCGTCACCGTGGAGCGCAGCACCCGCGGCGGCGCGTTCGACTGGCCGGAGGGCTTCGAGACGCTGCGCTCCCGCCGCTACGGCGAGGGCACGCTCTGGTACGGTCGCGCCGCCGCCGAGACCCGCCACCACCCCTAGCGGGCCCGGGCCCGCAGGATTCCCGTCACCCCACGAGGGAGCACACACGCCATGCGCCGCGCCGTCTGCCCCGGGTCCTTCGACCCGATCACCAACGGTCACCTCGACATCATCGAGCGGGCCTCGAAGCTGTACGACGTGCTGCACGTCGCGGTGCTGATCAACCGCAACAAGCAGGGCATGTTCACGGTCGAGGAGCGGATCGAGCTGATCGAGGAGACCACCGCCCAGTACGGCAACGTGGTGGTCGAGTCGCACCTCGGCCTGCTGGTGGACTTCTGCCGCGAGCGGGGCATCCCGGCGATCATCAAGGGCCTGCGCGCGGTGAGCGACTTCGACTACGAGCTGCAGATGGCCCAGATGAACCACGGCCTGAGCGGCGTCGACACCCTCTTCGTACCGACCTCGCCGACGTACAGCTTCCTCTCCTCGACGCTGGTCAAGGAGGTCGCCTCGTACGGCGGCGACGTCTCGCACCTGCTGCCGGAGACGGTGCACCGCCGGCTGGTCGAGCGGATCGCCGAGCGGAGCGCCCAGCAGTGAACCCGGGATGACCGGACGTCCGTTTCTGCTGGTTCGTCATGGTTTGTCCGAGGGGTGGAAAGACGGCCGCGCGCAGGCGTTGTGACCTCGCCCGGCAGTGGCCGTACAGTCTGTATTCCTGCCCTGCGGTGACGTCCACCGCGCCGGGCGCTGCCTCCGCCGGACCTCGGCGGCACACGGAAAGACGAAGCCCGTGGACGTGCAGAACAAGGTCGACGAGATCGTGGCGGCCGTCGAGAACGCCCGCTCGATGCCCATGTCGGCCTCCTGCGTGGTGAACCGTGCCGAGCTGATCACCCTGCTCCAGGACCTCCGCGCGGCCCTGCCCGCCGAGCTGGCCCAGGCCCAGTCGGTGATGGCCGACCACGAGTCGGTGGTCGCGGACGCCCAGGCCGAGGCCGACCGGATCATCCAGGGCGCGCACTCCGAGCGCGGCTCGCTGATCTCCGACACCGAGGTGGTCCGCCGCGCCCAGGCCGAGGCCGACCGGATCCTCGCCGAGGCCCGCGCCGAGATCGAGACCAAGCGCGCCGAGGCCGACGACTACGTGGACAGCAAGCTCGCCAACTTCGAGGTCGTGCTGACCAAGACGCTCGGCGCCGTCGGCCGCGGCCGCACCAAGCTGCGCGGCGACGCGAGCGTCTTCGAGACCGAGTACGAGGGCGAGACCGACGGCGAGGAGTTCCAGCCGCAGCGGATCAGCCCCAGTCCCGAGGTCGACGAGTACGTCGATGTGAAGCTCGCCACCCTGGAGAACGTGCTCAGCGCGACCCTGGAGGCGGTCGGCAAGGGCCGCGACAAGCTGACCGGCAAGCGGCCGATCGACGAGCTCGGCGCCTACCTGGCCGCCGCCGACGAGGCGCAGCAGGCCAAGGAGCGGGCCGAGGCGGTCGCGGCGGGCTTCGCCGGGGACGCGGACGGCACCGAGCTGGCCTGGTATCGCGAGGAGGTGCCGCAGCAGCAGACCTGGCCGGAGCAGAACCCGGCCGCGGCCGGCTGGCAGGCGCCCGGTGCGGACCAGTACGCGGCCGCGCAGCAGGGCGGCGCCCAGTACGCCGAGGTGTACGGCGGCGGCTACGACCCGGCCGGCGGCCAGGCCGCGGACCCGTACGGCGCCCAGTACGCCTACCAGCAGCAGCAGGGCCAGCAGCACGGGCAGCAGCCCGGGTACGACGACGGCCGGCAGGGCGGAGGCTACGGCTACCCGCCCCAGCAGCAGGGCTACCAGGACCAGCAGCAGCAGTACAACGCCGGCTACGGCTACCCGCAGCAGCCCGCCAACCCGCCCGCGCCCGTGCCGCAGCAGACCCAGGCCGGGCTGGACGAGACCAGCTTCTTCGACACCAGCATGATCGACATGACCCGGCTGCGGGAGCTCGGCGGCCGGTAGGGCGCGGGCACGAAGTTGGGCCTGGCGGGAGACTCGGGTAGTCTGACCACTCCGGCCTCTCCGTGTCGGGCCGTCGGTCTGCCCGCGCATCCCCCGACGAGCAGCGCCGCGCACCGGAACCCCTCAGGAAGTCAGGACACCTTGAACCGCCTCGACCACCGCGACCCCCTCGTGTTCGACACGCACGAGCTGGGCCGTCGTCCGGGTGCGCTGCGCAGGGTGACCCGGACCCTGGAGGCCCCCGAGGGCCTGGGGATCATCGATGTGATCGGTGTCCCGGAGAAGAGCGAGATCACCCTGGAGCTCCGCCTGGAGTCCGTGGTCGAGGGCGTGCTGGTCACCGGCACCGCCGAGACCCGGGTCGAGGGCGAGTGCGTCCGGTGCCTGGAGCCTGTCGAGTCCGACCTCGACGTCGACTTCCAGGAGCTGTACTACTACCCGGAGTCCGACGAGCGCCACCGCGCCCGGACCGCCGGGGCCGAGGACCTCGAAGAGGACTCGGAGGAAGAGACTTACCGTCTGGAGGGCGATTACTTCGACCTCCAGCCGGTGCTGCGTGACGCGGTGGTGCTCGCACTGCCGCTGCAGCCGGTGTGCCAGGAAGACTGCCTGGGTCTGTGCTCCGAATGCGGAGCGCGCCTGAGCGACGACCCGGCGCACCACCACGACGCCGCCGACCCCCGGTGGGCGGCTCTGCAGGGACTCTCCGCCGCCCACGGCGACGAGGGTGACGGAATCAAGAACAGCGACACCCGTGAGGGTCTCGCCGAGAACCAGGAGAAGTAGCCGTGGCTGTTCCGAAGCGGAAGATGTCGCGCAGCAACACGCGCCACCGCCGGTCCAACTGGAAGGCCGTTGCCCCGGCCCTCGTGGCGTGCGACCGCTGCCACGAGCCGAAGCTCTCGCACATCGCGTGCCCGAGCTGCGGCACGTACAACCGCCGCCAGGTCCTCTCGGTCTGATCGGCGGGGTGCACGGATCGATGTCGGACGGTAACTCTTCCCGCAAGGCGACCACGGCTCCGAAGACTCCTTCGGGCGGTGGCAGGGCCGGCGGGCCGGCTTCGACCGAATACGACGTCCTGGAAGGGCGCCTCGGGTACACGCTCGAGCGCGCCCTTCTGGTACGTGCCCTGACCCACCGCTCGTACGCGTACGAGAACGGTGGTCTGCCCACCAACGAGCGCCTGGAGTTCCTCGGCGACTCGGTGCTGGGCCTGGTGGTGACCGACACCCTCTACCGCGTCCACCCGGACGTCCCGGAGGGCACGCTCGCCAAGCTGCGCGCCGCGGTGGTCAACTCGCGCGCGCTCGCCGACGTCGGCCGCGGCCTGGAACTGGGCGCGTTCATCCGGCTCGGCAAGGGCGAGGAGGGCACCGGCGGCCGCGACAAGTCGTCGATCCTCGCCGACACGGTCGAGGCGGTCATCGGGGCCGTCTACCTGGACCGGGGCCTGGACGCCGCCACCGAGTTCGTCCACCGGCTGTTCGACCCGCTGATCGAGGAATCCTCTCAGCTGGGCGCCGGCCTGGACTGGAAGACCAGCCTCCAGGAGCTCACCGCCTCGGTGGGCATCGGAGTGCCGGAGTACGTGGTCGAGGAGTCCGGTCCGGACCACGAGAAGACCTTCACCGCAGCGGCCCGGGTGGCCGGCGAGGACTTCGGCAGCGGCGTCGGCCGCTCGAAGAAGGAAGCCGAGCAGAAGGCCGCGGAGAGCGCCTGGCGGGCGATCAAGGAGAAGTACGCCGACCGCCTGCCGAACAGCGCCTGACCACGCAGTAGCCTTCCTCCTGCAGAGCCGAGTCCGTTCCGCTGGAGGCGTGTTCCCGTGCCCGAACTTCCCGAGGTCGAGGTCGTCCGCCGCGGTCTGGCGAACTGGGTCGCCGGGCGGACCGTCGCCGGCGTCGAGGTGCTGCACCCGCGTGCGGTGCGCCGTCAGCCGGCCGGTGCGGCGGACTTCACGGCCCGGCTCACCGGCACCACCCTCGGTGTGGCGCAGCGCCGCGGCAAGTACCTCTGGGTGCCGCTGTCGGGGGCCGGCGAAGGCTTCTCGCTGATCGGCCACCTCGGGATGAGCGGCCAGCTGCTCGTCCAGGACCCGACGGTGCCGGACGAGACGCATCTGCGGGTGCGGCTGCGGTTCACCGACGGCGGGCGCGAGCTGCGCTTCGTCGACCAGCGGACCTTCGGCGGTCTCGCGGTCGAGGAGGCCGAGGACGGCGATCCGGAGGGCACCCCGCTCTCCATCGCGCACATCGCCCGCGACCCGCTCGACCCCCGCTTCGACGACGCCGCCTTCGCGGCGTCGCTGCGCGCCCGGCGCACCACCGTCAAGCGGGCGCTGCTGGACCAGACGCTGATCAGCGGGGTCGGCAACATCTACGCCGACGAGGCGCTGTGGCGCTCCCGGCTGCACTACGACCGGCCGACCGCGACGCTGACCCGGCCGCAGGCGCTGCTGCTGCTGGCCAACGCCCGGGACGTGATGGCGGCGGCGCTGGCCGTCGGCGGTACCAGCTTCGACAGCCTGTACGTCAACGTGAACGGCGAGAGCGGCTACTTCTCCCGCGACCTGGACGCCTACGGGCGGGAGCACGAGCCCTGCCGGCGCTGCGGCACCGCCATGCGGCGGGCCGCCTGGATGAACCGGTCGAGCTACTTCTGCCCGCGCTGCCAGCGCGCACCGCGGGTGCGGTGACCCGCCGGTCTCAGCGCTCGGCGAGCTCCGGTTCGGCCGGTGCCGGTTCGGTCGGTCCACCGTGGGTGTCCTGGCCGAAGTAGGCGACGCCGACCGCCGCGACCACCGCGATCAGGAAGCCGAGCACGCCGAGCCAGCCGAGGCCGGCCTTGGAGGAGTCGCCGAGCCAGATCACGCCGACCGCGCCGGGCAGCACCGTCTCGCCGACCACCAGGGCGGCGGTGGCGCCGTTCACCGAGCCGATCTGCAGCGCCACGGTGTGCACGTACATGCCGCCGATGCCGCCGACCAGGATCGCGTACAGCGCCGGGTCGGAGAGCAGCAGGCCGAGGTCGAACGGCTCCACGCCGTTGAGGATGCGCACGCCGACGCCGAGCGCGCCGAACCCGAGGCCGGAGAGCAGACCGGCGACGATCGCGCCGTTGGCGCCCATCCGGCGCACCAGCAGGCCGCCGCCGGCCAGCAGCACGGTGGTGATCGCCAGCAGCCACCAGTGGAAGGCCATCGCGGCGTGGTGGCCGCCCTCCGGCCCGGCGGAGACCGCGAGCAGCACCAGCGCCGAGCAGAGCACGCCGATCGAGGCCCACTCCAGCTGCTTGAGTCGGATGCCGAGCAGCTTGATCGAGAGCACCGCGGTGATCACCAGGTTGGCGCTGATGATCGTCTGGGAGAGGAACAGCGGCAGCATCCGGGCGGCCAGCGCGCCGAGCCCGAAGCCGATGAAGTCCAGCACCGTGCCGAGGATGAACTCCCAGGTCACGGCGGCCTTGGCGGTGGAGGCGAGGCTGGGCCCGCCGTGCGCGGTGGTGCCGGCCGAGGCTCCGCCCCGGGCGGCCTCCTCGCGTGCGGAGCGCCGGGAGCCGACGGCCTGCAGGACCGAACCGGTGCCGTAGCAGGCGGAGGCCGCCACGGCGGTGACGAGGCCGATCAACACGCGGAGCTCCGATCAGGAGGGGTGGTGCGGGATGGTCAAAAGATGGTCATGAGGTGGCGGTACGGCCACCAGTGTGCCCGGTCGCGGGGTACGGTCGGCACGCCCGGCCCGGCGTCCGGTCCGGTCCGGTGTCCGCCGGGAGGTACGTGCGGGCCGTCGGCCGGGTTCCCGTCCCGGGGCCGCTTCCGGGGCGCTGGGGCGAAAGATCATCCCGGAGAAGGGGACGCACCCCGGCGGACGGTGGGGGTGCCCGGCCGGGTGGTACCCGGCCGGTATGCCTTGCACCGGGGCCGTTCGGGGTAGCGTCGAGGCATGAGAACCCTTGCACGACGACGTTCCCGGGGCGTCGGGCCGGTGGCGCTGGTGTCGGCGCTGCTCGGGCTGCTGCTCCTGCTGGCGCCGGCGGCCTCGGCGGCCGGCGGTCTCGACGACGCGGCCGCCACGCTCAAGCAGGGCCGAGTCTACGTCGACCCGGCGATGGCGGACCGGTTCGGCCAGAGCCAGGCCGACGCGCTGACCGCGAAGATCCGTAAGGCGGACAAGCCGATCTTCGTGGCGGTCGTCCCGGCCGCCGACCCGTACGGCGCGAGGACCGTCTTCGACGACCTGCGCACCAAGGTCGGCATCACCGGCACCTACGCGATCTGGCGCGGGGACCAGTTCCAGGCCCGCTCCGACAAGGGCGCGCTGCCCAGCGCGAGCGCCGAGCGGATCGCCGGAGCCTCCTTCCGCTCCCACCCCGGCAACATCGACGCCACCCTGAACGACTTCGTCGACACCGCCGCCCCGCAGATCAAGGGGCACGGCGTGAACAGCGACAGCGGTGGCGTCTCCGCCGCCGCGGTGGTCGTCCCGCTGGCCCTGCTGGCGCTCGCCGGCACCGGCGTCTTCCTGCTGTTCCGCCGGGCCAAGCGGAAGAAGGAGGAGCAGCGCCGGGCCGAGCTGGCGCAGCTGCGCCAGGTGGTCGACGAGGACATCACCGCCTACGGCGAGGAGCTGGACCGGCTCGACTTCGTGCCGTCCGCCGCGGACGCCGACGACGTGCAGCGCGGCGACTACACCCACGCCCTGGACTCGTACGAGAAGGCCAAGCGGCTGATGGACGAGGCCAAGGGGCCGGAGGACGTGAAGCCGGTGACCGAGGCGCTGGAGGACGGCCGGTTCGCGCTGGCCACCCTGGCGGCCCGGCGGGACAAGCGCCCGCTGCCGGAGCGCCGGCCGCCGTGCTTCTTCGACCCGCGGCACGGCCCGTCCGTGCTGGACGCCGAGTGGTCCCCGGCGGGCGGCGCCGCCCGCTCCGTCCCGGTCTGCAAGGCCGACGCGGACCGGCTGGCGGCCGGCCTGGACCCGGAGGTCCGGACCGTCCCGACCGAGCACGGCCCGCAGCCGTACTGGAACGCGGGCCCGGCCTACGGTCCCTGGGCGGGCGGCTACTTCGGCGGCTTCGGCGGCGGCGGTCTGCTGCCCGGGCTGCTGGTCGGCACCATGCTCGGCTCGATGATGGCCACCCCGGCGTACGCGGCCGGCCCCGTCGACGCGGGCGCCGGCTTCGACGGCGGCGACTTCTCCGGCGCGGACTTCAACGCCTCCGACTTCGGCGGCGGCTTCGACGGCGGGGACTTCGGCGGCGGCGGGGACTTCGGGGGTGGCGGCGACTTCGGAGGCGGGTTCTGACACCGTCGCGCGCTCTGCCCTGAGCCTCCGGCCGATGCGATGATCGGCCCACGGCCCCCGTCGGGTGACCGGCGGGGGCCGTGGCGTGTCGCGGAGGGGACGCCGACGGAGGGGGCGGGGGAATGGCGCCGGATCATGCCCTGGCGCGGCGGTGGCTGCGGGCGGACGAGGAACTTCTCGGGCTGGTCGAGGTCCGGCTGAGCGCGCTGGTCCTCCGGCCGCCGAAGCGCTACCGGCGGTCCGGGCGGGACGTGGAGGCCGGCGTGGAGAACGCGATCGACCACGGTCCCGACCTCCTGGAACCCGAGGTGCTGGTGGCCCTCGCCGGGCTGACCGTGCTGGTGGTCGGCGGGCGACTGGTCACGCCGCCGGTGCGGGGCGGCTGGGAGAGCACCGCGGGCCGGTTCGCCGCCGCCGCCCGGGAGGCCGAGCCGTCGCGCTCGTCGGACACCTTCGGCTTCGTGCTGCCGGCCGTCACCGACCGCCGGGTCCTGCTGCTGAAGCGGCGCGGCGCGCTCGCGGCCGAGCACCTGACCGATCTCGGGCCGTTCCGGCTGCGCAGGCCCCCGGACGTCCGCGCCGGATCGCGCGCCCGCCGGGTCGAGCTGCGGTTCGCCGACGACTCGACCGTCGCCGTGCGGGTGGCTCCCGGGCAGCTCAAGACCCTGGCCGGGCTGGCCTTCCTGAGCGGAAGGGTTTGAGAACCCAACCCTGTGTGGCAGGCTGTCCGGCGTGACCTCCGACCTCCCCGCCCCGCCGTCCCTGCCCGGGCGGCCGTGCTCGATCGCCGCCGCGCTCCACGTGGTGGGGGAGAAGTGGGCGCTGCTCGCGGTGCGGGAGCTGTTCTACGGCAACCACCGCTTCGACCGGATCGCCCGCAACACCGGGGCGCCCCGCGACCGGCTCACCGCGCGGCTGCGGGCGCTGGAGGAGGCGGGTGTGGTCGAGCGCCGGGCCTACAGCGAGCGGCCGCCGCGCTACGAGTACCACCTGACCGAGGCCGGCCGCGACCTCGCGCCGCTCACCCAGGCCCTGCTCGCCTGGGGCGACCGCTGGGTGCTGCCCGAGCCGCCGGTGGTCTTCGCGCACACGCCCGAAGGGCAGCCGCCGCACCCGTACGACCCGCACTGGGTCTGCCGGACCTGCGGCGAGCCCGGGCGCGCCGCCGACCTGCGGGCCGAGATCCGCAGCCCGGGATGGACGGCCGAGGGCCCGTCCGGCCCGTGACGCGCGCCGCCGCCGGGGCGGATAGGGTCGGTGGCATGCACGGTCGTGACGCCCACAGTGACGAGCCGGTCCGGGTCACCGCCTGGGTGCGCGGCAAGGTCCAGGAGGTCGGCTTCCGCTGGTGGACCAGGGCGCGGGCGCTGGAGATCGGCCTGACCGGTTACGCCGGCAACCTCGGCGACGGCCGGGTACAGGTGGTGGCCGAGGGCTTCGCCCCGGACTGCGAACAGCTGCTCGCCCTGCTCAGGGGCCCCGACACCCCGGGCCGGGTCGCCGGGGTGACCGAGATCTGGACCGCCGTCGGCCCCGGCTACGAGAGCTTCGCGATCCGCTGACCGCCCCCGCGCACCCGGCCCCCAGCGAGCCGCCGGAAAACGATCGGCAACCGGCGGTGTCGTACGGTTGCCATCCGGGCAGACTCGTGGTTGACTCCGCATCGAACGATGATCCACGAGCACGTGGTGGACCCCCCTTCGTGGCCGGCTGGCGTGACGACACCGCCAGGCAGGTGACAGGGGCGCGGTAGCGTGCGGTGATCGTGTTGACCCGTACCGTCTTTGGTGAGACGCTGGAAGCCCCGCGCACACGACCGCGTCATTCCGGTAGGCGCACGCCCCCGTGAGCCCAGCTCACGGTGGTTGTGCCGTAGTGCCCAGCCAGCACTGCCGGTGCGCGCCGCGCGTGCGTCCCCCTTCCCCCTAGACCTGTACCGTTCCGGTTCGGTCACTCAGCGTGGAGGACCATTCATCATGGCAAAGGCGCTTCTCGGGTACGTCGGCGGCCCCGACCCGCGAATGCTCTCCGAGATGCGACGGCTGCAGCAGCGCGTCCAGGATCTCGAAGCCGAGCTCCTTCGGATGCAGGCTGAGAACGACGCTCTCACCGCTGTCGCCGGCGAGCACTCGTTGCTCAACAGCATCGATCTGGATCAGCGGGAGCCGGCTCTCACCTGAGTCCCGCCCGATCTCCCCCGATCGACGCCGCTGTGCACTGAGCCGCCCCGAAAGGGACGCAGCTTGCAAGGGACGCCCCGTGTGGCGTCCCTTCGTCGTGTCCGGGGCCGTGTCCGGGAACCTGTCGCCGCACCGCCGGGGGATACAGTCGCCGCTGGAGCCCCTGGCGAGCGAGGTGAGGAGACCGGCGCGTGCACCTGAAGAGTCTGACGCTGCGCGGGTTCAAGTCCTTCGCCTCCGCGACCACCCTCCGCTTCGAGCCCGGCATCACCTGCGTGGTCGGGCCCAACGGCTCCGGCAAGTCCAACGTCGTCGACGCGCTCTCCTGGGTGATGGGCGAGCAGGGCGCCAAGTCGCTGCGCGGCGGCAAGATGGAGGACGTCATCTTCGCCGGGACCAGCGGGCGCGCCCCGCTCGGCCGCGCCGAGGTCAGCCTCACCATCGACAACACCGACGGCGCCCTGCCGATCGAGTACTCCGAGGTGACCATCACCCGGACGATGTTCCGCAACGGCGGCAGCGAGTACGCGCTCAACGGCGACACCTGCCGCCTGCTCGACATCCAGGAACTGCTCTCCGACTCCGGCATCGGCCGCGAGATGCACGTCATCGTCGGCCAGGGACAGCTCGACTCCGTCCTGCACGCCGACCCGATGGGCCGGCGCGCCTTCATCGAGGAGGCGGCCGGCGTCCTCAAGCACCGCAAGCGCAAGGAGAAGGCGCTGCGCAAGCTGGACGCGATGCAGGTCAACCTCAACCGCGTCCAGGACCTGGTGGCCGAACTGCGCCGCCAGCTCGGCCCGCTCGGCCGACAGGCCCGGATCGCCCGGCGCGCCGCCGGCATCCAGGCCGACCTGCGCGACGCCCGGCTGCGACTGCTCGCCGACGACCTGCTCGCGCTGCGCACCGCCGTCGAGGCGGAGATCGCCGACGAACTGGCCCTGCGGCTGCGCCGCTCCACCGTCGAGCAGGAGCTCGGCCACGCGATCCGGCGCGAGGCCGTGCTGGAGGCGCAGGTCCAGCAGCTCGGCCCCGGCCTGGAGGCCGCCCGGCAGACCTGGTACCGGCTCTCCGCACTGGCCGAGCGCACCCGCGGCACCATCGGGCTGGCCGAGGCCGCGGCCCGGCACGCCGCCGCCGGCGGGCAGGCCGAGGAGCGGCGCGGCCGGGACCCGGAGGAGCTGGAGCGCGAAGCCGGGCGGGTCCGGGAGGAGGAGTCGGCGCTGGCCGCGGCCCTGGAGCAGGCCGAGGAGGCGCTCGACGAGGCCGTCGAGGGCCGGGCCGGGCTGGAACGCGCCCTCGCCGTCGAGGAACGCCGGCTCAAGGACGCCGCCCGGGCCATCGCCGACCGCCGGGAGGGACTGGCCCGGCTCCAGGGGCAGGCCGCCGCCGCCCGTTCCAAGGCCGCCGCCGCCGAGGCCGAGATCGGCCGGCTCGCCGAGGCCCGCGACGAGGCGCTGCAACGCGCCGAGGCCGCCCGGCAGGAGTACGAGGAGCTGCGGGCCCGGGTCGAGGCCGACACCGAGGACGGCGAACGGGCCGACACCGCGCACGACGGCGCCCGGGAACGGCTCGCCGGGGTCGAGCAGGAGCTCGCCGCCGCGCGCGAGGCCGCCGCCACCGCCGAGCGAGAACGGGCCGCGCTGACCGCCCGGCACGAGGCGCTGGCGCTCGGCCTGCGCCGCAAGGACGGCAGCGGCGCACTGCTCGCCGCCGGGGACCGGACGGCCGGGCTGCTCGGACCGGCCGCCGCGCTGCTGCGGACCGCCCCCGGCCACGAGACCGCCGTCGCCGCCGCCCTCGGCGCCGCCGCCGACGCGGTGGCCGTCGACTCGCCCCACGCCGCCGCCGAGGCGCTGCGGCTGCTGCGCAAGGAGGACGCCGGCCGGGCCGCCCTGCTGATCGCCGGCGCCCCCGAACCGGCCGACCCGGTGGGGGAGTTGCCGCCCGGCGCCCGCTGGGCCGCCGACCTCGTCGACGGCCCGGCCGAACTGCGCCCCGCCGTCGGCCGGCTGCTGGCGGGCGTCGCGGTGGTGGACACCCTCGACCAGGCCCTGCGGCTGGTCGCCGCACACCCCGCGCTGAGCGCCGTCACAGCCGAGGGCGACCGGCTCGGTGCCGGCTTCGCGCACGGCGGCTCCGGCGCCGCCCCCAGCCTGCTGGAGACCCAGGCCGCGGTGGACGAGGCCGCCCGGGCGATCTGCGAACTCGACGTCCGCTGCGCCGAATCGGCCGGGCGACTGGCCGAACTCACCGAACAGCGCCGGGAGTCGGCCGCCGAACTGGATCAACTCGCCGTCCGGCGGAGGAAGCTGGAACGCGAGCGGGCCGAGGTGGCGGGCACCCTGGGCCGGCTCGGCGGACAGTCCCGGGCCGCCGCCGGCGAGGCCGAACGGCTGACCGCCGCCGCCGGCCGCGCCGAGGACGGCCTGGCCCAACTGCTCGCCACCGCCGAGGAACTGGCCGAGCGGCTGACGGTCGCCGAGGAGACCGCCGCCGACGGCGAGGACGAGCCGGACGCCGCCGAACAGCAGCGGCTGGCCGCGGCCGCCACCGCCGCCCGGCAGGCCGAACTCGAGGCCCGGCTCGCCGTGCGCACCCACGAGGAGCGGGTCCGCGCCCTGGCCGGCCGGGCCGACCAGCTGGACCGGGCCGCCCGCGCCGAGCGCGAGGCGCGCGCCCGGGCCGCCGAACGCCGCCGGCGCGCCGAGCGGGACGCCGCCGTGGCCGGCGCCGTCGCCGCGGGCGCCCGGCAGCTGCTCGCCTGCCTGGAGGTGTCGCTGGCCCGCGCGGACGCCGAACGGGCCGCCGTCGAACAGGCCCGGGCGGTGCGCGAGGCGGAGCTGAAGGAGCACCGCGGGCACGGGCGCGAGCTCAAGGAGGAGCTGGACAAGCTGGTCGACGCCGGCCACCGCGACGAGGTGCTGCGGGCGGAGAAGCGGCTGCGGATCGAACAGCTGGAGGGCCGGGCGCTGGAGGAGTTCGGCATCGAGGGCTCCGAACTGCTGGCCTCCTACGGGCCGGACCAGCTCGTCCCGCCGTCCACGCCGGAGGAGGGGCAGGAGCCGGACGAGCCGTACCCGTACGTCCGCGCCGAGCAGGAGAAGCGGCTGCGCTCGGCCGAGCGGGCGTACCAGCAGCTGGGCAAGGTCAACCCGCTGGCGCTGGAGGAGTTCGCCGCCCTGGAGGAGCGGCACACCTTCCTCGGCGAGCAGCTGGACGACCTCAAGCGCAGCCGGCGCGACCTGCTCGACATCGTCAAGGACGTCGACCAGCGGGTCGAGCAGCTGTTCACCGCCGCCTACCACGACACCGCCGCGCAGTTCGAGGGGGTGTTCTCCCGGCTGTTCCCGGGCGGTGAGGGGCGGCTGGTGCTCACCGATCCGGAGTCCATGCTGACCACCGGCGTCGAGGTGGAGGCCCGCCCGCCCGGCAAGAAGGTCAAGCGGCTGTCGCTGCTCTCCGGCGGCGAGCGCTCGCTGACCGCCGTGGCGCTGCTGGTCTCGATCTTCAAGGCCCGGCCCAGCCCGTTCTACGTCATGGACGAGGTCGAGGCCGCGCTGGACGAGACCAACCTGCGGCGGCTGATCGCGATCATGGAGGAGCTGCGGGAGAGCTCCCAGCTGATCGTGATCACCCACCAGAAACTGACCATGGAGTCCGCCGACGCCCTGTACGGGGTGACCATGAAGGGCGACGGCATCTCGCAGGTGATCAGTCAGCGGCTGAGGGAGGACCAGAAGGAGCGGCGGCCCTGACCCGCCGGTGATCCACTTTCCGGCCCCGTCCGGTCGGCGGGTGATCCACCCGGCCGCCTGCGGTTCGCCGGGACCGGCGTCGCGGATACTTGGGGAGTTATGGAATACGTGATTCTTGCCGTAGTCATCGCGGTGGTCGCCATCGGCGCGATCGCCGGACTCGTCGTTTCCGGCAGACGACGCCAGCAGCTGCCCCCGAAGTCGCAGGCGCCGGTCATCACGGCGCCCCCGACCCCGCGCGAGCCCGCCGTCGGCGAGGAGGCCGCGCCGCCGACCGAGGAACCGCGCCGCACCGTCGAGGAGGTCCAGCTCCCCGAGGCCGAGGCCCGCGCCGAGGCCGAACCCGTCGCCGAGGCCGAAGCCGTCGTCGAGGCGGCCGAGGAAGCCCCGGCCATCGAGGTCCCCGAGCCCACCGCCGGCCGTCTGGTCCGGCTGCGCTCGCGGCTCTCCCGTTCGCAGAACTCGCTCGGCAAGGGCCTGCTCTCGCTGCTCTCCCGCGAGCACCTCGACGAGGACACCTGGGAGGAGATCGAGGAGACCCTGCTGACCGCCGATGTCGGCGTGGCCCCCACCCAGGAGCTGGTCGAGCGGCTGCGCACCCGGGTCAAGGTGCTCGGCACCCGCACCCCCGAGCAACTGCGCGGCCTGCTGCGCGAGGAGCTCGTCGAGCTGATCGGCAAGGACGCCGACCGCACCGTGCGCTCCACCAGGCACGACGAGGGCCCCGCGGTCGTCCTGGTCGTCGGCGTCAACGGCGTCGGCAAGACCACCACCACCGGCAAGCTGGCCCGGGTGCTGGTCGCCGACGGCCGCACGGTGGTGCTCGGCGCGGCCGACACCTTCCGTGCCGCCGCCGCCGACCAGCTGCAGACCTGGGGCGAGCGGGTCGGTGCGCGCACCGTGCGCGGGCCGGAGGGCGGCGACCCGGCGTCGATCGCCTTCGACGCCGTCAAGGAGGGCATCGCCGAGGGCGCGGACACCGTCCTGGTGGACACCGCCGGGCGTCTGCACACCAAGACCGGCCTGATGGACGAGCTGGGCAAGGTCAAGCGGGTCGTGGAGAAGCACGGCCCGGTGGACGAGGTGCTGCTGGTGCTGGACGCCACCACCGGTCAGAACGGGCTGATCCAGGCCCGGGTCTTCGCCGAGGTGGTCGACATCACCGGCATCGTGCTGACCAAGCTGGACGGCACCGCCAAGGGCGGCATCGTGGTCGCCGTCCAGCGCGAGCTGGGCGTGCCGGTCAAGCTGATCGGGCTCGGCGAGGGTGCCGACGACCTGGCGCCGTTCGAGCCGGGCGCGTTCGTGGACGCGCTGATCGGGGACTGAGCACCGTCCGGTGCCACCGGTGAAGGGTCCGCTCCCGCGAGGGGCGGGCCCTTCGGCGTTCTCCGGACGACCGGAGCAGCGGAGGGTCGGACGGTCAGGCGATCCAGGCGGGTTCGCGGGTGCGCTCGCGGCCGCGGTGGCAGGCGTAGGCGAGGGTGCCGAGCAGCAGACGGGCCTCGGGCGGGCAGCCGGCGTTGTCGCGGGTGGGGCGGCGCAGCCACCGGACCGGGCCGAGGCCGGCGAGCACGGTGGGCGGCGCGGCGACGAAGCTGCCCTCGCCGTGGCAGGTGAGGTCGAGCGCGGCGTCGTCCCAGCCCATCCGGTAGAGCAGGTCCGGCAGCCGGCGGGCGGTGCCGGGCGCGACCAGGAACTGCAGCCGTCCGGTGGGCGAGGCGAGCACCGGGCCGATCTGGGTGCCCATCCGTTCCAGCCGGACCAGTGCCTGCAGGCCGGCCGGCTCGGGGACGTCGAGGACGTCGAAGGCGCGGCCGGTCGGGAACAGCACCGAGACGTCGGTGCCGGGGCGGACGGCCGGTCCGGCGCCGGGGACGGGGTGCAGGCCGGGGGCGGCGCAGCGCTGCCTGCCGCAGTGGCAGCGCTCCGGGCTGCCGGCCGGGCCCGCCGTGCGGACCGGCTCGCCGACGAGGACGGCCCAGCCCCACCGGCCGGTGTACTCCGCGGCCGCCTGCCGCGCGGTGGCGCGGGTGCGACGGCGCGCGCCCAGCGGCGCCAGCCGCAGGTGCCCCAGGCGAAGTTCGCCGAACAGCTTGTCCATGCCTCCCCCAACGGTTCTTGTTGCCTATGGTTACGGGACGGTGACTGTGTGTTGCTTTTCCTGTGCGTGGTGCGTGGTGCGGTGGCGGCGTGCGGCGCGCGGTGTGCGCCAGTTGCCCTGGTGCGCCTCGTGCGCCGCCTTGTGGTCGGCGGTGCCGATGCCGGATCGTCTGTGCGCGGGAGGGTCGTCGGTCGGTGCGGGTGCGAAATCCGCTTGTGGCGGCGGCGGTTCGCCTGAAAAGCCGGGTGCCGTCGGGGACTTGGCGGCCTGCATATGCCGGGCCGTCGGGACTTCCTAGTGAACCGTCTGCCGACACGGTTCGGTTCACTCCTGGGGGTGGCGAAAGGTGGCGTTTCGCCAGGGCCGCTCCCCGGGGCGGTGCGCGGGGCGTTACGTTCAGCACACGGACCTCGTCGGGGTGTCCGCTTCCGGCCATGGCGGGCCGGGAGTTGGGGAGCTGACGGTCCGTCTGCGGCGGAAGCGCCGCAGTCCGGTACGACACGTCTGGCAAGAGCCCGCAACCGTCGGGCGGTCACGATCGGGGCCCCGGGGGCCCGGGCGGGATGGGGACGGACCCATGGCAGAGAAGCAACCCAACGAGAAGCTGACCACGTGGTTCGCCCGCAGCGGCTGGTCCAAGGGAGAGTTGGCCCGTCAGGTCAACCGTCGGGCCCGGCAGATCGGGGCCCACCACGTCTCCACGGACACCTCGCGGGTGCGGCGATGGCTCGACGGCGAACAGCCGCGCGAGCCCATTCCGAAGATCATGTCCGAGCTGTTCTCCGAGCGGTTCGGCTCGGTGGTCTCCATCGAGGACCTCGGCCTGCGCGCCGCCGTGCCGGTCTCCACCGTCGGCGGCGGCGTCGACCTGCCGTGGAGCGCGCCGCAGACCGTCCAGCTGATCAGCGACTACTCGCGCAGCGACCTCATGCTCAACCGGCGCGGCTTCCTGGGCACCTCGCTCGCCCTGACCGCCGGTGCCGCGCTGATCGAGCCGATGCAGCGCTGGCTGGCGCCCGGCCCGACCGGCGCGCCCACCCCGATCCTGACCGCGGCCAACGGCGGGGAGCCGTTCACCGGCCGGCTCTCCGAGCCCGAGCTGGAACTGCTGGAGCAGACCACCGTCATGTTCCGGCAGTGGGACGCGCAGAACGGCGGCGGGCTGCGCCGCAAGGCCGTGGTCGGCCAGCTCCACGAGGTCACCGACCTGCTCCAGGAGACCTACCCGGAGCAGACCACCAAGCGGCTGTTCCGGCTCACCGCCGAGCTGGCCCACCTGGCCGGCTGGATGTCCTACGACGTCGGCATGCACCCCAGCGCGCAGAAGTACTACGTGCTGGCGCTGCACGCCGCCAAGGAGGCCGGCGACCGCCCGTTCGGCGCGCTGATCCTCACCGACATGAGCCGGCAGATGATCCACCTCAACCGCGGCGAGGACGCGCTGGAGCTGATCCACCTCGCCCAGTACGGCAGCCGGGACACCGCCACCCCGCGCCAGCAGTCCCTGCTGTACGCGATGGAGGCACGCGCGTACGCCACGATCGGCGAGGTGAACCGGTGCGCCCGGGCGATCCGGCTGGCCGAGGACACCTTCACCGACATCCGCGAGGGCGACGCCGACCCGGACTGGCTGAAGTTCTTCTCACCGGCCGAGCTGAACGCGGAGAACGCGCACTCCTTCCGCGACCTCGCCTACCACTCGGACAACTCCGAGCTGTACGCCTCGATGTCGGCGCCGGTGATGGAGCGCGCGGTCGACCTGTTCCGGCAGGACGGCGACCACGTCCGCTCCTACGCCTTCAACCTGGTCGGCATGGCCAGCGTGCACCTGCTGCAGAACGAGCCGGAGGAGGCGGCGGTCTTCGCCGAGCAGGCGGTGGACATCGCCACCAAGGTCCGCTCCGAGCGGCTCAACTCGCGGGTCCGCAAGACCACCGAGGCCGCCGCCTCCCGGTTCAAGGGCGTGGACGCGGTCAGCCGGCTCAAGGAGCGGGTGGTCCAGGACATCCCCGAGTACGTCTCGGTGGTCTGAGCCGCCACCGCGACACCCCCACCGACCGTGCCGGCCGCCGACGGCACGGTCGGTGTTGCGTTCACGTGGGTGTAACCCCGCGGTCGCCCCCGTCACGGTGGTGAAACACCCGGTCGCATCGGTTGAAACCGGCCTTCGGCACGCTCCTGGACAACGCCGACACCCCGGGCGCACGGAACAGCGACCCGGGCGCGGATCGGCCTTCCAGTCAGGAGGAGACGCCGATGCCGGACGCCTTCAGCGCGGGCGACACCGCCTTCGTACTCGTCAGTGCGGCCCTGGTCATGGTGATGACCCCGGGGCTGGCCTTCTTCTACGGGGGGATGGTCCGGGCCAAGAGCACGCTGAACATGCTGGCGATGAGCTTCCTGTCGCTGGGCATCGTCAGCGTGCTGTGGGTCCTCTACGGCTACTCGCTCGCCTTCGGACCCGACGCGGGCGCCGGCCTGATCGGCAACCTGGACTTCCTGGGGATGCACGGCGTCGGGCTCGCCGACCTCACCGGGACGATCCCGGTGACCGCCTTCTCCGCCTTCCAGCTGATGTTCGCGGTCATCACCCCGGCGCTGATCAGCGGGGCGGTCGCGGACCGCGCGAGATTCACGGCCTGGGGCCTGTTCGTGGCGCTCTGGGTGACCGTGGTCTACTTCCCGGTCGCCCACTGGGTGTTCTTCTTCGACGGCGGCCACGGCGGCTGGCTCGGCGACCGCAACGGCGTGATCGACTTCGCCGGCGGGACGGCCGTCCACATCAACGCCGGGGTCGCGGGCCTGGCGCTGTGCCTGGTGCTCGGCAGGCGCATCGGCTTCCGCAAGGACCCGATGCGCCCGCACTCGCTGCCGCTGGTGATGCTCGGCTCCGGGCTGCTCTGGTTCGGCTGGTTCGGCTTCAACGCCGGCTCGGCGCTGGCCGCCAACGGCGTCGCGGCGACGGCCCTGCTCAACACCCAGGTCGCCGCCGGCGCCGGGCTGGTCGGCTGGCTGGTCCACGAGCGGCTGCGGCACGGCGCGTGCACCACGCTGGGCGCCGCCTCCGGCGCGGTGGCCGGGCTGGTGGCCGTCACCCCGGCCTGCGGCTCGGTCTCCCCGCTCGGCGCGGTGGCGATCGGTCTGGTCGCCGGCGCTGTCTGCGCGGCCGCGATCGGCCTCAAGTACCGGTGGGGCTTCGACGACTCGCTCGACGTGGTCGGTGTGCACGCCGTCGGCGGGGCGATCGGCTCGCTGCTGGTCGGCCTGTTCGCCACCGGGACGGTCGGCCAGAGCGCCAAGGGGCTGTTCTACGGCGGCGGGTTCGGGCAGCTGGGCAAGCAGGCGATGGGCGTGGCGGTGGTCGCCGTCTACTCCTTCGTGCTCTCCTGGCTGCTGGCCAAGGCGGTCGACCGGGTGATCGGGTTCCGGGTCGCCGAGGAGGTCGAGCTGGCCGGCATCGACCAGGCCGAGCACGCCGAGTCCGCCTACGACTTCAGCGCGCTGGGCTCGGCCCTCGGCCGGACGGCCGCCCCGGCGGCGGCCCTGGTCGCCGCGGCCTCCGCACCCGCACCCGCGCCGGCGTCGGCGCACGGCACCGAGAAGACCGAGGTGGACGCCCGATGAAGCTCATCACCGCCGTCATCAAGCCCTACCGCCTGGACGAGGTGAAGGCCGCCCTGCAGGCCTTCGGCGTGCACGGCCTGACCGTCTCCGAGGCCAGCGGCTACGGCCGGCAGCGCGGCCACACCGAGGTCTACCGGGGCGCGGAGTACACCGTGGACCTGGTTCCCAAGGTCAGGGTCGAGGTGCTGGTCGAGGACGAGGACGCCGAGCCGCTGATCGAGGTCCTGGTCAACGCGGCCCGGACCGGCAAGATCGGCGACGGCAAGGTGTGGGCGATCCCGGTCGACACCGCCGTCCGGGTCCGCACCGGCGAGCGCGGCCCCGACGCCCTCTGAGGGCCCGACCGGATGGCCACCGCCCCCGACGCCCCCGGGCCCGGTTCCACCGGTTCCGACGGTCCTGCCGGGCCCGCCGCCGCGCGGGCCCGGCTGCTCGCGGCTCCCGGCCCCGGCGGCCGGGAGCGGCGCACCGCGCTGTCCGCGCTCACCGACGACTGGCTGGCCGCCCTGTTCGCCGGGGCCGGCGCGCCCGCCCGGACCGCCCTGGTCGCGGTCGGCGGCTACGGGCGCGGCGAACTCTCCCCGCGCAGCGACCTCGACGTCCTGCTGCTGCACGAGGGCCGGCTGGACCGCGCCCTGCCCGAGCGCCTCTGGTACCCGGTGTGGGACTCCGGCGTCCAGCTCGACCACGCGGTCCGCACCCCGGCCGAGGCCCGGGCGGTGGCCGCCGCCGACCTGAAGGCGCAGCTCGGCCTGCTGGACGCCCGGCACGTGGCCGGCGACCCGGCGCTCACCGCCGCGCTGCGCTCCGCCGTCCTCGCCGACTGGCGGGCGGCCGCTCCTCGGCGGCTGCCGGAGCTGCGCGAGCTGGGCCGGGAGCGGGCCGAGCGGCACGGCGAGCTGTCCTTCCTGCTGGAGCCCGATCTGAAGGAGGCCCGCGGCGGCCTGCGGGACGTCGTCGCGCTCCGCGCGATCGCCGCGAGCTGGCTGGCCGACGCACCCCGGGAGGGGCTGGAGGCCGCCGCGCTCCGGCTGGCGGACGTCCGCGACGCCCTGCACCTGGTGACCGGCCGGGCCACCGAGCGGCTCGCCCTGCAGGAGCAGGACCGGATCGCCGAGCGGCTGGGCGTGCCGGACGCGGACGCCCTGCTGCGCGGGGTCTACGAGGCGGCGCGGACCGTCGGGTACGCCTCCGACGTCGCCTGGCGGTCGGTGGAGCGGGTGCTCGCCGCCCGCTCGGGCCGGGGCCGCCGTCCGCAACGGCGCTTTCCGTTCACCGGCCCGGTCGGCGGTGCGTTCGGCGGTGCGTTCGGCGGGTCCGGACGGGGCGCGGTGGTCCGGGGCGCGGTGGAGCGCCGGCCGCTCGCCGAGGGCGTGGTCGAGCAGGACGGCGAGGCGGTGCTCGCCCGCGGCGCCCGCCCGGCCACGGACCCGGTGCTGCCGCTGCGCGCCGCGGCCGCCGCCGCGCAGGCCGGCCTGCCCCTCTCCCACGCGACGGTGCGTCGGCTGGCGGCGGAGTGCCGTCCGCTGCCGGTGCCCTGGCCGGCCGAGGCGCGCGAGCAACTGGTCACCCTGCTGGGGGCGGGGGAGGCCTGCCTGCCGGTCTGGGAGGCGCTGGAGGCGCGCGGGCTGGTCACCCGGCTGCTGCCGGACTGGGAGCGGGTGCGCTGCCGGCCGCAGCGCAACGCGGTGCACCGCTGGACGGTGGACCGGCACCTGGTGGAGACCGCGGTGCGGGCCGCCGCGATGACCCGCCGGGTGGCCCGGCCGGACCTGCTGCTGGTCGCCGCGCTGCTGCACGATCTCGGCAAGGGCGGACCGGGCGACCACAGTGAGGCGGGCGAGGTGCTCGTCCGCGCCCTGGCCGCCCGGATGGGCTTCGACCCGGAGTCGGTGGAGACCCTGGCGGTGCTGGTCCGCCACCACCTGACCCTGGTGGACACCGCGACCCGGCGGGACCCGGACGATCCGGCGACCGTGGAGGCCGTCACCAAGGCGGTCGGCTCGGTGCCGCGGCTGGAGCTGCTGCGGGCGCTGACCGAGGCGGACGCGCTGGCCACCGGCCCGGCCGCGTGGAGTGCCTGGCGGGCCGCGCTGGTGGACGGTCTGACCGCCCGGGCCGCTGCCCGGCTGGCCGGGGAGCACGGCGGGCGGCCGGGCCCCGTCGAGGCCGAGCCGACCGCCGAGCAGGAGCGGCTGGCGGTGGAGGCTGCCCGCACCGGCGGGCCGGCGCTGTCGCTGTCGGCCTCGTCGTTGCCGGCCGCGCCGATGCGGGCCGGGTCGCTCGCCGAGGCGTCTGCGGGCGTCGACGGCGACGGCACCGGGCCGATGGGCGTGCGGCTGCTGCTGGCCGTCCCGGACCGGCCGGGCCTGCTGGGCACCGTCGCCGGAGTGCTGGCCCTGCACCGGCTGGCGGTCCGCTCGGCGGGGCTGCGCGAGCTGGACCCGATCGGCGCCGGGCCGGTCCTGCTGCTCTCCTGGACGGTGACCGCGCAGTTCGGCGAGCTGCCCGAGGCGGCCAGGCTCCGGACGGACCTGCGCCGAGCGCTGGACGGCTCGCTGGACGTCGCCCGCCGGCTGGCCGAGCGGGACGCGGCGGCCCCGCGCCGGCGCGGCGTCCCCGTTCCGCCGCCGGTGGTCGCGGTGGCGCCGCCGGCGGCCTCGGCGAGCGCGACGGTGCTGGAGGTGCGCGCGCACGACGCCCCGGGGCTGCTGCACCGGATCGGCCGGGCGCTGGACGGAGCCGGGGTGCGGGTGCGGACCGCGCACGTCTCGACGCTCGGCGCGGAGGCCGTGGACGCCTTCTACCTGACCGATGCGGCGGGCCGTCCGCTCGATGCCCGGCGGGCCGGGGAGGTGGCGGCGGCGGTCCGGGCGGCGCTGGGCTGAGGCCCGGCGGAGGCCTGCCCCGGGACCAGGCCGAGGCCCCGGGGAGGCCCGGCGAAGGTTCGGTCGAACCCGGGTGGAGACCGTCCCCGGGGCGGCCGGATACCCTTGGGAGCGACGACCGTACTCAGACCGATGCCGCAGAGGACCCGCGACGACGTGTTCGACACCCTTTCCGATCGCCTCGCAGCGACGTTCAAGAACCTTCGGGGCAAGGGCCGCCTGAGCGAGGCGGACATCGACGCCACCGCCCGCGAGATCCGCATCGCGCTGCTGGAGGCGGACGTCGCGCTGCCGGTCGTCCGGGCCTTCATCAAGCAGGTCAAGGAGCGCGCGCTCGGCGTCGAGGTCTCCGGCGCGCTGAACCCGGCGCAGCAGATCATCAAGATCGTCAACGAGGAGCTCATCGCCATCCTCGGTGGCGAGACCCGCCGGGTGCGGTTCGCCAAGAACGGCCCGACGGTGATCATGCTCGCCGGTCTGCAGGGTGCGGGTAAGACCACCCTCGCCGGCAAGCTCGGCCACTGGCTGAAGACGCAGAAGCACACCCCGCTGCTGGTCGCCTGCGACCTCCAGCGCCCCAACGCCGTCAACCAGCTGCAGGTCGTCGCCGACCGCGCCGGTGTGGCGTTCTACGGCCCCCAGCCGGGCAACGGCGTCGGCGACCCGGTCCAGGTGGCCCGGGACTCGATCGAGTACGCCAAGCAGAAGCAGCACGACGTCGTCATCGTCGACACCGCCGGCCGCCTCGGCATCGACGCCGAGCTGATGCAGCAGGCCGCCGACATCCGGGCCGCCGTCAACCCGGACGAGGTCCTGTTCGTCGTCGACGCGATGATCGGCCAGGACGCGGTCACCACCGCGCAGGCCTTCCTCGAGGGCGTCGACTTCACCGGTGTGGTGCTCTCCAAGCTCGACGGCGACGCCCGCGGCGGTGCCGCGCTCTCGGTCGCGCACGTCACCGGCCGGCAGATCATGTTCGCCTCCAACGGCGAGAAGGTCGACGACTTCGACGCCTTCCACCCGGACCGGATGGCCTCGCGCATCCTGGGCATGGGTGACGTCCTCTCGCTGATCGAGAAGGCCGAGCAGACCTTCTCGCAGGCCGAGGCCGAGAAGATCGCCGCCAAGCTGCGCGGCGGTCCGAAGCAGTTCACGCTGGACGACTTCCTGTCCCAGCTGGAGCAGGTCCAGAAGATGGGCTCGATCTCCAAGCTGCTGGGCATGCTGCCGGGGATGGGCCAGATCCGCGAGCAGATCAACAACATCGACGACAAGGACGTCAACCGCGTCGGCGCGATCATCAAGTCGATGACCCCGACCGAGCGTGCCGAGCCGGAGCTGATCAACGGCTCCCGCCGGGCCCGCATCGCCAAGGGCTCGGGCGTCCAGGTCGGCGAGGTGAAGAACCTGGTCGAGCGGTTCTTCGAGGCCCGCAAGATGATGTCGGCGATGGCCTCCGGCAAGGGCGTCCCCGGTATGCCGGGCATCCCGGGCATGGGCGGCGGCGGCAAGAAGTCCGCCAAGAAGGCCCCGGTCGCCAAGGGCAAGCGCAAGAGCGGCAACCCGCTGAAGCGGGCGCAGGAGGAGGCCGCGGCCGCCGAGCGCCGCGCGCTCGGTGCCGGCGGCGGCCAGGCGCCCGCCGAGGGCGGCGCGTTCGGCCTCGGCGCGGGCAAGGGTCCGGCCGACTTCGAGCTGCCGAAGGAGTTCAAGGACCTGCTGTAGGTCCTCCCTCCTCGGATCTCCCCGGGGCCCAAGGGTTCCTGGGACGTGCGATGAACGGCCCGCCGACCGGTTGCGACCGGACGGCGGGCCGTTCGCATGCCCGATGGTCATCCGAGATGATGGTCCGATGCGAGTGACGATCAGGGCCCCGCGGGCCGGGGACGAGGTGGCGTACGCCGAGGCGGTCCGACGGTCCGCCGAGCACATCGGCCGGTGGAACCCGGTGGAGCCGGACGCCCTGCCGGACCTGATGGAGCGCCAGGGGCCGGGCCTGCGGACCTTCCTGGTGGTCGACGGGGAGACGGACGGGCTGGTCGGCAAGGTCAACGTGGCCAACATCGTGATGGGCCGGTTCTGCAACGGCGCGCTCGGCTACGACTCGTTCCTGCCGTTCGCCGGCACCGGGCGGATGACCGAGGGCCTGCGGCTGGTGCTGGACCGCTGCTTCGCCGCGCAGTCGGAGGGCGGGCTCGGCCTGCACCGGCTGGAGATCAACGTCCAGCCGGACAACGACCGCTCGATCGCGCTGGCCAAGCGGCTGGGCTTCCGGCACGAGGGGTTCACCCCGCGGATGCTGTTCCTCCAGGGGGCGTGGCGGGACCACGAGCGGTTCGCGCTGACCGCCGAGGAGTGGCCGGGGTCGGCCGGTGCGGAGGGGCAGGGCTGACCGGGCGCGGCGCGGGGCGCGGCGTTGCGGTTGGAGGAGCCGAGCGGATGTCCGTATTGTCCGATGAGTGACTGATCCCGTGCCACCGCGCCAGACCCCCGACCAGCCGTGGCGATCCGAGGGTGCCCCACCCCCGCCGCCCCCGCGGCGCAAGATGCCCGGCGGCTGGCTGGGCCTCGTCCTCACCGCCCTCGTGGTGTTCCTGATCAGCGACGTGCTGCTGTCCTTCTTCGGCCCCGGCGGCGCCACCACGATCTCCTACACCGAGTTCAACAACCAGCTGAACAAGGGCAACATCACCAAGATCTACTCCAAGGGCGACGCGATCGAGGGCACCCTCAAGAACGCCGAGCCGAAGCCGGACGGCGACAAGGGGACCTACACCGACTTCCGCACCCAGCGGCCGGTCTTCGCCGGGGACAACCTCTGGACCACCCTCCAGCAGCAGGGCGTCGAGGTCACCGCCGAGCCGGTCGTCCAGCAGCGCAGCTTCCTCGCCAACCTGCTCATCTCACTGGCCCCGATGCTGCTGCTGATCCTGATCTGGGTACTGCTCGCCCGGCGGATGGCCGGCGGGCTCGGCGCCGGGGCACTCGGCCGCAAGGCCCCGCCCAAGCCGGTCACCGCCGAGTCCGGCCGGCGCACCACCTTCGCCGACGTGGCCGGCATCGACGAGGTCGAGGCCGAGCTCACCGAGGTGGTCGACTTCCTGAAGAACCCGCAGCACTACCGCCGGCTCGGCGCCAAGATGCCGCGCGGCGTGCTGCTCAGCGGCCCGCCCGGCACCGGCAAGACCCTGCTGGCCCGGGCCGTCGCCGGCGAGGCGGACGTGCCGTTCTTCTCCGCCTCCGCCTCCGAGTTCATCGAGATGATCGTCGGCGTCGGCGCCAGCCGGGTGCGCGAACTGTTCGCCGAGGCCCGCAAGGTCGCCCCGGCGATCATCTTCATCGACGAGATCGACACCATCGGCCGCCAGCGCGGCAGCGGCGGCGGCATGGGCGGCCACGACGAGCGCGAGCAGACGCTCAACCAGATCCTCACCGAGATGGACGGCTTCACCGGCTCCGAGGGCGTCATCGTCATCGCCGCCACCAACCGGGCCGACGTGCTCGACCCGGCGCTGCTGCGCCCCGGCCGGTTCGACCGGCGGATCACCGTCAGCCCTCCGGACCGCGACGGCCGCGCGGCCATCCTGCGCATCCACTCCCGGGACGTCCCGCTGGCCGGCGACGCCGACCTGACCCGGCTCGCCAAGGTCACCCCCGGGATGACCGGCGCCGAACTGGCCAACCTGGTCAACGAGGCCGCCCTGCTCGCGGTCAAGCGCCGCCAGGACGCGGTCAACGACCGGGACCTCTCCGACGCGCTGGAGAAGGTCCAGCTCGGCGCCGTCCGGCCGCTGGTGATGCCGCAGGCCGAACGGGAGCGGACCGCGTACCACGAGAGCGGCCACGCCCTGCTCGGCATGCTCCAGCCGGGTGCCGACCCGGTCCGCAAGATCACCATCGTGCCGCGCGGCCGTGCCCTCGGCGTCACCCTCTCCACCCCGGAGGCCGACCGGTACTCCTACACCGAGCCCTACCTGCGCGGCCGGATCATCGGCGCGCTCGGCGGGATGGCCGCCGAGCAGGTGGTCTACGGGGTCATCACCACCGGAGCGGAGAGCGACCTGGAGCAGGTCACCAACATCGCCCGCGGCATGGCCGGGCGGTGGGGCATGAGCGAGCGGGTCGGCCGGCTCACCGCCGTCCCGTCCGACCCGCAGGGCGCGTACGGGCTCTCCGCGGCACCGACCACGCTGGACGCGGTGGACGAGGAGGCCCGGCGGATCGTCGCGGAGTGCTACGAGGAGGCGGTGCGGCTGCTGACCGAGCAGCGGCCCCGGCTGGACGCGCTGGCGGCGGCGCTGCTGGAGGCGGAGACGCTGGACGAGGAGGAGGCCTACCGGGCGGCGGGGGTGCCCCGGAAGGCGCTCGACCAGGCCTGAGGGCCGGCGGGCTCGCGGTGCGGGCTCGCGGTGGGGGCTCGCGGTACGGGGTGGGGGTCCGCGACGACGGGCCCCGACGAGGGCCGGCGACGAGGGTCTGCGACGAGGGGCGCGTGCCGTGGTGGCGCGCGCCCCTCCGGCGTTCCGTGCTGCGGCCCGAACCGGTCGTTCCCCGAGGCTCAGCGGGGCCGTTCGGCGATCAGGTAGCGGAAGACGTTCGTCATCCGCACGGTGCCGTCCGGCCGCAGGTACGGCTGCAGCGCCTCCTCCAGCTCCTTGGCGACCAGCGCCGGCCCGGAGAACTCCGCCGCCGCGTCGTAGAGCCCGGTGGAGAGCAGCCCGCGCAGCGCGCTCTCCGGATCCGCGTAGGCGAACGGGCAGCCGACCCGGCCGCCGCCGGCCGGGCGCAGACCGGTCCCGGCGAGCAGGTCCTCCAGCGCGCCGGGCGGGCTCAGCTCGAACGGGTCGGGCGCGCCGCTGCGCCGGGCCATCCGCCGGGCCACGTCCAGTACGGCCGCGCTCTCGCAGCGCTCCCGAGGCCCCCAGGCGGCCAGCACCACGTGCCCGCCGGGCAGGACCAGCCGGGCCGCCCCGGCCACCGTCCGGCGTGGTTCGGTGCCCGGCGGGGGCTGCTCGAAAACGGTCACCAGCGAATAGGCCGAGCGGGCGACGTCCGCCTCCGTTCGGCCGTCCGTCCCGGGCCGGCCGTCCGCCGCCGTCCGGCCGTCCGGGTCGACCCGCAGGCGGCGCTTCCGGGCCAGCCCGCGCAGCTCGTCGTCGGCCTCCAGTCCGGCCACCTGCGCGCCCCGGCCGGCGGCCAGCAGCAGGGCGAGGCCGGAGCGGCAGCCCAGGCCCAGCAGGCTCGTCGCCGGACCGACCTCCAGGCGGTCGTGGACGGCCTCGTAGAGCGGAACCAGCATCCGCTCCTGGATCTCCGCCCAGTCCCGGGCCCGGGCGGCGGGCCGCCCTGCGCCGGGGGGTGCTGCGGTCGTGCCGGTCACCCGCGCTGAAGCCATCGCGGCCTCCCATCCGGTCCTTCGGTGTGCTGCTCCGGCCCCCCTCGACGTCCCGCCCCCACTCCAGCGAACAGCGGCTCGGGCACGGCGTCCAGAGGGGTGCGGGGTGGTGCGCGCGGGTCGGGGGCGTGCGCCCCGGGCGTCCCGTTGCCCGAAACGGATTCGAAGTCGGGGGCCCGCTCCCCGTACGATTCGCCCATGGCTAAGGCACCCGTTCTCACCCCTCAGGCGGAAGACTTCCCGCGCTGGTACCAGGACCTCATCAACAAGGCCGAGCTGGCCGACAACGGTCCGGTGCGCGGCACCATGGTCATCCGACCGTACGGCTACGGCCTGTGGGAGCGGATGCAGCAGGAGATGGACGCCCGGATCAAGAAGGCCGGCGCCCAGAACGCCTACTTCCCGATGTTCATCCCGCAGTCCTACCTGACCAAGGAGGCGGAGCACGTCGAGGGCTTCGCCCCCGAGCTCGCGGTGGTCACGCACGGTGGCGGCAAGCAGCTGGACGAGCCGGTCGTCGTCCGGCCGACCTCCGAGACGATCATCAACGAGTACTTCTCGAAGTGGGTGCAGAGCCACCGCGACCTGCCCCTGCTGATCAACCAGTGGGCCAACGTCGTCCGCTGGGAGCTGCGCCCGCGCGTCTTCCTGCGCACCACCGAGTTCCTCTGGCAGGAGGGCCACACCGCCCACGCCACGTACGAGGACGCCCGTGACTACGCGTCGATGATCCACACCCAGGTCTACGGCGACTTCATGACCAACGTGCTCGGCATCGACGTCGTGCTCGGCCGCAAGACCGCCAAGGAGCGCTTCGCCGGCGCCATCAACACCCTCACCCTCGAAGGCATGATGGGTGACGGCAAGGCGCTGCAGATGGGCACCAGCCACGAGCTGGGCCAGAACTTCGCCAAGGCGTTCAACACCACCTACCAGCTGCAGGGCGCCGAGCGCGAGTACGTCTGGCAGACCTCCTGGGGCGTCTCGACCCGCATGGTCGGCGGCCTGATCATGTCGCACGGCGACGACAGCGGCCTGCGCGTCCCGCCGCGGCTGGCCGCCGTCCAGGCCGTCGTCCTGGCCATCAAGGGCGACGACGCGGTGATCGCCAAGGTCCGTGAGATCGGCGCGGCGCTGGAGGCCGCCGGCATCCGCGTGGTCGTCGACGACCGCACCGACACCCCGTTCGGCCGCCGGGCCGTCGACTGGGAGCTCAAGGGCGTGCCGCTGCGGATCGAGGTCGGCCCGCGCGACCTGGAGAACGGCACCGCGATGCTGGCGCGCCGGATCCCGGGCGGCAAGGAGCCGGTCTCGATCGACTCCCTGGCGGCGACCCTCCCGGGCATCCTGGAGGAGGACCAGGCCCTGCTGCTGCGTCAGTCGCGTGAGCGCCGCGAGTCCCGCACGGTCGACGTGAAGACCATCGAAGAGGCCGTCGAGGCCGCCACCACCGGCTGGGGCCGGATCTCCTGGGCCGAGCTCGGCCCGGAGGGCGAGGCCAAGCTGGCCGAGCAGGGCGTCTCGGTGCGCTGCATCGTCGCCGCCGACGGCTCGGTGCCGCAGACGGACGACCAGGAGGGCAACGTCGCGCTCGTCGCGCGCGCCTACTGACCGTTCGGTCGCCCCTCCGAGCTGCGGACGACCACGAAGGATCTCGCCGTAAAACCGCGTCGGGCGACCCGTTCCGACGGCCGCCGACCTGTTCGGTGAGGAATTCGGATGCCCGGTGACCGGCCTTGTTGCGTGCATGTCTCACATGCCGACATCCCTACTGGTCGGTCAACTGCCGGTATTAACGGAATAGCGGTACGGTGTACGGCCCGTGGCCCTGTCAACTCGACAGGACACGGGCCGTACGTCCTGGGGGCGACAGCCCGCCCCCGGACGGAAATGACGAGCCGCCGCCGAGCCGGCGGCCCCAAACCTGCAGGGGGTTGGTCTTGCGTCAGATCCGGAACGCGCATTTCGCGCGTGGTCGCACATTCCTGAGAGTTTCCTGGGAATTCCAGGGGAAGCGGAACACGCGGAACATCGGCTCCTACTCCATCGTTGGTCTAGCGTGAGCACGACACAGCCCCTCGTTCTCGCGGCCGAACTGGCCGCCGCCTGGAGTGACATCCAGGCCTACCATCAGGACCTCCCCGACCTCGCCTCGCCCGAGGCGCTGATCGGCGAGTCCTCCTCGGCCTGTGGTACCCGGCTCGGTTTCGAGCGGCTCCTCCACGAGGCTGCCCATGGTCTGGCCGCGGCCCGGGACATCCGGGACACCTCGCGGGCCGGCCGCTACCACAACCGGCGCTTCCTGCTCCTGGCCTCCGAGCTGGGCCTGGCACACCCGGTCGAGCCGCACGCCAGCAGCGGCTTCTCCCAGGTGACCATGCTCAAGGAGACCCGCGAGCGGTACGCCGAGACCATCGAGCGCCTGGACCGCGCCCTCGGCGCGCACCAGGAAGCGGTGGCCGGTGAGGGGGCCTCGCGCGCCTTCCGCGGTCCGGCGGCCCGGCACGGCTCCTCCGGGGGCGGCGTCCGGGTCAAGGCGGTCTGCGGGTGCGGGCGCAACGTCCGTGTCGTGCCGTCGGTGCTCGCGCAGGCGTCCATCGTCTGCGGTGCCTGCCAGCAGCCGTTCAAGATCGCGTAGTTCGGCTGGTGGCTCGCGGCTCGTAGCCTGCGCTCGAAGTCCGCAGTTCGCAGTCCGTAGTTCGCAGTCCGTAGCTCGGCGCGCGGTCCGTCGGGCGACCCGGGGAGCCTCACGGCTCGGGGAACCGAGGGCGCCAAGATCCACCGCAGGACCACGATGGACCACGATGATCGAGCGATGATTCGCCAGTGAGGTGCACCGGGCAGGTGCGCGCGTTGGGCTGACCGGGAGCGGGGGCTCCCGGTCGACCTGTTTTCGGGGGTCGGCGCCCTGTGTGGCAGAATGGACCGCTGAGTACTCGGCAGCCGGGCAGGACCCCTCTCTCCTTCGGCTGGCGTGTCCCTTGAACGGCCCACCGCGCAACCCCACGCGAGGGCGGGGCCGCTCACCCACGTCAACACCAGGAGATTCCACTCCCGTGGCAGTCAAGATCAAGCTGAAGCGTCTCGGTAAGATTCGCTCCCCGCACTACCGCATCATCGTCGCCGACGCCCGCACCAAGCGTGACGGCCGTGCGATCGAGGAGATCGGCATCTACCAGCCGACCTACAACCCCTCGAAGATCGAGGTCGACGGCGACCGCGCCCAGTACTGGCTGTCCGTCGGCGCCCAGCCGACCGAGCCGGTGCTCGCCATCCTCAAGCTGACCGGCGACTGGCAGAAGTTCAAGGGCCTGCCGGCTCCGGAGCCGCTGAAGGTCGCCGAGCCGAAGGTCGAGGACTTCTCGCACCTGTTCGCCAAGGCCGTCGCCGGCTTCGAGGACGCCACCACCGGTGTCGCCATCACCCCGAAGGCCAAGAAGTCGGACAAGGCCGAGGCTGAGGCCGACGCCGCCGCCGAGGCCTGATCGTGATCGAGGACGCCCTCGACCACCTGGTGAAGGGCATCGTCGAGCACCCCGACGAGGTGCAGGTGCGCTCGCGCAACCTGCGTCGGGGCAACACCATCGAGGTGCGGGTGCACCCCGATGACCTCGGCAAGGTGATCGGCCGGGGTGGCCGCACGGCGCGCGCCCTGCGCACCGTGGTCGGCGCCCTCGGCGGTCGCAACGTCCGGGTCGACCTGGTCGACGTGGACAACATTCGCTGACCCGGCTGCTCGTTCAGCCGTCAGGGTTTCGAGGCCGGCCGGGACGCATGTCGTCCCGGCCGGCCTTCGCCGTTCTCGGCGGCTTCCCCGCGGCGGTTCCGCAGTACTCCTCAGCCCCAAGCACTCACGCAAGCAGCAGCACTCAGCAGCACTCATCCAGGAGAACGATCACCGTGCAGCTCGTCGTCGGCAAGATCGGCCGCGCCCACGGCATCAGGGGGGACGTCAGTGTCGAGGTCCGCACCGACGAGCCGGAGCTCCGGCTCGGCCCCGGTGCCGTCCTGCTCACCGACCCGGCCTCGGCCGGTCCGCTGACCGTCGAGTCCGGCAAGGTGCACAGCGGGCGGCTGCTGCTGCGGTTCGCCGGCGTCAAGGACCGCAACGGCGCCGAGGCGCTGCGCGGCACGATCCTGATCGCCGAGGTCGACCCGGAGGAGCGTCCGGACGACCCGGAGGAGTACTACGACCACCAGCTGATCGGTCTGGACGTGGTCCTGCTCGACGGCACCCTGGTGGGCGAGCTCACCGAGGTGGTCCACCTGCCGTACCAGGACCTGCTCACCGTGAAGAAGCCTGACGGGACGGAGGCGCTGGTGCCCTTCGTCAGCAGGATCGTGCCGACCATCGACCTGGAGAACCAGCGCGCGGTCATCGACCCGCCGCCCGGGCTGATCGACCCGGAGAGCGCCGAGGTCGCGCTCGGCGAGTCCGCGCCGGGTGCGGAGTCCGCGGAGAAGTCGGCGGACTCCGCGAACTCGGCGGATTCGGCGGATTCGGCGGAGGAGTCGCAGTGAGCTCCGAGGAGTCCGTGCAGGCCGTGGGGTCCCCGGAGCCTGCGGAGGCCTCGGCGCCGGTCGTGCGGCACGGGATGCGGATCGACGTCGTGTCGATCTTCCCCGAGTACCTGGAACCGCTGAACATCTCGCTGGTCGGCAAGGCACGCGCCCGCGGCCAGCTCGACGTGCACGTCCACGACCTGCGCGACTGGACGTACGACGTGCACCGGACCGTCGACGACAGCCCGTACGGCGGCGGCCCGGGCATGGTGATGAAGCCCGAGCCGTGGGGCGAGGCCCTCGACGCGGTGCTCGCCCGGGGTCCCGAAGGGGAGCTGCCGACCCTGGTGGTGCCCACCCCCAGCGGCCGGCCGTTCACCCAGGAACTCGCGCAGGAGCTGGCCGGCCGGCCGTGGCTGGCGTTCACCCCGGCCCGGTACGAGGGCATCGACCGGCGGGTGATCGAGGAGGCGGCCACCCGGATGCCGGTGGTCGAGGCGTCGATCGGCGACTACGTGCTGGCCGGCGGCGAGGTCGCGGTGCTGGTCATGGTCGAGGCGATCGCCCGGCTGCTGCCCGGCGTGCTCGGCAACGCCGAGTCCCACCGCGACGACTCCTTCGCGCCCGGCGCGATGGCCGACCTGCTGGAGGGCCCGGTCTACACCAAGCCCGCCGAGTGGCGCGGCCGTACGGTGCCGGACATCCTGTTGAGCGGGAACCACGGCAAGATCGCCCGCTGGCGCCGCGAGCAGGCCTTCGCCCGCACTCTGGCCAACCGGCCGGACCTGGTGGCGCGCTGGCGGCACGCCGACTTCGACAAGAAGGACCGTGCGGCGCTCGATGTGCTCGGCCTTGCCTGGGACGAGGGGCTCGGCCGATTTCGGTCCGCGGCCGGTGGTGTGGAAGAATAGGCCGCTGCTGTCTGTCGCTGGGCTCCTCCCGCAGGGGTCACGTGGTTCGGCGCCCCCGCCACGGGGGGACCGCCGGTAGCCGGTGCGGCCCGCGGCAAACCCCATTTGTGACGACTTCCGTGGGCGGCCCGTGGCGCCTGCGATGGAGAGCAACATGAGCAACAAGCTCGCTGCTGTCGACGCGGCCTCGCTGCGTAGCGACATCCCGGCGTTCCGCGCCGGTGACACCCTGAAGGTGCACGTCCGGGTCATCGAGGGCAACCGCTCCCGTGTCCAGGTCTTCCAGGGCGTCGTCATCCGCCGCCACGGCGCCGGCGTCGGTGAGACCTTCACCGTTCGCAAGGTCAGCTTCAACGTCGGTGTCGAGCGCACCTTCCCGGTGCACACCCCGGTCGTCGAGAAGATCGAGGTCGTGACCCGCGGTGCGGTTCGCCGCGCCAAGCTGTACTACCTGCGTGACCTCCGCGGCAAGGCCGCGAAGATCAAGGAGAAGCGCGACCGCTGATCCACCGGCCCCCGGCACCGCCGGGGGATCGGATCGCTCTGGGGGGCCGGGCTGCCGCACGGTAAGCTCAGCCCCCGATGAGCACGCACGAACCACCCGCGGACCGCGACGGCAGTCCCGCACCCACCGGTGCGGACTCGCCGGCGCGGTCCGCGGTCGTTTCCGCGGCCCCCGCCGAGGAGAGCGGCGCCGACTCGGGGGAGAGCGGTTCCGAGGAAGGCGCTTCCGAGGAGAGCGACGGTGCGGAGCCTGCGCGTGGGCGCTCGGGCGCGCGTGACCTGCTGCTGCTCGCCGGAGTCTGCCTGCTCGTGCTGCTGCTGGTGAACGCCTTCGTGGCGCGCCCGTTCTCGGTGCCCTCCGGGTCGATGGAGAACACCCTGCGACCGGGCGACCGCCTGATCGTGAACCAGCTGTCCTACGCCTTCGGCGGCCACCCGCAGCGCGGTGACGTGGTGGTGTTCGACGGTACGGGCTCCTTTCTGCGCAGGCCGCTGGAACGCGACGGCGCCTGGACCTCGCTGCGCTCCTTCGGCCGTGATGTCGGGCTGGTCCCGGCCGGTGACTCGGTCTACGTGAAGCGGGTCATCGGCGTCGGCGGCGACCGTGTGACCAGCGCGGGACCGGGCCGCCCGCTCACCGTCAACGGTGTTCCGGTCGACGAGTCCGGCTACCTGTACCCCGGGGACGAGCCGTCCGCCGTGGCCTTCGACGTGGTGGTGCCGTCCGGCAAGCTCTTCGTGCTGGGCGACCACCGCAGCGCCTCCCGGGACTCCCGCGACCACCTCGGTGACCCCGGCGGCGGGTTCGTCCCCGAGTCCAAGGTGATCGGCCGGGCGGCCTGGGTGGTCTACCCGGTCGGGCACTGGGCCTCGGTCGACCGGCCGACGGCCTTTGCCGCGGCAGGGGGGACCGGTGGCCATGGGGACCAGAGGTAGGGGACGGCTCGCCGACCGCCCGGCCGCCGGAACCGACCCCGGCTCCCCGACCGGCCCCGCGTCCGGCCCTGAAACGGGTGCTGTCACCGGTGCCGTGACCGGGCTGGAGGAGGACGCGGCCCCCGCCGCCGCCCCCGTGGTACGTGGGCGCGCCGAGCGCCGTCGTACCGCCCGCCGGGCGGCCCGCCGCCGTAGAAGCTCCCGTCTGCGCGAGATCCCGCTGGTCGTCGTGGTGGCCTTGGTCGTGGCGCTGGTGATGAAGACCTTCCTGGTGCAGGTCTTCGTGATCCCCTCCGGCTCGATGGAGCAGACCATCCAGGTCGGGGACCGGGTGCTGGTGGACAAGTTCACCCCCTGGTTCGGCGCCGAGCCGGAGCGCGGCGAGGTGGTGGTGTTCAGGGACCCGGGCGGCTGGCTGGAGAACGAGCACGGGTCGTCGAAGGACGGGCCGGTTCTGCGGGTGGCCAAGCAGGTGCTGACCTTTGTCGGACTGCTGCCGTCCGACAGCGAGCAGGACCTCATCAAGCGGGTGATCGGGGTCGGCGGGGACACCGTCGAGTGCTGTGACGAGCAGGGCAGGATCAGTCTCAACGGCAGGCCGTTGGACGAGCCCTACCTCGCTCCGGGCAACCCGCCCTCCCGGCAGCCGTTCAAGGTGAAGGTGCCGCAGGGCAGGCTCTGGGTGATGGGCGACCACCGGGACGTGTCCGCCGACTCCCGTTTCCACATGGGCAATCCGGGGCAGGGCACCGTTCCGGTGAGCGGTGTGGTGGGGCGGGCGTTCATGATCGCCTGGCCGGTGGGTCGGGTTCATCAACTTGAGGTGCCGGTTTCACTCTCCTCGGTGGCGCGGGTTCCGGCGGATGGCACGACCGCAACGGACTCGATGGGCGGCGGGCCGGTTCCTGAGGAACCTCCGCTCGTTATGGGTGTGTTGGGCATCCTTCCGCTCATCGGCCGCCGGATGGGGCGGCCCCGGGCGTAGGTCCGGACAGGCCCGTCGTGATCGGGCCGGGCGTGTGGGACCGCGAGCCGGATGCCCGGGAGTGATAGAGAAGTGCTGGGTGCGGCCGACTCGGTGTCGAGGGGTCGCACCCGAAGGCTGTGCCGGTGTCAGGAGGCCCGTCGGGGGCCGGTCCTGGCGGGGGCGCGGTCGGTGGTGGAGCGTGGTGCCCGCTGTGCGGCACTGTGAGCGCGGGCGCACGGGCGTCCGCACAGCAGGGAGGAGACGTTGTGGGGGATTTGGTGATCGGCGCCCGCTCAGGCGCCGGCGAGCCCGAGGGCTCCGGCGGCCCGGCGGCCCGGTCCGCGGAGGCCGCGGCGCCCTCGTCCTCGGCCGAGGACACGGCGGCCCAGTCCGCGGACGGGCACGGCGACGGCACGGGTGACACCCCGCCGCCCCTCCCGGGCGACTCCGGTCCGGCGGACGGTACCGAGGAGCAGCCGCCGCGGAACGAGCGCAAGCAGCGGTCGTTCTGGAAGGAGCTGCCGATCCTCATCGGCATCGCCCTCGTCCTGGCGCTGGTGATCAAGACCTTCTTCGTCCAGGCGTTCTCCATTCCGTCGGAGTCGATGCAGAACACGCTGCAGGTCGGTGACCGGGTCCTGGTGGACAAGCTCACCCCGTGGTTCGGCGCCGAGCCGGAGCGCGGCGAGGTCGTGGTGTTCCACGATCCGGGCGGCTGGCTGGCCGACGAGCCCACCAAGGAGAGCAGCAACGCCTTCGTCCGGGGCGTCCAGAACGTGCTGAGCTTCGTCGGTCTGATGCCCTCCGACAACGAGAAGGACCTCATCAAGCGGGTCATCGCGGTCGGCGGGGACACCGTCGAGTGCGAGGGCGAGGGTCCGGTGAAGGTCAACGGCGTCGCGCTCAACGAGCCGTATGTCTACGCCGGCAACACCCCGTGCGGGACGAAGCCGTTCGGTCCGGTGAAGGTCCCCGACGGCCGGATCTGGGTGATGGGCGACCACCGCGCGGACTCGCTCGACTCACGCTTCCACATGGACCAGCCGGGTGGCGGGACCGTCCCGGTGGACGACGTGATCGGGCGCGCCTTCGTGGTGGCCTGGCCGGTGAACCACTGGTCGACGCTGCCGGTGCCGGACACCTTCGACCAGAAGGGCCTGGCGGCGGCCGCGCCGGCGGTGCCGGCCGCAGCCGGTGCCGTGGGCGCCGTCGCCCTGCTGCCGCTGGTCCGCAGGCTGCGGAACCGGCCGGACCGCGACCGGCGGTCCTGATCCCGACCGGGGGCTCCCGGGTCTTGCGCGGGCCGTGGTACCGACGAGTAATCTGCTCGGACGTGCCACGGCCCGCCGGGTTTTCCGCCCGTGGCCCCGGTGCGCCGCCGTGAGCGTTTCCGGGTCGGTCAGGGGTTGGACGGTGTCGATGAGCAGTGTCGCGGAACGGACGACCGGTGATCCCCTGGCCACGGCCCGCCCCCGGCGCGCCCCCGGGGCCGTGGTCCAGGGCGTGCTGCTCGCCGTCGGCCTGGTCCTGCTGATCGGCGGCTTCGCGGTGATCGCCGTGAGCTACCGGCCGTACAACATCCCGACCGGTTCGATGGAGCCGACCCTCAGGGCCGGGGACACCGTCCTGGCGCGGAAGACCGACGGCGCGGACGTCCGGCGCGGTGACGTGGTGGTCTTCCGCGACCAGGCCTGGGGTGGCCCGCTCATGGTCAAGCGCGTGGTCGCGATCGGTGGCGACACGGTCGCCGTCGCCACCGGTGACCAGCGGCTGACCGTCAACGGCAAGCCGGTGGACGAGCCGTACCTCGCGGCGCAGGGTGCCCAGGGAACCGCCTTCAGCGTGGAGGTGCCGCCCGGCCGTCTCTTCCTGCTCGGCGACAACCGGCTCGGCTCGCTCGACTCCCGCGTCCACCTGGAGGTCGACGGCGGGACCGTCCCGGCCACCGGGGTGGAGGCCCGGGTCGAGGCCACCGTGCTTCCGCTCGGCCGGGCCGGCCTGCTGGCCGGCACCTCGGCGTTCGAGGTGGTCGGCGGGGAGGGCCCGGCAGGCCCGGGACCGCTGGAACCCGCGTTCTGGGCGAGCGTTGTAGGCGCGGCGACGATCCTCGTGACCACGGCGGTGAGCGGGGTGGCAGGGCTGGCGCGCCGTCGCCGCCGCACGACCTGACCCCGGCCGGCACGGTTCGCGCCGGGGCCGCTCTGCCCAACCTCGCCCCGGACGACCGCGCCGGGTGGCAGGATCGGGGGAGCGACCGGGGCGGACGAAGGGAACGTGGAGGCTCGTCATGGCGGCACAGCGGCGCAGGGCCTCGCGGATCCTGCTGTTCGACGGGCAGGACCGGGTGCTGCTGTTCCACGGCTCGGACCCGGCGGTCCCCGGCGTCACCTGGTGGTTCACCCCCGGCGGCGGCTTGGAACCGGGGGAGGACTTCCGGGACGCCGCCGAGCGCGAGCTCCTGGAGGAGACCGGACTGCGCGGCGTGGAGCTGGGGCCGGTGGTGGCGTACGGCAAGGCTTCGTTCTCCTATCGGGGACGGCGCTACGAGCAGGAGCAGTGGTTCCACCTGGCCCGCACGACGGACACGGTGCTGGACCACTCGGGCATGGGAGAGGACGAGCACGCCCAACTGCTCGCGGCACGCTGGTGGACGGTCGGGGAATTGCGGGCCACCGCCGAGACCGTCTATCCGGTCGGGCTGGTGGACTTTCTGCAGCGGCTGTTGACCGAGGGGCCGCCGGCAGCTCCGGTAAGGCTCTGAGGGTGAGTGCGGTGGTCCACAATGGGTGGACGTGACAAGTTGAGGGGACGCCTGGATGAGTGCCGAAGATCTCGAAAAGTACGAGACCGAGATGGAGCTCAAGCTCTACCGGGAGTACCGGGACGTCGTCGGCCTGTTCAAGTACGTGATCGAGACCGAGCGACGGTTCTACCTCACCAATGACTACGAGCTGCAGGTGCACTCGGTGCAGGGCGAGGTGTTCTTCGAGGTGTCGATGGCGGATGCGTGGGTCTGGGACATGTACCGGCCGGCCCGGTTCGTCCGCAAGGTCCGGGTGCTGACCTTCAAGGACGTGAACATCGAGGAACTCGCGAAGAGCGACCTGGAGCTGCCCTCGGACGAGTCCGGCTTCGGGAACTGACGGTGGACCGCCCGGACCCCGGATGTCCAGGGGAATTCCGGGTATTCCGGGATAATCACTCCCGTAGGTGACAGGAGTTATCCACAGGCCCGAGTTGTCCACAGGAAAGGACAACTCTCTGGTCCGATCCCGGACCGCACGGCAACCTCCCCGGCGGAGGTGGTCACCGTGCAGGAGATCGAGCGCGCCACGCGCAAGAGGACCGCGAAGGCCCGGCAGGACGGGCAGCCGCGCCGGAGGACGACGCGGGCCCCGGCGGGCGGTCCGCCCCCGTCGGCCGTGTCGCCCCCGTCGGCCGCGCCGGGACCGTCGCGGCCGACCAACACCGGCCTCGGCCGCTACGGCGAGCAGGTCGCAGCCCGTCGGCTCACCGAGGACGGGCTGCGCATCCTCGACCGCAACTGGCGCTGCGTCGAGGGCGAGCTGGACATCGTTGCCCTCGACGGCGACACCGTGGCGGTCTGCGAGGTCAAGACCCGCTCCGAGCGGGGCTTCCAGCAGCCCAGCGAGGCCATCGGTCCGACCAAGGCGGACCGCTTGCGCCGACTGGCCGAGCGCTGGATGGCCGAGCGCTGGCCCGGCCACTTCGCCCGGTTGGCAGGTCCCGAGTACCGACCCGGCGCCGACGACCCGCCGTGGGCGCCCGTGCCGCCCGGCGGCGTCCGGATCGACCTGGTCGCCGTCATCAACCGGTCCCGCGGCGCCGCCTCGGTCGACCACCTGCGGGGGGTGGTCTGAGATGGCCTTCGCCCGGACGTGTTCCGTGGCCCTGGTCGGCGTCGACGGGGTGATCGTCGAGGTCCAGGCCGATCTGGAGCCCGGGGTGGCGGCGTTCACCCTGGTCGGCCTGCCCGACAAGGCGCTCTCCGAGGCCCGCGACCGGGTGCGCGCGGCGGTCGTCAACAGCGGCGAGGCCTGGCCGCAGCGGAAGCTGACCGTCGGGCTGAGCCCGGCCTCGGTGCCCAAGAGCGGCAGTGGCTTCGACCTCGCCGTGGCCTGCGCCGTGCTGGCCGCCGCCGAACGGCTCGACCCGGCCGCGATCGCCGACCTGCTGCTGATCGGCGAACTCGGGCTGGACGGGCGGGTGCGCCCGGTGCGCGGGGTGCTCCCGTCGGTGCTGGCCGCCGCGGACGCCGGCTACCGGCGCGTGGTGGTCGCCGACCAGACCGCCGCCGAGGCCGAGCTGGTCCCCGGGGTGACCGTCCTCGGCGTGCGCAGCCTGCGCCAGCTCGTGGCGCTGCTCACCGGAGCTCCCGAACCGGAGGAGCCCGCCGACCGCCCCGGCGGGCACCCCGACCCGTTGATGGCCGGCCTGATGCTTCCCAGCGCCGGGGTGCGGGGCCTGCCCGACGAGGCGGCCGCCCGGATGGACCTCGCCGACGTGGCCGGCCAGTACGAGGCCCGCCGGGCCCTGGAGATCGCCGCCGCCGGCGGTCACCACCTCTACCTCAAGGGGCCGCCCGGCGCGGGCAAGACCATGCTGGCGGAGCGGCTGCCCGCGCTGCTCCCGCCGCTCACCCAGAAGGAGGCCCTGGAGGTCACCGCGGTCCACTCGGTGGCGGGGCTGCTGCCGGCCGGGCGGCCGCTGGTCGACCGGGCGCCCTACTGCGCCCCGCACCACTCGACCACCATGCCGGCGATCGTCGGCGGCGGCAGCGGGCTGCCGAGACCGGGCGCGGTCTCGCTGGCCCACCGGGGCGTCCTGTTCCTCGACGAGGCACCGGAATTCCCCGTCCGGGTGTTGGACGCGCTGCGCCAGCCGCTCGAATCGGGCGAGGTGGTGATCGCCCGGTCCGCCGGATCGATGCGGCTGCCGGCCCGGTTCCTGCTCTGCCTGGCCGCCAACCCCTGCCCGTGCGGGCGCCACTCGCGGCGGGGCGAGGGCTGCGAGTGCACGCCCGCCATGGTCGGCCGGTACCAGGGCCGGCTCTCCGGACCGCTGCTCGACCGGGTCGACCTCCAGGTCCAGGTCGCTCCGGTGACCAGGGTCGAGCTGATGCAGCGCGACACCTCGGCGGAGACCACCGAGGTCGTCGCGGCCCGGGTGCTGGCGGCCCGCGAGCGTGCGGCGGCCAGGTTGGCCGGCACACCGTGGCGGACCAACGCCGAGGTCCCCGGCCATGAGCTGCGCACCCGCTGGCAGCTGGCACCGAGCGCGCTGAACGACGCCGCGCGTCAGCTGGAGCGGGGCCTGCTGACCGCCCGGGGCCTGGACCGGGTGCTGCGGGTCGCCTGGACGGTCGCGGACCTGGCCGGCCGGGACCGCCCGGAACAGCGTGACGTTCGGACGGCCCTCGTCCTGCGCACCGGCGTGGAGCAGGGGATTCCGCTGACGGAGCGCTTCTTCGGGCGGGCGGACCCCGCCCCGGACCGGACGGGCGGCAAGGCCGAGCGCCGCCCGGCGCGCACCCGTTCCGCCCGGCGCACCGCCGATCCGCAGCCCGAGCCCGAGGAGGCCGCCCCGTGAACCGCACCGCGAACGATCTCGTCCAGGGCACGCCCGCCGAACCGGGAGCCGCCCCTCGGCCCGGGGTGCCGCCCGAGCCGGTGCCCAGGCCCGAGCCCAAGAACGAGCCCGAACACGAATACGAGCCCGAGCGTCTGGCCCGCGCGGCGCTCTGCCGGCTCGGCGAACCCGGGGACGCCGCGCTCGGCCGCTGGCTCGCCCGCACCGACGCCCTCGACGTGGTCCGGGCGATCCGGGACGGCAGGGTGCCCGGCCGACAGGGCCCGGACGACGCCCGGCTGGCGGCCTACCGGGCCAGGCTGACCGGCCTCGACCCGGTCGCCGACCTGGAACGGGTACGGGCGGCCGGTGGACGCTTCATCATTCCGGGCGACACGGAGTGGCCCAGCCAGCTGGACGACCTCGCGGAGACCAGGCCCACCGGCCTCTGGGTGATCGGCACCGGCTCGCTGCGTCTGCTCGCGCTGCGCTCGGTCTCGGTGGTGGGTGCCCGGGCCTGCACGGCGTACGGCGCGCACGTCGCCGGGGACCTCGCCGCCCAGCTCGCAGAACGCGGCTGGGTGGTCGTCTCCGGAGGCGCCTACGGCATCGACGCGGCCGCCCACCGGGGCGCGCTGGCGGTCGGCGGCCCGACCGTCGGTGTCCTCGCCTGTGGGGTGGACGTGGCCTACCCGAGGGGCAACACCGGGCTGATCCGCCGGATCGCCGAACAGGGGCTGCTGCTGAGCGAACTCCCGCCGGGGGAGCACCCGACCAGGTTCCGGTTCGTGCTGCGCAACCGGGTGATCGCGGCGCTGACCCGCGGAACCGTGGTGGTCGAGGCGGCGCTGCGCAGCGGGGCGCTCAGCACTGCCAGACGTGCCCGCGACCTCAACCGGCACACCATGGCCGTGCCCGGCCCGGTGACCTCGGAGCTGTCCGCCGGGGTGCACGCCCTGATCCGCAGTGGCGCCGCCACCGTGGTCACCGACGCCGCCGAGGTCGTCGAGCTGATCGGCGCGATCGGTGACGACCTCGCGCCGCAGCGCAGCGGACCGGTGCTGCCCAGGGATCTCCTGGAGCCGGCGGCGGCCCGGGTCCTGGAGGCGGTGCCCGCCACGCCGGACGGCGCGCCGGTGGAGCAGCTGGCCCGGCAGTCCGGGCTCCCGCCGGACGAGGTGCTCCAGCGGCTCTACGAGCTGGGCTCGCTCGGCCACGTCGAACGGCACGGGGCGCACTGGCGCCTGGTGCGCAGGAGGTGACGGCAGGTCCGGAAGGCCGACAACCGGGGAGCGGGCCACACGGACGAGTGGAAGGAGGACGGGGCTTGACGGAGCGGCCCGGCGCGGCGGGGTGCGGCCTCCGGTCCGTCTGCCTCCGGTACCCCGAGGCGGTGACACGAAGCCACCGGATCGGGGGACGACCGAGTGGCGGTAGCACTGTGCAGCGAGTCGGTCACGCTACGCTCGCCATGCCTTCCCTATCAGCACATGACTCGGCAGAACGGCGCAGACCAACGTATGCCCACACACATTCCCGGACACCGAGTGACCGGTGGCGCCCGGTCCTCGGGAGGGCCGCGCACCGAGCGGCGCACCGTGACCGAGTTCCCGCCCAAGGCCGCGGGTGGGATGGGGGCCCTCGCGCGACAGGGCGGCCGTACGGCGCACTCCGGGGCGCACGACGACCGTTCGGACGCGCCCGGCGCTTCCGTCGACCCGGCCGCCCCCGCGCCGCCCGAGGCGCCTGGGCCCCGCCGGGAGGCGGCCGGCCGGGAGCGCACGGCGCTCGAAGAGCTCTGGCGCGCCTACAAGGAGACGGCCGACCAGCGGCTGCGGGAGCAGCTGATCCTGCACTACTCGCCGCTGGTCAAATACGTGGCGGGCCGGGTCGGGGTCGGCCTGCCCTCCAACGTCGAGCAGGCCGACTTCGTTTCGTCCGGGGTCTTCGGGCTGATCGACGCGATCGAGAAGTTCGACATCGAACGCGCCATCAAGTTCGAGACCTACGCCATCAGCCGGATCCGCGGCGCGATCATCGACGAACTGCGGGCACTGGACTGGATCCCGCGCTCGGTGCGGCAGAAGGCGAAGGCGGTCGAGCGGACGTACGCGACGCTGGAGGCCCGGTTGCGGCGGACGCCGAACGAGCCCGAGGTCGCGGCCGAGATGGGTATCGCCATCGAGGACCTGCACGCCATCTTCAGCCAGCTCTCGCTCGCCAACGTGGTGGCGCTCGACGAACTGCTGCACCCCGTCGGCGAGGGCGGCGACCGGCTCAGCCTGATGGACACCCTGGAGGACCACGGCGCCGACGACCCGGTCGAGGTGGCCGAGGACCGCGAACTGCGCCGGCTGCTGGCGCAGGCCGTGAACACGCTCCCCGAGCGGGAGAAGACCGTGGTGACGCTCTACTACTACGAGGGCCTGACCCTGGCCGAGATCGGCCAGGTGCTCGGGGTGACGGAGAGCCGGGTCAGCCAGATCCACACCAAGTCGGTGCTCCAGCTGCGCGCCAAGCTGTCGGACATCCGGTAGCGGCAGGGCGGTCGGAACCCGGTGGGGTGCGCCGCGTACGCCCGGCCGGCACTCTGCGCCCCGGTACGCAACCCTCCGCATCGCGCCGATGTGCGGCACCGTACCGGTGGGATGTAGGGCTCCGTACAGTGGAGTGTGTGCCGAAGATCCGAGCGGCCAGTGTGGCCGAGCACCGTCAGATGCAGCGGGCAGCCCTCCTCGACGCTGCCCGCAGTCTCCTCACCGAGGGAGGCATGGAGGCCCTGACCTTCCCCGCGCTCGCGGCGCGCACGGGACTCGCGCGCTCCTCGGTGTACGAGTACTTCCGCTCGCGGGCGGCCGTGGTCGAGGCGCTCTGCGAGACCGACTTCCCGCTCTGGGCCGCCGAGATCGAGGCCGGGATGGCGAGCCGCGACACCGCGGCCGAGCGGATCGAGGCCTATGTGCGGGGCCAGCTCGCGCTGGCCGCCGATCCCCGCCACCGGGCCGTCGCCGCGATCTCCGCGCTGGAACTGGACGACGCGGCCCGCGAGCGCATCAGGGCGGCGCACGGGACGCTGGTCGGGCTCGTGGTCCAGGCACTGGAGGACCTCGGCCACGAACAGCCCCGGCTGGCGGCCGCGCTGCTCCAGGGCATCGTCGAGGCGGCCGTCCGGCAGTCGGAGCAGCGGGCGGCGGGCGGTCGGGCCGAGAGCCCCGAGGTGATCGCCGACGCTGCCGTCTCCCTCGCCCTGCACGGACTCGGTCCGAGCTGACCGGCCGCGCCGGGTCCTCGGAGGGCGGGTCAGCGAGCGGCAGCAGTCTGGCCCGGCCGGTCCCGAACAGGGACGGCGGGTCGAGGTAGCGCCGCCCGCGCAGCAGGCCCCAGTGCAGGCAGACACCGTCGGCGCAGTGGCCGGTCCCGTCGGCGAGCCGTCCGATCACCTGGCCCGCTGCCACCGCGGTGCCCACCGGCAGGGTCCCGGCGACCGGTAGATAGGTGGTTCGCAGCGGGGGCGCCGGGGGAGCGGCGGCGCTCGCACGGGCGACGATCGTATGGGTGACCGTGACCACCGGCCGCCCGCCCACCGGGCCGGCGAACGTGACCACACCGGGAGCCGCCGCCCTCACCTCCGCCCCGGGGCCGGCAGCCAGGTCGACACCCCGGTGCCCCGCGCCCCACGGCTGCGCTGGCGCCTCGAAGCGGTGCACCACGACGGCCGGGCGACCACCCGGCCCGTCCGCCGGCCACGCCCGCCCACCGTCGAAGCCGCTGCCTCCACCTCCTCCGCCACCACTGCCGCTACCGGCGGCTCCACCGCCCGCCGCATGACCGAGGGCTCCGGGCCACCCGGACGGAAGCAGCGCGCCCAGCACCACCAGCACGATCACCAGCACCCGCCGACCGGACCGCGGCCCGACCGGCGCACCGCCCCGACCGCCCGCAGCGCCGCGACCGCCCACCCGGCCCACAAGGCCCACACTGCTCACACCGCCCGCCCCACCCGCCACCACAGCACCGTCCGGAACCCCGTCAGCAGCAGTCATGCCGCCGAGGTTCCCCGGCCCGCACCGGCCCGGCCACCCCCGCCCCGATTCCTGTGGACAACCGGCCCCTGTGGACCGTGGCCGTCCCTCCAACGGGTGTACCCCGCCGGGTTCAGGCGGGCCCGGCAGGGCCGCCCGGGCGGCCCGGACCAGGTGAGTCCCCGGCCGCCCGCCCGCTGCGGAGTCGCCCGGCGCGCGGCGCTTCCCGTACACTTCACACGCGACCCGGTCCGCCGGGTCGACTTCGCACGCCCCGCCACCGGTGGACGGAAGCGGCTCCGCCGCCACCTCCGCCAGGTGCGAGTGCCGCTCGGTCCGCCGAGCCCGGCCGGTCCCCGGACCGCCGGGTGGAAGCGGCTCGGCACGTTCGGGGCGTCAGGCGTGGCTGTCACCTGGCCGCCACGGACAAACCGAGCCTGACCCGGCCGTTCGCACGCGCCGAGCGGGAAGCGCCACCGTGCGCCGACCGTGACGCCGCTGCGCCGGAGCCGGGCGTAACACCTGAGGAGCACGGCTATGGCCGTCGTCACGATGCGGGAGCTGCTGGAGAGCGGCGTCCACTTCGGTCACCAGACCCGCCGCTGGAACCCGAAGATGAAGCGCTTCATCATCACCGAGCGCAACGGCATCTACATCATCGACCTCCTGCAGTCGCTGAACTACATCGACCGCGCCTTCGAGTTCATCAAGGAGACCGTTGCCCACGGCGGCAGCGTCCTCTTCGTCGGCACGAAGAAGCAGGCCCAGGAGGCCATCGCCGAGCAGGCCACCCGCGTGGGCATGCCCTACGTGAACCAGCGCTGGCTCGGCGGCATGCTGACCAACTTCTCGACCGTCTACAAGCGCCTGCAGCGCCTCAAGGAGCTGGGCGAGCTGGACTTCTCGGACGTGGCCGGCTCCGGCCTCACCAAGAAGGAGCTCCTGGTCCTCCAGCGCGAGCACGACAAGCTGGAGAAGACCCTCGGCGGTATCCGCGACATGCAGCGCGTTCCCAGCGCCGTCTGGATCGTGGACACCAAGAAGGAGCACATCGCGGTCGGCGAGGCCCGGAAGCTCAACATCCCGGTCGTCGCCATCCTCGACACCAACTGCGACCCCGACGAGGTCGACTACAAGATCCCGGGCAACGACGACGCGATCCGCTCCGTCACCCTGCTGACCCGTGTGATCGCCGACGCCGTCGCCGAGGGCCTCAAGGCCCGCGCGGGTGTCGCCAAGGGCGACGTCAAGGCCGAGCCGGGCGCCGACCAGCCGCTCGCCGACTGGGAGAAGGACCTCCTGGAGGGTGAGAAGAAGGCCGACGAGGCCCCCGCCGCCGAGGCCCCCGCCGCTGAGGCGCCCGCTGCTGAGGCGCCCGCCGCCGAGGCTCCGGCCACCGAGGCTCCGGCCGAGCAGGCCTGACGTACCAAGGGTGAGGGGCACCCGCCGGTACGACGCCGGTCGGTGCCCCTCTCTCCCGTGCCTGGGCCGAATCACCGGCCCCGGTGCTACCCCACGCAGACACGCGAGACGCGAGAAGAGATTCACACCATGGCGAACTTCACCGCCGCGGACGTCAAGAAGCTCCGTGAGCTGACCGGCGCCGGCATGATGGACTGCAAGAAGGCCCTGGACGAGGCCGAGGGCAACGTCGAGAAGGCCGTCGAGATCCTTCGCATCAAGGGCCAGAAGGGCGTTGCCAAGCGCGAGGGCCGCGACGCCTCCAACGGTGCCGTCGCCGCGCTCATCGCCGAGGACAAGAAGTCCGGCGTCCTGGTCGAGCTGAACTGCGAGACCGACTTCGTCGCCAAGGGTGACAACTTCGTCCAGGTCGCCGACGCGATCGCCGCCCACGTCGCCGCCACCGCCCCGGCCGACCTGGACGCCGCCCTCGCCTCCGAGATCGAGGCCGGCAAGACCGTCCAGCAGTTCGTCGACGAGGCCAACGCGACCCTCGGCGAGAAGATCGTCTTCCGTCGCTTCGCGCAGTTCGACGGCGACGGCTTCGTCGCGGTCTACCTGCACAAGACCAGCCCCGACCTGCCGCCGGCCGTCGGCGTCCTGGTCGAGCTGGACAAGGAGAACGCCGAGGTCGCCAAGGACGTCGCGCAGCACATCGCCGCCTTCGCGCCGAAGTACCTGTCCCGCGAGGACATCCCGGCCGAGGACATCGAGAACGAGCGCCGCGTCGCCGAGGCCACCGCTCGCGAGGAGGGCAAGCCGGAGGCCGCCCTGCCGAAGATCGTCGAGGGCCGCGTCACCGGCTTCGTCAAGGAGAACTCCGTCCTGGAGCAGGCCTTCGCGAAGGACAACAAGAAGTCCGTCGCCAAGGTTCTCGAGGAGAACGGCGTCGCCCTCAAGCGCTTCGCCCGCTTCCGCGTCGGCGCCTGAGCCACGTTCCACCCGCGCTTCCGGCCGTAGGCTGGAAGCCGCCCCCGCCCGCTGACCAGGGCGGCAGGGAACGCGCCGTACGGGCTCACCCAGCGCCATCCGTCCATGGGCGAGCCGCGTCGGCAGCATGAACGACGAGGAGGCCATTGCCGTGCAGGACACCGAACCGGTTCCCGCGGCAGTGGCCTCCTCTCGTGTACGCGCAGGCCGGGGATCCGCACGTCCGCGCCTGTGAACCAGTAGGTGTAGAAGGAGAAGTCCATGCAGGAGACGCAGGAGACCGCGCAGGACACCCACGACGGCACGCGCCGCCGGGTGCTGCTGAAGCTGTCCGGTGAGGCCTTCGCCGGCGGCGGCGGGCTCGGCGTCGATCCGGACGTCGTGCACGCGATCGCCCGCGAGATCGCCACGGTCGTCCGCGCGGGCACCGAGGTCGCCATCGTGATCGGCGGCGGGAACTTCTTCCGGGGCGCCGAACTCCAGGTCCGCGGAATGGACCGGGCCCGCTCGGACTACATGGGCATGCTCGGCACGGTCATGAACTGCCTGGCGCTCCAGGACTTCCTGGTCAAGGAGGGCATCGAGACCCGGGTCCAGACCGCCATCACGATGGGCCAGGTCGCCGAGCCGTACCTGCCGCTGCGCGCCGTCCGGCACCTGGAGAAGGGCCGTGTGGTGATCTTCGGCGCCGGCATGGGCATGCCCTACTTCTCCACCGACACCACGGCCGTGCAGCGGGCCCTGGAGATCCACGCCGACATCCTGCTGATGGGCAAGAACGGCGTGGACGGCGTCTACGACTCCGACCCGCGGACCAACCCGGACGCGGTGAAGTTCGACGCGCTGGAGTACTCCGAGGTCATCGCGCGCGACCTCAAGGTCGCCGACCTCACCGCGATCACGCTGTGCAAGGACAACAACCTGCCGATGCTGGTCTTCGAGCTGCTCGCGGAGGGCAATATCGCGCGGGCAGTGAAGAGTGAGAAGATCGGCACACTCATCAGCCAGGATTCTGTCCGGGCCTGAGCAGCAACCAGCCGTACGGAACGGCGCGGGGGCCGCGACCGGCCACCGCCAGACACCGGACGGAACAACCGCAGATGAACCGGACAGGGAGATCACAGTGATCGAAGAGACCCTCCTCGAGGCCGAGGAGAAGATGGAGAAGGCCGTCGCCCACGCCAAGGACGACTTCGCGGCCATCCGCACCGGCCGTGCGCACCCGGCGATGTTCGCCAAGATCGTGGCCGAGTACTACGGTGCCAAGACGCCGATCAACCAGCTGGCCTCGTTCTCGGTGCCGGAACCGCGGATGGCGGTCGTCTCGCCGTTCGACAAGACCGCGCTGAAGGCGATCGAGCAGGCGATCCGCGACTCCGACCTGGGCGTCAACCCGTCGAACGACGGCTCCATCATCCGCGTGGTGCTGCCGGAGCTCACCGAGGAGCGCCGCCGGGAGTTCATCAAGATCGCCCGTACCAAGGGCGAGGACGCCAAGGTCTCGATCCGTTCGGTGCGCCGCAAGGCCAAGGACGCCATCGACAAGCTGGTCAAGGACGGCGAGGTCGGCGAGGACGACGGCCGCCGTTCCGAGAAGGAGCTCGACGACACCACGGCCAAGTACGTGGCCCAGATCGACGAGCTGCTGAAGCACAAGGAATCCGAGCTGCTCGAGGTCTGATGAACGACGCCCCTGACGCCCCTGGCTACTGGGGCCCGTCCGACCAGCAGTACCAGCCGTTCCGGCCGTACCAGCCTGCGCAGGCGCCCGTCGCACCTGCGCAGGCTCGCGGCATACCCGGACACCCGGCGCAGCCCGCCGGTCATCCGGCGCCGTACGGGCCGTACGGCGCCGGCGACCCCGGCCACCGAACGGGTCACTCCCAGCAGCCTCCGGTGTACTGGGACCCGGACGCGGAGGAGACTCAGGTCATGCCTCCCGTACCGGCCGACCCGGGCCCGCAGCCCGTGCCCCCGCCCGGAGCCGACCCCGCCGAGGGGCCGGCCCGGGAGACGGGCCGGCTGAGCGGACCGCTGTTCCGCGACGAGCAGCCCGGAACGGGGGAGCCGGGTGCGTCGGAGACGGTCGTGCTGCGCGCGATCACCGATGACACCCCGCCCCCCGCTCCCGCGGGCGGGCCGTACCCCGGCACGCCGGGCGGACCGGCGGCGGGGCAGCCCTTCCTCGTGCCGTCGTCCCACCCAGGGCAGGAGACACCCGTGGCCCAGGCCGATCCGCAGCCTCAGCCGCCGCAGCGCAAACAGCGCGGTGGCCGCAACCTCCAGGCCGCGATAGGCGTGGGCGTCGGCCTCGGCGCGGTGATCGTCGCCTCGCTGTTCGTCGTCAAGGCCCTGTTCCTGGTCGTGGTGATCGCCGCGGTGTCGGTCGGTGTCTGGGAGCTGACCAGCCGGCTGGCCGAGCGCAAGGAGATCAAGGCGCCGCTGATCCCGCTGGTCGCGGGCGGCATCGCGATGGTCGCCACCGGCTACTGGTCGGGGATCCAGTGGGCGGCGGCCTCGCTCGCGCTCACCGGGCTCGCGGTGATGGTCTGGCGGATGACCGAGCCGCCCGAGAACTACCTGCGGGACATAACGGCGGGCATCTTCACCGCCTTCTACGTCCCCTTCCTCGCCACCTTCGTGGCGATGATGCTGGCGGCCGACGACGGTCCGCAGCGGATCGTGCTCTTCCTCATCGTCACGGTGTGCAGCGACACCGGGGCGTACGCGGTGGGTTACAAGTTCGGCAAGAACAAGCTGGCGCCGACCATCAGCCCGGGCAAGACCCGCGAGGGCCTGGCCGGCGGCATCGGCCTGTCGATGCTGGCGGGCGCGCTGCTGATGGAACTGATCATCGACGGCGGCAGCTGGTGGCAGGGCCTGATCCTGGGCGGCTGCGCGGCGGTCACCGCGACCCTGGGCGACCTGGGCGAGTCGATGATCAAGCGCGACCTGGGCATCAAGGACATGGGCACGCTGCTGCCCGGCCACGGCGGCATCATGGACCGGCTGGACTCGCTGCTGCCGACCGCCCCGGTGGTCTGGCTGCTGCTGGCGGCCTTCGTCGGCAGCTGAGCCGACGGCACCCGCGCACAGGGGCCCCGGACGCACGGCGTCCGGGGCCTCCGCGCGTCTGCGACACTGGAACAACCATGCCTAAGCCCGGAGAACTCACCTTTGTCGCGCCGCGCGGCGCCAAGCCCCCGCGACACCTCGCCGACCTGAGCCCCGCCGAGCGCAAGGAGGCCGTCGCCGAGCTGGGCGAGCAGCCGTTCCGCGCCAAGCAGCTCTCCAACCACTACTTCGGCCGGATGTCGAACGACCCGGCGAGCTGGACGGACATCCCCGCCGCCAGCCGGGAGAAGCTCACCGGGAGCCTGCTGCCCGAGCTGATGTCGGTGGTCCGGCACGTCTCCTGCGACGACGACGCCACCCGCAAGACGCTCTGGAAGCTGTTCGACGGCACGCTCGTCGAGTCGGTGCTGATGCGTTACCCGGACCGGGTCACCATGTGCATCAGCTCGCAGGCCGGCTGCGGCATGAACTGCCCGTTCTGCGCCACCGGCCAGGCGGGACTGACCCGCAACCTGTCCACCGGCGAGATCGTCGAGCAGATCGCCGCCGGGATGCGCGCGCTCAAGTCCGGCGAGATCCCGGGCGGCGAGGCCCGGCTCTCCAATGTGGTCTTCATGGGCATGGGTGAGCCGCTGGCCAACTACAACCGGGTACTGGCCTCGATCCGTCGGCTGACCGACCCGGCGCCGGACGGCTTCGGGCTCTCCCAGCGCGGCATCACCGTCTCCACCGTCGGCCTGGTCCCGGCCATGCACCGGTTCGCCGACGAGGGGCTCAGCTGTCGCCTGGCACTGTCGCTGCACGCCCCGGACGACGAGCTGCGCGACGAGCTGGTGCCGGTCAACACCCGCTGGAAGGTCGCCGAGGTGCTGGACGCGGCGTGGAACTACGCCGAGAAGTCCGGCCGCCGGATCTCCATCGAGTACGCGCTGATCAAGGACATCAACGACCAGGCGTGGCGGGCGGACCTGCTCGGCCGGCTGATCAGGAACCAGCGGGTGCACGTGAACCTCATCCCGCTGAACCCCACCCCGGGTTCCAAGTGGACGGCCTCCCGGCCGGAGGACGAGCGCGAGTTCGTCCGGCGGCTGCAGGCGCACGGCGTGCCGACCACTGTTCGCGACACCCGGGGGCAGGAGATCGACGGCGCCTGCGGCCAGCTCGCGGCGGCCGGCTGATCGTAGCGACGGCCCGCGGTCCGCGATCTGCGGACCGCCGGCCGGGTCAGCGCAGCCCGGCGGCGGCCAGGGCCGCGGTCGCCCCACCGGTAACCAGCAGCACGGTGCCGGCCATCAGGGTCCGCAGCACGACGGCGCCGAACAGCAGCCGCGGCGCCGCGCCGAGCCGCAGCAGCGCCTCGCCGACGCCCCGGCGGTCGGCGCGCAGCTCGGCCAGCCGGACGGCCACCGCGCCCGCCGTGCATCCCAGTACCAGCCCGGCCTCGATCGCGGGCAGCAGGTCGGCGCTGCCGGGCTCGCCCAGCCAGTAGCGGACAGTGGTGAGCACCAGCGCGAGCGCCAGGGTCAGCACGGCCAGCGGCGCCCCGAGCCGGCGGGCCTGCGCGGTGAGGCCGCGTCCGGCGAGCAGCCGCAGCGGGGTCGGCCGGCCGAGCGCCAGCAGCCGGCCGGCCCAGCCGAGCAGCGGGCCGGTGAGCATGGCGAGGCCGAGCGCGGAGGCCGCCCACCCGCCGAGCGCGGCGGTGCTGGTGGTGCCGAGCCCGGCCGGCAGGTGGACCGGACGGCCGTCGGCCGCGGCGCCGGGGCGCAGTGCGATGAGTTCCAGGGCGAGGCCGATGACGACCAGGCCGATCGGCAGCGCGAGCCGCCACGGACCGAAGCCGGTCGGCTCGGGGCGGGAGCGACCGGGCAGGGTCTCGGCGTGCGGGACGGCGCCGGCCGCGGCGAGGCCGGCGGTGAGCGGGACGAGCGCGAGCAGGACGATCGGCGCAGCCGCCGGGAGGGCCACACCCATGCCGAGTTCGTCGGCCAGCGCGGGCCCGGCGATGTCGTTGCGCAGGACCAGGAAGAGCAGCAGGGTGAGGCCGGCGCCGGTGCCGCAGGCGAACGCGACCTCACCGGCGATCAGGGCGCGGATCCGGCCGGCGCCGGCTCCGGCGGTGGCGAGGCCGGTGATCCGTTCGGCCCGCCGGGCGGGCAGCGCCCGGGCGGCGACGGCGGCGAACCAGGCGACCGCGGCCAGCGGCGGCAGGCACCAGAGCAGCCGGACGAGGGCGTCGGGGCCGGCGGCCGGGTCGCTCATCGCCCGGCCGAGGGCGCGCAGCAGGAAGGCCGCGACGATCGCGCCGGCCAGGGCGGTCACCAGCCAGCGGCCGAGGTCCAGGGCCCGGTAGCCGCGGACCAGACGGAGATAGAACACCTCGGCCCCCTCAGCGGCCGGCGGCCGGGACGGTGGTGACCCCGGCGGTGCCTGCGGCGGTCCCGGTGACGGCGGTGCGCGGCACGGGCGTGACGGGGCCGGTGAGGCGTCCGTCGACGAGGGCGACGGCGCGGTCCGCGTACCGGACGAGTTCCGGGTCGTGGGTGGCCAGCACGAGGGTGAGCTGGTGGGAGCGGGCCGCGCTGGTCAGTATCCGCAGGACCTGCTCGGCGGTGTCGCGGTGCAGCGGAGCGGTGGGGTCGTCGGCGAAGACGACCGGCGGGAGCGGGGCGAGGGCCCGGGCGACGGCGATCCGCTGGCGCTGGCTCTGCTGCAGCCGGTCGGGCCGGACCTTGGCGAGTTCGCCGATGTCCAGGCGCTCCAGCCACTCGTCGGCGGCGGTGTGGGCGGCCTTGCCACCGGCGCCGGCCAGCAGCAGCGGCAGGGCGACGTTCTCCCGGGCGGTCAGTTCGGGAACCAGGTGCGGCTCGGAGCCGACGAAGCCGAAGCGGTCGCGGCGCAGCCGTTCCCGGCCGGCCCGGCCGAGCGTGTGCACGGGGGCACTGTTGAACCAGACCTCGCCCTCGTCGACGGGGAGCAGCGCGGAGAGGCAGCCGAGCAGGGTGCTCTTGCCGGAGCCGCGCGGGCCGGTGACGGCGAGGACCTCGCCCTCCCGGACCCCGAGCGAGACGCCGCGCAGCGCGGGGGTGCCGTGATGGGACTTGACGATCCCCCGGGCCCACAGCACGTCATTGTCAGGAGGGGCCGCTGCCATGAGGTTCCGTCCTGGGGGGCCGCAGGGATATGACAGTCGTCAGATTAGAACGATCGGGCCTGGGCGCGGGCGCGGCACACTGCTCCATCCGGGGCAAATCGCCCTTAATCAGGCGTGTTTGATCCGAAGTGCGGTCCGATGAACGCACTGCCCCGCCGCCGTTCGACGGAACGCCGCAGGGCGGCCCCGCCGAAGCGGGACCGCCCTGTGACTGAGGGTGGGGAAGAAAGCCGAAGGGTTAGAGCTTCGCCCACGCGTCGGTGAGGCTGGTCCGCAGGATCTGCTCGATCTCGTCGAAGGTCGACTGGTTCGAGATCAGCGGCGGGGCCAGCTGGATGACCGGGTCGCCACGGTCGTCGGCGCGGCAGTACAGGCCGTTGTCGAAGAGGGCCTTCGACAGGAAGCCGTAGAGGACGCGCTCGACCTCTTCGTCGTTGAACGACTCCTTGGTGACCTTGTCCTTCACGAGCTCGATGCCGTAGAAGTAGCCGTTGCCGCGGACGTCGCCGACGATCGGCAGGTCGCGCAGCTTGCCCAGGGTGTTCAGGAAGGCCGACTCGTTGTCGAGCACGTGCTGGTTCAGGCCCTCGCGCTCGAAGATGTCGAGGTTGGCCAGCGCCACCGCGGAGGAGACCGGGTGGCCACCGAAGGTGTAGCCGTGCAGGAAGGTGTTGTCGCCCTTGTAGAACGGCTCGGCCAGGCGGTCCGAGATGATCGTGGCGCCGATCGGGGAGTAGCCCGAGGTCATGCCCTTGGCGCAGGTGATCATGTCGGGCTGGTAGCCAAACTTGTCGGCGCCGAACATGGTGCCCAGGCGGCCGAAGGCGCAGATGACCTCGTCCGAGACCAGCAGCACGTCGTGGCGGTCGCAGATCTCGCGCAGGCGCTGGAAGTACCCGGGCGGCGGCGGGAAGCAGCCACCGGCGTTCTGCACCGGCTCGACGAAGACGGCCGCGACGGTCTCGGCGCCCTCGTTGAGGATGGCCACCTCGATCTCGTCGGCGCACCAGCGGCCGTAGGCCTCGGGGTCGACCGTGCCGTCGGGGCCCTCGAGGAAGGCCGGGGCGCGGTAGATGTTGGTGTTCGGCGCCTTGTGGGTGCCCGGCACCAGCGGCTCGAACGGGGCCTTCAGGCCCGGCAGGCCGGTGATCGACAGGGCGCCCTGCGGGGTGCCGTGGTAGGCGACGGCGCGCGAGATGACCTTGTACTTGGTCGGCTTGCCGGTCAGCTTGAAGTACTGCTTGGCGAGCTTCCAGGCGGTCTCGACGGCCTCGCCGCCACCGGTGGAGAAGAAGACCTTGTTCAGGTCGCCCGGGGCGTAGTTGGCCAGGCGCTCGGCCAGCTCGACGGCCTTCGGGTGGGCGTAGCTCCACACCGGGAAGAAGGCGAGCTCCTTGGCCTGCTTGGCGGCGGCCTCGGCGAGCTCCTCACGGCCGTGGCCGGCCTGGACGACGAACAGGCCGGCGAGGCCGTCGAGGTACTTGCGCCCCTTGTCGTCCCAGACGTAGGTGCCCTCGCCCTTGACGATGGTCGGCACGGGAGAGTTCTCGTACGACGACATGCGGGTGAAGTGCATCCACAGGTGGTCGTAGGCGGTCTTGGAAAGGTCCTTCTGCGCCGGGTCGGCTGTCATCGGGTGCCCCAGGTGTAGGTCTGTTTCCGGAGCTTCAGGTAAACGAAGCTCTCGGTGCTCCGCACGCCGGGAAGCGCGCGGATGCGCTTGTTGATCATTTCGAGCAGGTGCTCGTCGTCCTCGCAGACCAGTTCGGCCAGGAGGTCGAACGAGCCCGCGGTGCAGACGACGTAATCGACCTCGTCGAGGGCGGCCAACGCGTCGGCGACGGGTTCGATGTCGCCCTCGACCCGGATTCCGACCATCGCCTGGCGGGTGAAGCCGACGGTGAGCGGGTCCGTGACGGCGACGATCTGCATCACGCCCTGGTCGAGCAGCTTCTGGACGCGCTGCCGCACGGCTGCCTCGGACAGGCCGACGGCCTTGCCGATGGCGGCGTACGGGCGGCGCCCGTCCTCCTGGAGCTGCTCGATGATCGCCTTGGAGGCGGCGTCGAGGGGAACGCTGGCGTTCCGGTCGCGGTTGGCCACGCCGCCACTGTGCCCGATCGTTCCCGTGTTCGCAAGCGAGGAAACTGCTGATTTCGTCGCGATCTTGGAAAACGCATGCGGATTTCATCGTTCGCGCGCCGTCGGCCTGTCGATACCGGCAGTCGTCGGGCTACCCTGGCTACGGTACGCGCGCGGCCCCGCAGCGCCGTGCGCATTCCGCCAAACCAGTGGACCGCGGCACTTGCGGCGCGGCCACTCGGCGCCCTTCGTCGGCCGGTCCGACCGACGTACCATGGCGCCGGATTCTGCAACGCCGCAGGCCGAGACCGAGGAGAGACCCGTGAGCGACCTTCGCACGCTGCGCAACTACATCAACGGTGAGTTCGTCGATGCGGCCGACGGCCGCACGCTCGACATCGTCGACCCCACCACCGGCGAGGTCTACGCGACGTCCCCGCTGTCCGGTGCCTCCGACGTGGACGCCGCCATGGAGTCCGCCGCGGCCGCGTTCCCGGTCTGGCGGGACACCACCCCGAGCACCCGGCAGAAGGTGCTGCTCAAGATCGCCGACCGGGTCGAGGACCGGGCCGACGAGCTGGTGGACGCCGAGTGTCGCAACACCGGCAAGCCGCGGGCGCTGACCCTCTCCGAGGAGATCGGCCCGATGGTCGACCAGATCCGGTTCTTCGCCGGTGCCGCCCGCCTGCTGGAGGGCAAGGCCGCCGGTGAGTACATGGACGGCATGACCTCGATCGTCCGCCGCGAGCCGGTCGGCGTCTGCGCCCAGGTCGCGCCGTGGAACTACCCGATGATGATGGCCGTCTGGAAGTTCGCCCCGGCCATCGCCGCCGGCAACACCGTGGTGCTGAAGCCCTCCGACACCACCCCGGCCTCCACCGTGCTGCTGGCCGAGATCATCGGCGGCGTGCTCAAGGAGCTGGAGCTGCCGGCCGGCGTCTTCAACGTGATCTGCGGCGACCGCGAGACCGGCCGTCTGATGGTCGAGCACAGCACCCCGGCGATGGCCTCCATCACCGGCTCGGTGCGCGCCGGCATCCAGGTCGCCGAGTCCGCCTCCAAGGACGTCAAGCGCGTCCACCTGGAGCTGGGCGGCAAGGCCCCGGTCGTGGTCTTCGAGGACGCCGACATCGCCGAGGCCGTCGAGGGCATCTCGGTGGCGGGCTTCTTCAACGCCGGCCAGGACTGCACCGCCGCCACCCGCGTGCTGGTGCACGAGTCGATCCACGACGCCTTCGTCGAGGCGCTGGCCAAGGCCGCCGCCGAGACCAAGACCGGTGGCGTGGACGACGAGGACGTGCTGTACGGCCCGCTGAACAACGCCAACCAGCTGAAGCAGGTCTCCGGCTTCATCGAGCGCCTGCCGGAGCACGCCAAGGTCGAGGCCGGCGGCCACCGGGTCGGCGACAAGGGCTACTTCTACGCCCCGACCGTCGTCTCCGGCCTGCAGCAGGACGACGAGATCATCCAGAACGAGGTCTTCGGCCCGGTCATCACCGTGCAGAAGTTCAACGACGAGGAGCAGGCCGTCGGCTACGCCAACGGTGTCGAGTTCGCGCTGGCCTCCTCGGTGTGGACCAAGGACCACGCCCGTGCCATGCGGATGTCGCGCCGCCTGGACTTCGGCTGCGTCTGGATCAACACCCACATCCCGCTGGTCGCCGAGATGCCGCACGGTGGCTTCAAGAAGTCCGGCTACGGCAAGGACCTCTCCTCCTACGGCTTCGAGGACTACACCCGCGTGAAGCACGTCATGACCGCGATCTAGCGGGTCATGACCGTCGGCGCTGTATGACCGCGATCTGATGAGACATTGATCGCGTGGTCGGACGTAGGGCCCGGGTCTTCGTGACCCGGGCCCTCTGCCTTTGCACCCTGTCGGTGGGCGGCACGACCGGCTGACAGGATGGACCTCCATTTCGGTCCGACGACTCTCTAGCCTTGCCGCATGAGCATCCCCACCGCTGACTCAGCCGCCGGCCAGGCCGTCAAGGCCGCCGACCGCGCGCACGTCTTCCACTCGTGGTCCGCCCAGGCGCTGATCGACCCCCTCGCGGTGGCCGGCGCCGAGGGCTCGTACTTCTGGGACTACGACGGCAACCGCTACCTGGACTTCTCCTCCCAGCTGGTCAACACCAACATCGGGCACCAGCACCCGAAGGTGGTCGCGGCGATCCAGGAGCAGGCGGCGAAGCTCTGCACCATCGCCCCCGGCTTCGCGGTCGAGTCGCGCAGCGAGGCCGCCCGGCTGATCGCCGAGCGCACCCCGGGCGACCTCGACAAGATCTTCTTCACCAACGGCGGCGCCGAGGCCAACGAGAACGCCATCCGGCTGGCCCGGCTGCACACCGGCCGGCAGAAGGTGCTCTCCACCTACCGCTCGTACCACGGCGCCACCGCCAACGCGATCGCCCTGACCGGCGACCCGCGCCGGTGGGCCAACGAGACCGGCGTCTCCGGCATCGTGCACTTCTGGGGCCCGTACCCGTACCGCTCCAACTTCCACGCCGAGAACGAGGCGCAGGAGTGCGAGCGCGCGCTGGCCCACCTGGAGCAGATCCTCGCCTTCGAGGGTCCCGGGACCGTCGCCGCGATCATCCTGGAGACCGTGGTCGGCACCGCGGGCATCCTCGTCCCGCCGCCCGGCTACCTGGCCGGCGTCCGGGAGATCTGCGACCGCTACGGCATCGTCTTCATCCTCGACGAGGTGATGGCCGGCTTCGGCCGCACCGGTGAGTGGTTCGCCGCCGACCACTGGGGCGTCACCCCGGACCTGCTCACCTTCGCCAAGGGCGTCAACTCCGGCTACGTGCCGCTCGGCGGCGTGGCGATCAGCGCCGAGATCGCCGCCACCTTCGCCGAGCGCGCGTTCCCCGGCGGGCTCACCTACTCCGGCCACCCGCTGGCCTGCGCCTCCGCGGTGGCGACCATCAACACCATGGCCGAGGAGGGCATCGTCGAGAACGCCAAGCACATCGGCGAGACCGTGCTCGGCCCCGGCCTGCGCGAGCTGGCCGAGCGCCACCCGTCCGTCGGCGAGGTGCGCGGCCTCGGCGTCTTCTGGGCACTCGACCTGGTGAAGGACCGGGAGACCCGCGAGCCGCTGGTGCCGTACAACGCGGCCGGCGCCGCCAACGCGCCGATGGCCGAGCTGGCCGCCGCCTGCAAGCAGCGCGGGCTGTGGCCGTTCGTCAACATGAACCGCTTCCACGTCGTCCCGCCGTGCACCGTCACCGAGGAGGAGGCGAAGACCGGCCTCGCCGTCCTCGACGAGGTGCTGTCGCTCACCGACGCGCACACCGTCTGACCCACCGACAGAACGGCCCCGGGCGCCACCCCCGTGCGTCCGGGGCCGTTCCACGCCCCGGAGGCCCCACCATGCCCAGCACCACCCCGACCCGCCGCCCGAGCGGGGCCCGCCGTCCGACCCGCCGCCGGATGCTCGGCGCCACCGCCGGACTGTTCGGGACCGCGGCCCTGACCGGCTGCGGCATCCCGGCCGCCTACGTGGACGAGGACCGCCGCTCCGCCCCCGACCGCTCGGAGGGCGAGAAGCGGCTGGGCTTCTCCAACTGGACCCAGTACATCGACGTCGACGACGACGGCGGACGCCCGACCCTGGACGACTTCACCGAGCGGACCGGGATCAAGGTCACCTACACCGAGGACATCAACGACAACGACGAGTTCTTCGGCAAGATGGGGCCGGTGCTCACCCAGGGCACCGACCCCGGCCGCGACCTGATGGTGGTCAGCGACTGGATGGTCGGCCGCTACATCGGGCTCGGCTGGGTGCAGGCCGTCGACCGGGCCAACCTGCCCAACGTCACGGCGCAGCTGGACCCGCAGCTGGCCGACCCGGCCGTCGACCCCGGGCGCCGGCACAGCGTGCCCTGGCAGTCCGGGATCACCGGGATCGCCTACAACCGCAAGGAGCTGGGCCGCGAGCTGAAGTCCGTCTCCGACCTGTGGGCGCCCGACCTGAAGGGCCGGGTCACCCTGTTCGCCGGGCTGGACGAGGCGCTCGGCCTGCTGATGCTCTCGCACGGCGCCGACATCACGGCCTTCACCGAGGACGACGCCAACCGGGCGATGGACCTGGTGCAGCGGATGGTCGACAGCCGGCACGTGCGCCGCTTCACCGGCAACGACTACACCAGCGACCTGGCCTCCGGCGCCGCGCTGGCCTGCCAGGCGTACTCGGGTGACGCCGTCCAGCTCACCGCCGAGAACCCGGACATCGCCTTCGTGGTCCCGGAGGAGGGCGGCGAGCTGTGGGCGGAGAGCCTGCTGATCCCCAACCGGGCCGTGCACAAGCGCAACGCCGAGCTGCTGATCGACCACTACTACCGGCCCGAGGTGGCCGCCGAGCTGGCCGCCGCCGTGCAGTACATCTGCCCGGTGCCGGCCGCCCGCGAGGTGCTGGCGGCCAGCGGGGACCGGGAGAAGGCGGAGCTGGCGGAGCACCCGCTGGTCTTCCCGACCGAGGAGATGCGCGCCCGGCTGCACACCATGCGCGACGTCACCTCCGCCGAGCGGCCCGCCCTGCACAAGGTGTGGACCCGGATCACCGGCGTCTAGCTAGGCGTCCGCCGTCGCGGCGCACGGTCACCGGCGCACGGCGTCCAGCGCGAGCAGGGCGACGTGCAGGGAGAGGCAGGACTCGACCTGGTCGAGGTCGACGCCCAGGATCCGCTCGACCTTGTGCAGCCGGTCGTAGAAGGACGGCCGGGACAGGTGCGCGGCGTCGGCGGCCGCGGACTTGTTCCGGCCCTGCTCCAGGTAGATCCGCAGCATCTGCACCAGCTGGCCGTTGTGCTCGGCGTCGAAGGCGAGCAGCGGGCCCAGCTCCCGTTCCACGTAGGTCTGCAGCCGGGCGTCGTCGCGCAGCAGGTGCAGCAGGCCGCGCAGCCGTACGTCGGGCAGCCGGTAGTACGACGCCGCCCGGCCGCCGGGCCCGTCGTGCAGCGCGGCGTCGGCGACCTGGGTGGCCTCCAGCAGGGTGCGCCGGGCGTCGCGGACCGAGCCGACCGAGGAGCCGACCGCGACCACCGGCGCCGGCGCGGCCGGGTCCCGGGCCGCCTCGGCGGCCAGCCGGCGCAGCGCCGCGGCGAAGGCGTCCAGCGCGGCGTGCTCGTCCTGCTGCGGGCCGAGCGCGATCAGCACGCCGACGCCCTCGTCGTCCAGCGCGCCGACCAGCGCGGAGAGCCGGCAGGTGCGGACGGCGCTCGCCGCGAGTTCGGTGAAGTCGCGCAGCCGGGCCTGTGCCTCCAGCGCGGCGGGGATCGGGCCGCGTCGCTGGCGCAGCACCGCGCCGACCAGCCGCCGTCCCTCCAGCGGGACGCCGAGCGCCTGGGCGCGCAGCGCCACGTCGGAGACGGTCAGCGCATGCGTGAGGATGCCGGAGAGCAGGGTGCGGTGGGTCTGCCGCTCCAGGCTCTCCCGGTCGCGGACCACCAGCCGGTTGAGCGCCAGCGCGGAGGCGCCGCGCTCCAGCAGCATGGTGTACGGGTGCGGGCCGCCCTCCGGCAGCGGTCCCGGCTCCTGCACCAGCACCAGCCGCCCCCAGTCCTGGCCGCGGGCGCCGACGGTGGTGACCAGCCAGCCGCTGCGGGGGTCGTGGCCGGTGCGCCCGGTCGGCCGCACGCCCCGCGAGCGGCGCTCCCAGTCCTCCAGCAGCTCGGCCTCGGGCCGCCCGGCGGGGTCGTGGGTGAGCACCTGGTGGGCGAGGTTCTCCAGGACGACCGGCGAGCCCGCGATCCGGGCCACCTGCCGGACCACCTCGGACGGTTCGGCGCCCTCCACGACCAGCTCGTTGAAGACCTGGTGGATCGCCTCCGAGGTGCGCAGCTGCTCCAGCTGGGCGTTGACCACCAGGGCGTGCACCGCCTCGGTGACGGCGACGAAGCGCAGCTCGCGGCGGAGCGCGATCAGCGGCAGTCCGCGCTGCTCGGCGGCGTGCACCAGGGCCCGCGGCAGGGTGTCGAAGTAGCGCCGGCCGTACTCGATGACCAGCCCGGCGGCGCCGATGTCGGCGAGCTCGCGCACGTACCGGGCCAGCCCCTCGCGGTCCTCGGGCAGGGCGATGCCGGTACTCAGCACCAGCTCGCCGCCCTGCAGCATGCCCGCGACGTCGGGCAGCTCGCTGACGTGCACCCAGCGGACCGGACGTTCCAGGTGGTCGGCGCCGGCCACCACCTGGGGCAGGCCGCGGCGCATCACCTCCAGGTCGAGCACATGGGCGACGGTGGGGAGCAACGCGGCCTCCAGGGTTCAGAGTGTCAGGCAATCATCCATCGCGGCGACGATCTGTTGCCCTGCCCGAAGCCTTGCACCTTGTAAGGCGCTTCGCGTCGAGGTTGTCGCAGTGACCCTTGTCACGCCCCCGCGGCAGCGGGCATGGTCAGCGAGTCGGCAATGGTGAGACCTGGACAGCACCGGTGATCAGCCGGTTTGATGCCCCGCACCGGATCCCCGCACCCCGCGCCCCCGCACCCGGCCCGTTCGGTCGGAGGGCGCCGGTGCGGCCCTCGGCCCGCCGACGAGTGCGGCACGGCGGGGCCGGCACGGCCGTCCGTGCGGCACACGAACCACCGGGACTTGGAGGAAGTTATGGACCTGACCGACTTCGGCGCGGGCGCGCAGTACATCGCGGGCCGGCGGAGCCGGGGGAGCGGTGCTCCCTTCCAGGTCGTCAACCCGGCCGACGGCAGCGTCGTCGAGGAGGTCGCCCTGGCCTCCACCGAGCAGGTCGACGAGGCCGTGGCCGCCGCCCGGGCCGCCCTGCCCGGGTGGGCCGGTGCCACCCCCGGCGCCCGCTCCGAGGCCCTGACCCGGCTGGCCGCGATCCTCACCGACGCGGCCGGGGACCTGGCCCGGGTCGAGACCGCGCAGACCGGCAAGCCGATCAAGCTCTCCACCGAGTTCGACGTGCCCGGCACCATCGACAACACCGCCTTCTTCGCCGGGGCCGCCCGCAACCTGGAGGGCAAGGCCGCGGGCGAGTACTCCGGCGACCACACCTCGTATGTGCGGCGCGAGGCGATCGGCGTGGTCGGCTCGATCTCGCCCTGGAACTACCCGCTGCAGATGGCCGCCTGGAAGGTCCTGCCGGCCATCGCGGCGGGCAACACCATCGTCCTCAAGCCGGCCGAGCTGACCCCGCTGACCTCGCTGATGTTCGCCCGGGCCTGCACCCTGGCCGGCATCCCGGACGGCGTGGTCAACGTCGTCACCGGCGCGGGGCGGGTCGCGGGGGAGCACCTGGTCGCGCACCCGGACGTCGCCATGGTCTCCTTCACCGGCTCCACCGCGGTGGGCAAGCGGGTCGCCGAACTCGCCACCGCGACCGTCAAGCGCACCCACCTGGAGCTCGGCGGCAAGGCCCCGTTCGTGGTCTTCGACGACGCCGACCTGGACGCCGCCGTGCACGGCGCGGTCGCCGCCTCGCTGATCAACGGCGGTCAGGACTGCACCGCGGCCACCCGCGCCTACGTCCAGCGGCCGCTCTACGACGCCTTCGTGGCCGGAGTGGCCGAGCTGTACGGCGCGATCCGGCTGGGCGACCCGCTCGACCCGCGGACCGACCTCGGCCCGCTGGTCTCCTTCACCCACCGCGACCGGGTGGCCGGCTTCGTCGAGCGCGCCCGCGGCTACGCGACCGTGGTCACCGGCGGCGCCGCCCCCGCGAAGGGCCACGACGGCAGCGACCTCACCCGCGGCGCCTACTACCGCCCCACCCTGATCACCGGCGCCGCCCAGGACAGCGAGGTCGTCCAGGGCGAGATCTTCGGGCCGGTCCTGGTCGTGCTGCCCTTCGACAGCGACGACGAGGGCCTGCGGCTGGCCAACGACACCCCCTACGGCCTGGCCGCCTCGGCCTGGACCGGCAATGTGCACCGCTCGCTGCGCGCCACCCGCGAGATCGCGGCCGGCTGCGTCTGGGTCAACGACCACATCCCGATCATCAGCGAGATGCCGCACGGCGGCTACAAGTCCTCCGGCTACGGAAAGGACATGTCGCAGTACTCGCTGGACGAGTACACCCAGGTCAAGCACGTCATGTTCGACACCACCGCGGTCGCCCGCAAGGACTGGCACCGCACCGTCTTCGGAGACAGATAACCGGACCGGGTGGTCCCCCACACCCCCTTCGCCCCCCAGGAGGCCCGTCCCATGGCGTTCAACGAGCTCACCGACGGACTGTCGGAACCGGTCCGCAAGGCCTGGGAACGCAGTCTGACCAGTGGCCGGGCCGCCCTCAGCAGGCGTACCGTGCTGCGCGCCGCCGCCCTCACCGCCGGCGCGGGCTCACTGGCCGCCTGCGGCATCCCGCCGGCCAGGACCGTCAACGGGACCGGCGACTCCACCGCGAACGCCGCCAAGGACCTCTCGGAGAGCGAGCGGGAGGTGAACTTCTCCAACTGGCCGCTCTACATCGACGCCGACGAGAACGACAAGGAGAAGCACGGCACCCTGGAGGCCTTCACGGCCGCCACCGGGATCAAGGTCAAGTACACCGAGGACGTCAACGACAACGTCGAGTTCTTCGGCAAGGTCAAGCCGCAGCTCGCGGCCGGCCAGGACACCGGCCGCGACCTGATGGTGCTCACCGACTGGATGGCCGCTCGGATGATCCGCCTCGGCTGGGCGCAGAAGCTCAACCCGGCCAACGTCACCACCGCGATCACCACCGTCGACTCCCGCTTCCGCGCCCCGGACTGGGACCCGGGCCGGCTCTACAGCTACCCGTGGGCCGGCATCCAGGTGGTCGTCGCCTACAACAAGCGGGCCACCAAGGGGAAGGAGGTCACCAGCGTCGCCCAGTTGCTGGAGGACCCCGACCTCAAGGGCCGGGTGACCTTCCTCTCCGAGATGCGCGACAGCATCGGCATCACCCTGCTGGACATGGGCAAGGACCCGGCGAAGTTCACCGCCGACGACTACGGGGCCGCCGTCGCCCGGCTGCAGAAGGCCGTCGACAACAAGCAGATCCGCCGCTTCACCGGCAACGACTACGGCCAGGAGCTCTCCTCCGGCGACATCGCGGCCTGCGTCGCCTGGGGCGGCGACCTGATCCAGCTGCGGGCCGACAACCCCGACATCGAGTTCGCCATCCCCGAGAAGGGCTTCGTGAGCAGCACCGACAACCTGTTGGTCCCGGCCAAGGCCCAGCACAAGACGAACGCCGAGAAGCTGATCGACTTCTACTACCAGCCGAAGATCGCGGCCCGGCTGACCGCGGGCATCGGCTTCGTCTCCGCCGTCGCCGGCATGAAGGAGGAGCTGGCCGCCATCGCCCCGGACAGCGCGGCCAACCCGCTGGTCGTCCCCACCCCCGAGATGGCGGCCAAGGCGCACGTCTTCCGGACCCTCACCGAGACCGAGGAGAGCGACTTCGAGGAGAAGTTCTCCAAGCTCATCGGCGCCTGACCCCCACTGACGGCAGAGAAAACCAGAGAGACACCACCCATGACAGAGCAGCAGAGCTCCGCGGCCGCCGGCGGCGACGTCCGCCTCACCGGCATCGGCAAGACCTACGGCTCCTTCACCGCCGTCCACCCGCTGGACCTGACCGTCCCGCAGGGCTCCTTCTTCGCCCTGCTCGGCGCCTCCGGCTGCGGCAAGACCACCACCCTGCGGATGATCGCCGGCCTGGAGGAGCCCACCAGCGGCACCGTCCTGATCGGCGGCCAGGACGTCACCGCGCTCCCCCCGTACAAGCGGCCGGTGAACACCGTCTTCCAGAGCTACGCGCTCTTCCCGCACCTCGACATCTTCGAGAACGTCGCCTTCGGCCTGCGCCGCCGCGGCAAGAAGGACGTCAAGAAGCAGGTCGACGAGATGCTCGAACTGGTCGAGCTCGGCCAGTACGCCCGGCGCAAGCCGCACCAGCTCTCCGGCGGCCAGCAGCAGCGCGTCGCCGTCGCCCGCGCGCTCATCAACCACCCCCAGGTGCTGCTCCTCGACGAGCCGCTCGGCGCCCTCGACCTCAAGCTCCGCCGCCAGATGCAGCTGGAGCTCAAGCGGATCCAGACCGAGGTCGGCATCACCTTCGTGCACGTCACCCACGACCAGGAGGAGGCCATGACCATGGCCGACACCATCGCGGTGATGAACGGCGGCCGGGTCGAGCAGCTGGGCGCCCCCGCCGAGCTCTACGAGAACCCCGCCACCACCTTCGTGGCCAACTTCCTCGGCCAGTCCAACCTGCTGGCCGCCGAGGTCACCGGCGGCGCCGGCGAGGACCTGCTGCTCACCGCCGCCGGCGCCCGGCTCACCGTCCCCAGGGCCCGCTGCGCCACCGGCGCCACCCGGGTCCACCTCGGCGTGCGGCCGGAGAAGATCACCATCGAGCACGGCTCCACCGAGGTCGCCGACGGCCGCAACCGGCTCGCCGGCACCGTCGTCGACTCCAGCTTCATCGGCGTCTCCACCCAGTACCTGGTGCGCACCGACGGCGGCCAGGAGGTCACCGTCTTCGAGCAGAACATGGAGCGCGACGCCCGGATCGTCCCCGGCGCCCCCGTCGTGCTGCACTGGAACCCGGCCCACTCCTTCGCCCTGGACGCCGCCCAGGCGATCGACGCGGGCACCGGGGAGGCCGCCGCATGACCGCCACCACCCCGGCCGCGCCACCCCAGGTCGTCCCCCTCCCCGCGGCGGAGCCCAAGCCCCGGCGCCGGCTCACCCCGTACTGGCTGCTGCTGCCCGGCATAGCCTGGCTGGTCGTCTTCTTCGCGGTGCCGCTGGTCTACCAGGGCTCCACCTCGCTGCAGACCGGCTCGCTGGAGGACGGCTTCCGCGTCACCTGGCACCTCGCCACCTACTGGGACGCCCTGGTCGAGTACAAGTGGCACTTCGTGCGCTCGTTCGGCTACGCCGCCACCGCCACCGTGCTCTGCCTCGCCATCGGCTACCCGCTCGCCTACACCATCGCCTTCAAGGTGAGCCGGCGCTGGCGCAATGTCATGCTGATCCTGGTCATCGCGCCGTTCTTCACCAGCTTCCTGATCCGCACCCTCGCCTGGAAGACCATCCTCTCGGACGGCGGCCCGGTGGTCGGCGCGCTCGACGCCCTGCACGTCCTCGACGTCACCTCCGCCCTCGGTCTCACCGAGGGGGACCGGGTGCTCGCCACCCCGCTCGCCGTGGTCTGCGGCCTCACCTACAACTTCCTGCCGTTCATGATCCTGCCGCTGTACACCTCGCTGGAGCGGATCGACCCGCGCCTGCACGAGGCCGCCGGCGACCTCTACGCCCGCCCGTTCACCACCTTCCGCAAGGTGACCTTTCCGATCTCGCTGCCCGGCGTGGTCGCCGGCACCCTGCTCACCTTCATCCCCGCCTCCGGCGACTACATCAACGCCCAGCTGCTGGGCTCGCCGAGCGAGCAGATGGTCGGCAACGGCATCCAGAAGCAGTTCCTGAACGTGCTCGACTACCCCACCGCGGCCGCGCTGAGCTTCATCCTGATGGCCCTGATCCTGGGCATCGTGACGGTCTACATGCGCAAGGCCGGGACGGAGGAACTGGTCTGATGTCCCGAGTGATCGCCTGGATCCGCCGCAACCTGGTGGTACTGGCCGGCCTGCTGGCCCTCGCCTACCTGGTGCTGCCCAACCTCGTCGTGCTGGCCTTCTCGTTCAACAAGCCGGTCGGCAAGTTCAACTACGAGTGGAACGAGTTCTCCACCGACGCCTGGACCGATCCCTGCGGCGTGGCCGACATGTGCCAGTCGCTCTCGCTCAGCCTGCGGATCGCGGTCTCCGCCACCATCGGCGCCACCGTGCTCGGCACCATGGTCGCCTTCGCCCTGGCCCGCTACCGCTTCCGCGGCAAGGCCGCCACCAGTGCGATGATCTTCCTGCCGATGGCGATGCCCGAGGTCGTGATGGCCGCCTCGCTGGGCACCCTCTTCCTCAACATGCGCATCCCGTTCGGCTTCACCACCATCCTCATCGCGCACATCATGTTCTGCCTCAGCTTCGTGGTGACGGCGGTCAAGGCCCGCGTGATGAGCATGGACCCGAGGCTCGAACAGGCCGCCCAGGACCTCTACGCCACCCCCGTGCAGACCTTCCTGCGGGTCACCCTGCCGCTCGCCGCCCCCGGCATCGCGGCCGGCGCGCTGCTCAGCTTCGCGCTCTCCTTCGACGACTTCATCATCACCCAGTTCAACTCGGGCCCGACCACGGTCACCTTCCCGATGTTCGTCTGGGGCGCCTCGCAGCGCGGCATCCCGGTCCAGGTCAACGTCATCGGCACCGCGATGTTCATCGCCGCCGTCGCGCTCACCGTCGGCGGCCAGTGGCTCGGGAACCGCCGCAAGGCCACCGCCTGACCCGCCCGGCCGCCCGCCCGGCGTACCGTCGGGAGGCGGTCGATCACCATCACCAATGTGTAGAGAGTGGCTGATAATGCATGGATTCCGCCCGCGCACTCAGTGACGCCAGGCCCACCCCCTTCTGGCTGGAGGACCCGGGCCGGCCGGCGGCACTGCCCGCCCTGGTCGGCGACACCACCTGCGACCTGCTGGTCGTCGGCGGTGGCTACTCCGGCCTCTGGACCGCGCTCATCGCCAAGGAGCGCGACCCCGCACTGGACGTCGTCCTGGTCGAGGGCAAGGAGGCGGGGTGGGCCGCGTCGGGGCGCAACGGCGGATTCTGCGCGGCCAGCCTGACCCACGGCTTCGGCAACGGCCTGCAGCGCTGGCCCTCCGAACTCGGACAGCTGGAACGCCTCGGCGCCGCCAACCTGGACGGCATCGAGAGCACCCTGGAGCGCCACGGCATCGACGCCGAGTGGGAGCGCACCGGCGAGATCGACATCGCCACCCAACCGCACCAGCTCGACGAACTGCACGAGGTGGCCGAGGCCGTCGCCCGCTACGGCCTCGACATCACCGTGCTCGACCGCGACGAACTGCGCGCCCAGGTCGACTCGCCGACCTTCCTCGGCGGGATCTGGGACAAGGACGGCGTGGCCATGGTCCACCCCGCCAAGCTCGCCTGGGGCCTCAAGCAGGCCTGCCTGGCCCAGGGCGTGCGGATCTTCGAGCACACCCCGGCCACCGCCCTGCGCGAGCACGGCGCCGGCATGGCCGTGCGCACCCCCTACGGCCGGGTCCTGGCCGGCAAGGTGGCGCTCGGCACCAACGCCTTCCCGTCCCTGCTCAAGCGCGTCCGCCCGTACATCGTCCCGGTGTACGACTACGCGCTGATGACCGAGCCGCTCACCGCCGAGCAGCTCGCGGCCATCGGCTGGCAGGGCCGCCAGGGACTCAGCGACAGCGCCAACAAGTTCCACTACTTCCGGCTCTCCGCCGACAACCGGATCCTCTGGGGCGGCTACGACGCCGTCTACCACTTCGGCGGACACCTCCGGCACGAGTACGACCTGCGGCCGGAGACCTTCCGCACCCTGGCACGGAACTTCTTCCACTGCTTCCCGCAGCTGGAGGGCCTGCGCTTCACCAACGCCTGGGGCGGCGCGATCGACACCTGCAGCAGGTTCTCCGCCTTCTTCGACACCGCCCACCGCGGCAAGGTCGCCTACGCCGCCGGCTTCACCGGCCTCGGCGTCGGCGCCACCCGGTTCGGTGCCGAGGTCATGCTCGACCTGCTCGCGGGGGAGCGCACCGAGCGCACCGAACTGGAGATGGTCCGCCGCAAGCCGCTGCCGTTCCCGCCCGAGCCGGTCCGCTGGGCCGGCATCGGGATCACCACCCGCTCGCTGGAACACTCCGACCGAACCGGCGGGCGGCGCAACCTCTGGCTGCGCACCCTGGACCGGATGGGGCTCGGCTTCGACAGCTGATTCCCGCCACTTCCCGGGCCGCTGCCCCGAACGGGTCGACGGCGGCGCGAAGCGTGTAAGAGAGACCCGCCGTCCCCCTCTCGTTGGTGACGGCGGGTCTCCACGCGTTCCGCCGCCACCGAACGCACCGACGCGCAGAGCGGGGACAGCACATGGAGATCACCGGACTGGACTGGCTGGCCCAGGCCGCACCCGACCCGGCGGCCTTCCGGGAGCAGTGGGAGCGCACCGGCCTCGGGCTGGTGCTGCTCCCGGCCGGGCGGCACTGGGACGTCCTCTCCGTCCCCGCCCGACTCGGCCGGCCGGCCGCCGACCTCCTCGGCGCCGGCGCCTGCGGGCCGGTCCTCGCCGACTTCGGCGACGAGCACATCGGCTTCCTGGTGCCCGTCGGCACCGCCGCCCGGTGGATCGGCACCGGCGTGCGCTGCGCGGGGGAGGGCACCTGGGTCGTCGTCCCCCACCCCTACCGCCGCGGCGGGGGCGTGCGCTGGCTCGTCCCGCCCGACGGCACCGGACGGCTCAGCGACCCGGTCCTCCTGGAACTCGCCCTGCACGAGGCCGCCGCCGCACTCGGCGACCGGTGACCGTCCGGCCGCGCCGCCGCGCGCGGCGCGCCAGACTGGAGGGGTGACCACCGCCCCGGACGCCGTCGGCGCGTCCCTCCACCCGGGCCCGGCCCAGCTGCGCCTCGCCGAGCTGGCCCGGCCGGTGTGCGACCGGCACGGGCTCGCCCTGGCCGGCGGCCACGCGCTGCGCGCCCACGGCGTCCTGGCCTGCGACCAGGACGGACTCACCCTGGTGGCCGCCGGTGCCACCGATCTGCCGCAGACCGCCGCCGACCTGGCCGCCGCCTACCGCGCGGCGGGCGGCGGGGTCGCGGAGCGTCCCGGCACGCCCCGGCTGGAGCAGCTCTCGGTGCGGCTCGTCCTGGGCGGACGGGCGCACACCGTCGAGCTGCGCAAGGAGCCGTTGGGCCACCGTCCGGTCCGGATCGGCCTCGGCGGGCCGTCCGACACCCCGCCGACGGTGACCGTCATCGCCCTGGAGGACGCCGCCGCCCTCACCACCGCGCTGCTCGTCGACCGCGCCCTGCCCCGCGACCTGATCGACGTGCACGCGCTCACCGCCTGCTACCGCGAGGGCGAACTGCTCGCCATGGCCACCGGGCTGGACACCGAGTTCCAGCCCACCGCGCTCGCCGAGCGGCTGGAGACGCTGGCCGAGGCCGCCGACGGCCGGTTCCGGGCACGCGGTCTGCCCGCCGGGGAGGTCGACGAACTGAAGCGGTGGGCACTGGCCTGGGCGCAGGACCTCCGGCTGGACCTGCTGGAGACGCAGGAGGCGGCGGACGGCCTGCACGATCCCTACCTGGAGGACCAGGAGGAGGCCTGAGCGTCCACTCGGCCAACTCGGACGTCCGTCACCCGGAAGGCGGCTCTGTCCGACGACCTGTAAGGCTGAATCCTCGATCCCCGTCAGCCTGTTCGTTGAGACCGCCCGGAGCGGCCAGCAGACTGGAACGTGAGCGCGGTAGCCCCCGTGACCCCGCCGCCCGTTCTCGGACGGGTGGCGCCACACCAGGGACCGGTGGCGTCAGGCCGCCCCGACTTCGGAGGCAGACGGACCTTGAGCAAGCACATCACCCACTGGATCGGCGGCCGGCCGGTCGCCACCGCCGGTGCCGCGCCCCGCCGCGGTGACATCTTCGACCCGGCCACCGGCCGGGTCACGGGCCAGGTCGACTTCGCGGAGGTCGTGGAGGTCGACCAGGCGGTCGCCGCCGCCGCCTCGGCCTTCACCGAGTGGCGCACCACCTCGGTCGCCAAGCGCGCCACGGTGCTCTTCTCCTTCCGCGAGCTGCTCAACGCCCGCAAGGACGAGCTCGCCTCGATCATCGTCGCCGAGCACGGCAAGGTGCACTCGGACGCGCTCGGCGAGATCGCCCGCGGCCTGGAGGTCGTCGAGTACGCCTGCGGCATCCCGCAGCTGCTCAAGGGCGGCTACACCGAGCAGGCCTCGACCGGCGTCGACGTCTACTCGATCCGCCAGCCGCTCGGCCCGGTCGCGATCATCTCGCCCTTCAACTTCCCGGCCATGGTGCCGATGTGGTTCTTCCCGATCGCCATCGCGGCCGGCAACACCGTGGTCGTCAAGCCCTCCGAGAAGGACCCGTCCGCCGCCAACTTCCTTGCCGAGCTGTGGAAGGAGGCCGGTCTGCCCGACGGCGTCTTCAACGTCGTGCACGGTGACAAGGTCGCGGTCGACCGCCTGCTGGAGCACCCCGACATCAAGTCGGTCAGCTTCGTCGGCTCCACCCCGATCGCCCGCTACGTCTACGAGACCGGCACCCGCTACGGCAAGCGCGTGCAGGCCCTCGGCGGCGCCAAGAACCACATGCTGGTCCTGCCTGACGCCGACCTCGACCTCAGCGCCGACGCCGCCGTCAACGCCGGCTTCGGCGCGGCCGGCGAGCGCTGCATGGCCGTCTCGGTCCTGGTCGCCGTCGACCCGATCGGCGACGAGCTGGTGGAGAAGATCAAGCAGCGGATGGCCACCCTCACCGTCGGCCCCGGCTGCAACGGCGAGTCGGAGATGGGCCCGCTGGTCACCGGCCAGCACCGGGACAAGGTCACCTCCTACGTGGAGTCCGGCCTCGCCGACGGCGCCGAGCTGGCCGTCGACGGCCGCAAGCACCCGGTCACCGCCGAGGACCGCGACGGCACGCCGACCGCGGACGGCTTCTGGCTCGGCCCCACGCTGTTCGACCACGTGAAGCCCGGCATGTCCGTCTACACCGACGAGATCTTCGGTCCGGTCCTCTCCGTGGTGCGGGTCGCCTCCTACGACGAGGGCCTCGCCCTCATCAACGCCAACCCGTACGGCAACGGCACCGCCATCTTCACCAACGACGGCGGTGCGGCCCGGCGCTTCCAGTACGAGGTGGAGGTCGGCATGGTCGGCATCAACGTGCCGATCCCGGTCCCGGTCGCCTACTACTCCTTCGGAGGCTGGAAGGCCTCGCTGTTCGGCGACACTCACGCGTACGGCCAGGACGGCGTGCAGTTCTTCACCCGCGGCAAGGCGGTCACCCAGCGCTGGCTGGACCCGTCGCACGGCGGTATCAACCTCGGCTTCCCGACCAACAGCTGAGTCGGGGGCGACGCAGGCCGGTCCGTGGGTGCGCGGGCCGGCCTGCGGCATGCCCGGGAGTTTCCCTGGCGTTTGCCTTCGGACGAGAACCGGCGTAGTGTTCCCTAGTCGCTCGGCAAGGAGCACCGGACACGCATCGGCGCGGACGGTCCCGGAGCAGCCAATCCTTTGGAAATGTCTACGCCTCCCCGGCATGGGGTCTATTCGGCGTGTGCATTTTCGGGAATTGCGGCCGGATTCGCTTTTCGGAGCGGTGATCGGCTAGAGTTTGAAACGTCGGACGGGGCGTCAAGCTGCGGAAGACGCCAGCGAATTGGATGAAGGAAGCGCCGGGAACGGCACGGAAAACATCTGGTAAGCTGGAAACACGAAAGAACGAAGCGCCCGGAGGGCCCGCTGGAAGGCGGCTCGAAGGAAGCGTCCGTTCCTTGAGAACTCAACAGCGTGCCA